>JAJPJF010000467.1 GCA_021324415.1 Nostocales cyanobacterium Centralia_MAG_434
GACCCTGAATTTGAAACTTTCTATACTAAGAACATTTTGCTCAACGAGGGTATCCGCGCTTGGATGGCTCCTCAAGATCAGCCTCACGAACATTTTGTATTCCCTGAGGAAGTTCTACCTCGCGGTAATGCTCTGTAATAACTCTGAAATCTTCGATATTTCATAGTTAAAAAAGCCCCCACTGATCAGTGGGGGCTTTTCAATTCACATAGCAATTCGTATAGGAGTTGTAAAAATTCAAAGTCTCAGAATCCCGGTTTCTTCAAGAAATCGGGATTCTCATTTTTCACGCGTGATTCAAGAGTGTTATGGCTTCTGGACGGCTGCAGCAAAAAAATCATCAACTAACAACTAAGCACTATCATTATTCCCAAATAGATGTGCTAGTATTAATGAGTAGATAAAACCAGAGCCACAAGCTCTGCCTTTTTGAGACTAAGACCGCTTAGGCAACAAGGAGGTGATGCCCATGATAGAAAGTAGTAAATGCATGGGTCATCAGGTTGTAGCAAGCCGGCTGTGTGCCGGGGCTGTTCTCTAAAAGTTAGCTTTAGTCTTCTTGCAAAGACTTAAGTAAAACCAAGTAGCTAGGCTAGTTTGGAGTTCCTTCCGGCAGTCTGGTTACAACCTGAAGACCCGCTAGACCGCTCATAAATTAGGTCCCTTGATCTAATGTATGAGCGGATAGTTATTTATGGAGACTTTGTTATTCACCAACAGCCTGAGAACAATAAAATAACAAGGGGAAAGTTTGAGATGGCAAAGCTACTTACTGAACAAGAAATCCAAGAACAAGTAAGCACTTTATCAAACTGGACTTTGGAAAAGTCTAAGTTACAACTTAACCTTGTTTTTAAGGACTTTGTCGAGGCAATCAACTTTGTGAATCAACTTGTTGAACCTGCAGAGTCAGCAGGTCATCATCCAGATATCGAAATTTCATATAACAGAGTTAAGCTCACACTTACAACACATGATGCAGGTGGTTTGACGCAAAAGGATTTCGATTTGGCAAAGATCATCTCAAGAAATCAAGCCTAATGTATAGATAAGGCAAATTGTCGTTGTCACTACAGAGCTATAACTTGTAAAAAAAAATTATCTAAGTAATAATACTGAGTTATTACTGTCCCATAGACTTCAATGCTAGTTATCACGAAAGAGTAATAGCTAATTTCTGCGTAACACCTCTACTTTCTAGATTTGATAACCTAATACACGGTTGCACTGACCATCACTGAGTAGGTTTAGAAATGTTAGATGTGTGACAGTTCACAAGGCGACACTAGCAGAGTTCCATCCAGAATAGATGTTTTATAATTACTGGATATAGAGTTCTGTTTTTTGCATAAGTTAATGACATATTTTTTTTACCTTAACTTAACTAACAGTTAGCTTGGTAAAAACTAAAATATGAATGAAGGTAATCTAGCCTCATCCATAGTTTCCAAATAAGAAGATATATTCTCCAAGCTTAGTTGCAGCAAACAAAATTATCTAAACAAGGTGTGAGGAGAACAGAAAAAATGTCCAACATATTGTGGAAATCTTTCGTAGCTAGTCCAGCGGTTTTGGCAGCTACACTACTGATTTCAACGACGGCGATCGCTGCTCAAAATTCCAACAACTCTGAAGCTGGCAAGACAAAGGCTTTACCAACTGAAAATCAACAAGTTGCTACATCCGCGTCAGCATTAGCATCTGACAATCTGCAAACTTCTACATCCGCCTCAGTATTAACAAACTCAACCACCGGCACGAAAGTAGCTCAAAAGTCCGAAACCTTGTCTCAATCAACGCAGACAAACGATGTCAACGTTCTGCAGCAAGTTAACAACTATAGCAACGAAGGGACTAACAAATCTCAGTCTCAAGTGACATCAGTTTCTCAGTTTTCGGACGTACAGCCTACAGACTGGGCATTCCAAGCATTGCAGTCCTTGGTTGAGCGTTATGGTTGTATAGCTGGTTATCCCAATGGGACTTTTCGTGGTAACCGTGCTATGACTCGTTATGAGTTTGCAGCAGGTTTAAACGCCTGTTTGGATAGAGTTAATGAGTTGATTGCAACAGCAACATCTGACTTGGTACGCAAGGAAGACTTGGCTACTTTGCAGCGGTTACAAGAAGAATTTAGCGCTGAGTTAGCAACTCTCCGTGGTCGTGTGGATGCACTAGAAGCACGCACAGCAGAATTGGAAGCCAATCAATTCTCAACAACCACAAAACTAGCAGGAGAGGCAATCTTTGCGTTATCTGCTCCTCTGCTCAATTCCTCTAGCGATAGAAACCGCGCGGTCTTACAAGACAGAGTGCGTTTAGATTTGCAAACCAGCTTCACAGGTAAAGACGTCCTACATACTCGTCTAGCTACTGGTAATGGTGGTTTCAGCAACAAATTCGATCTAGGAACACGACCAGTTGGACCAGGAGCATTCCAAACATCTGAAGGTACTCAAACCTTCAATATCACTGGTAATGGCACAACCAATAACAATAACAGTGTCTCCCTAGATTGGTTGTCCTACTATGTTCCCATAGGACCAGCGCAACTTTATATTGCTGCAACTGGCGGTACTCATAGCGATTATGCTCCCACTGTCAACCCTTACTTTGAAGACTTTGATGGTGGTAATGGAGCCTTGTCAACCTTCGCCTCCAGAAACCCAATCTATAACATTGGTGGTGGTGCAGGTGGCGCACTCAATATCAAATTTGGCAAGGGCGGTCTTTTAAGACCAAGTTCCATAACCTTGGGTTACTTGGCGTCTAACCCAAACAACCCTGGTCTTGGTTCAGGTGTTTTCAACGGTAACTATGCAGCTCTTGGACAGATCAACTTTAATCTGAGTGACCGCTTTGCTATAGCTGCAACCTACGTCCATGGATACCTCAAAGGTGGAAGTTCTGTCTTTGATGAAGGTGGAACAATCGCTTCCAACTTTGGTGTAGTAGGTACGGCGCAAGCTAACAGAGTTATTAATGCGGCTGAAGTTAACAGCTACGGTGTAGAAGCATCATTCCGACTCAGCGACAAAATCTCTCTGAGTGGGTTTGGTACCTATTCTGATGTATCAGGTAAAGTCAGTAGGATTGATAACTTCCAATCCTGGACATACGGTGGTGGTGTAGCCTTCCCCGATCTTGGTAAGAAAGGTAACGTTTTGGGCTTATTCGCTGGTGCAGAACCCTATGCGCGTAACAGAAGAGGTTTTGGAGGCAGTGACACACCCATTCACGTAGAAGGATTCTACAAATATCGTGTAAGCGATAACATCTCTATCACCCCAGGTGTGATTTATCTCATCTCTCCTGGTCAAAATAGCAACAACGATGACGTGTTGATTGGTACATTGAGAACAACCTTCACCTTCTAAGCTGTTTCTAAGCTCTTGTAGTTACCAGCATTTAATAGTCTACGAAATATAAGTATATGGCCCCCACTACTAAATTGGTGGGGTTTTTTGTCTTTAAGTAAAGAAAACAGCAAACCCCAGTGGAGAGCCGGAGTATACTATAAGAAGTAAAGAGTTATGAGTTCAAAACTCCTAACTCCTAACTCCCAACTCCTAACTTTTTATCGCCTTGTGGAACTATCCTGTAAATCTGAATACGCAATTCTTGCTCTACTAGAATTGGCAATTCATCACCAAAGTGGAGAACCTCTCCAAATTCGACAGATTTCATTAAAACAAGACATACCCGAACGTTACTTAGAACAGTTACTAGCGACGTTGAGGCGTGGTGGTTTAGTCAAGAGTCAACGGGGATCAAAAGGTGGTTATTTGTTGGCACGAGACCCCTGGAAAATAACAGTCTTCGAGGTTTTGGGTTGTTTGGAAGGGTTAGACGTACAAACAAGTGAGGAAGACACTACACCTAAAACTGTAGAAAGTGCTGTTATAGAAGAGATCTGGTGTGAAGCACGTCAAGCGTCAAACTCAATTTTGCAAAACTACACGCTTGCCGATCTCTGTGAAAAACGAGACTCACGACAGCAGAAGGATATTATGTATTACATTTAGTCATTTGTTTTTGTCCTTGGGTCTTTGTCCTTTGTCTTCACTAAATGACCAATGACTATTGACCAATGAGCAATAACCAATGATTATTTACCACTGACAAACAACAAACTATGCGTATAGCTCGTGATATTACAGAACTTGTAGGCTACACACCTCTGGTACAGTTGAACCGGATTCCTCAAGCAGAGGGCTGTGTCGCACAAATTGTAGTAAAGCTAGAGAGTATGAACCCTGCGGCATCGGTCAAAGACCGAATTGGCATCAGCATGATTAATACAGCCCAAGAGAAAGGGTTGATTACTCCTGGCAAAACAGTACTGGTAGAACCTACCTCTGGTAATACAGGAATTGCTTTGGCAATGGTCGCTGCTGCAAAGGGCTATCGATTAATTTTGACAATGCCCGAAACAATGAGTAGTGAGCGCAGGGCAATGTTGAGAGCATATGGAGCAGAACTAGAACTCACACCGGGAATTGAAGGTATGAGTGGGGCCATTCGGCGAGCACAAGAAATCGTAGATACCATGCCAAATGCGTATATGCTGCAACAATTCCGCAACCCAGCAAATGTCAAAATTCATCGGGAAACCACAGCAGAGGAAATTTGGCAAGATACTGATGGTCAAGTGGATATGATTGTGGCAGGTGTTGGTACGGGAGGTACAATTACGGGTGTAGCAGAAGTTATTAAAGCACGTAAACCCAGTTTTAAAGCGATCGCTGTTGAGCCAGCCAATAGTCAAGTTTTATCTGGAGGGCAACCTGGACCACATAAAATTCAAGGAATTGGTGCTGGGTTTATTCCTCAAGTTCTTAAGGTAGAATTGATAGATGAGGTTATTAGTGTCACCGACGAGGAAGCAATTACCTATGGTCGGCGGTTGGCACGAGAAGAAGGTCTACTCTCTGGGATATCAAGTGGAGCAGCTTTATGTGCTGCAATTCGTGTTGCTCAACGGCAAGAAAACCAGGGGCGTTTGATTGTTATGGTTCAGCCTAGTTTTGGAGAAAGGTATTTGAGTACACCGTTGTTTCAAGATCTAGAGCCCAGGATAGCTGTCAGCATTAGCCAATAATCAATTTCAGTCATGGCTGAGTTTAATCACTACGACACTCTCAAAGTGAATCCCAATGCAACCCAAGCAGAAATTAAGCAAGCCTATCGCCGCTTGGTTAAAATGTTTCATCCTGACAGTAATCAGGAGACAGCAGACCATGATGAAATTATTCGCATCAATGCAGCTTATGAGATCTTAGGCGATCGCCAAAATCGCTTCAAATACGATCAAAAACTACTGCGTACGACTCCTCTTCAAAAAGGAAAAAGTTACAGTACGCAAAAGCAGCGTACTCCTAATTCTTATCCTAATCCCAGTCCTAGTTACACTCCTAATCCTAATGCTAGGAGTACGAATACGACTCGTCAGCAGCGTACTGCTGCTGCTCAACAGCAGTACGAGGCTACACGCAAAACAGCAAAGCATGCTGATGAACAAGTTGAGGAATGGATGCGTCTGGTATATCAACCAGTGAATCGTCTCCTGTGCCGGATTCTGAATTCCCTACACGATCAAATTGAAAAATTAGCAGCTGATCCTTTTGATGATGAACTTTTACAAGACTTTCAGGATTATTTAGCAGCTTGTCGAGATTCTCTAAAACAGGCACAGATGACTTTTCGTTCTTTGCCCAATCCTCCTAGTCTAGCAAGAACAGCTGCTCACCTTTACTACTCCCTAAACCAAATTGGTGATGGACTAGACGAACTAGAGTATTTTCCTCTAAATTACGATGAAAGTTACTTGCATACAGGGCAAGAAATGTTTCGTATTGCTACTCACCTGCACTGCGAAGCGCAGGAATCTGTGGTTATTTGATGGTTAAAAATTGATAGTGGTTATCAAATAACAACAATTGGTTTATGCTGGAAGTAGAGTAATTTTAAGATTTTTTAAATTTTATTTCCAGAGTACTCATGCAATGTGTTGTAAATCGTCGCGCTCAGTTTTCAGCGAGTCATCGGTACTGGTTGCCAGAACTGAGTGAGGCAGAAAACATTGAAAAATTTGGTGCTTGCTCTCGATTTCCTGGACATGGACACAACTATATTTTATTTGTCTCCCTCAAGGGAGAATTAGATGAAAATGGTATGGTGCTGAACTTGTCCGATGTAAAACAGATTATTAAACGGGAAGTAACCAGCCAACTTGACTTTTCCTATCTCAACGATGTGTGGGTTGAATTTAAACAAACTCTACCTACTACTGAAAATATTGCACGGGTTATATGGAAGCGGCTAGCACCTTATTTGCCCTTAGTGCGTGTACAGATATTTGAAAATCCCGAACTTTGTGCCGAATATATAGGAAATCAAATGGAAGCTTACCTCACCGTCAGTACTCACTTTAGCGCTGCTCATCGACTAGCTCACCCTCACTTGAGCACTGAAGAAAACTTCGAGATTTACGGTAAGTGTGCTCGTCCTAATGGTCATGGACACAACTACCATTTAGAAGTCACAGTCAAAGGGGATATTGACCCGCGTACTGGAATGATTGTTGATTTAGTTGCCCTAAATCAGGTGATTGAAAATTATGTGATCGAACCATTCGATCACACTTTCCTCAATAAAGATATCCCATACTTTGAGAAGGTTGTTCCTACTGCTGAGAATATTGCACTTTATATCACCAATTTACTGCGATCGCCAATCCAAGAAATTGGAGCTAAGCTTTACAAGGTAAAATTAATAGAAAGTCCAAATAACTCTTGCGAAATATTCTGCAGTGACTTGGAGTTAAACTCAATCAATTTAACTCAAAATGAAGCAGTTTTAGTGTGAATTTGACTATAACATTTATAATTGAGTAACAAATTTTTCAGTTCCAAAAAACCCGGTTTCTCTAAGAAACCGGGTTTCTCCATCTTTGTCAATGATTTAGGATATACCTAGTAATATTGTTAGAAATTTATTTTTTTTAGAGTTTATTTTATGAATAACTTTTATAACCTTGGAAGGACCCACTCTTAAATAAAGTAAAATTCAAATCTTTCATTAGGAGGATATATAAAAGAAAAAGCCAGAAATATAATGATGTGGCATCTTCTCACTTTGCCTAATTTTTAGTAAGCTCAAATCTAAATTGTAATTGACTATACCAAGTTTTGTGTGCGTATAGTCAGTTTGGTTAGTGTTAATAGTCTAAAGTAGATTCAAAATCAATAATTGAATCAATTTTTAACATTAATTCAAAAAAATCATAGTTTCTTTTGAACTAAAAAGTCCGAAATCTACTGATTATCTACGATTATCTACTTAGATTATGCAATCATCAATAAATCAGCAAAATCCTCTAGTTAGCATTATTATTCCTACTTACAATCGACCAAATTATCTAAAGCAGGCGATCGCTAGTGCTGTGCAACAGACATATAAAAACATAGAGATTATTGTGTCTGATGACTGTAGTCCTGTAGACCAACAGGCGATTGCAGAATCATTTGGTGACCCACGAATTCGATTTCGGCGAAATGCAACTAACTTAGGAATAGCACTGAATGTTATAGCTGCATATAAGGAAGCAAAAGGGAAATATGTTGCTAGCTTAAACGATGATGATATTTGGAATGAGGACTTTTTAGAGAAACTCGTTGGCCATCTTGAAGCAAATCCAGATTTGGTTTTAGCCTTTAGCGACCATTATATTATGGACTCAGATGGCAAAATTGATCAAACAGCGACTGAGGAAAATAGCCGCCGCTGGCAAAGAGACAAGTTAAAAGAAGGAATTTATCAACCTTTCTATGAAATAGGGTTAGTCCATAAAGCAGTCGCTTGTGCTGTAGCTACTGTTATTCGTAGAGATGCTATTGAATGGAATCAATTTCCCGTCCAAATGGGACCTTTTTGGGATCTCTACCTAGTCTACCTTGCTTGTCGCAATGGTGGTGGGGCATATTACTGTCCAGAAAGATTAAGTAAATATCGTGTCCATTCACAATCTGAAAGTATGATTAGTGGCAATGTGAATGCCATTGCAAAAATTAGAGCAAGTAGAGCTGGTATTTTTTGTTATCGCCAATTTATGTTAGATGAAAATTTAAAAGAGTTTCAAAGCTACTTTCGAGACAAATGGCTAGAGGCACATACAAGTTTATCGATTGGCTTGCTAAGAATTGAAAAGAAGGCAGAAGCACGTCCCTATCTTCTCAATGCTCTTAGAGAACAAAAATTTAACTTACGAACTCTTGCTGCACTTGTCATCAGTTTTATTCCTCAACCATTAGTAAAGAAACTACTAACTAGTTAATCAATCAGGCGCTCCTCTTAATGAGTATTAGAAAAATCGGCGGCGTGCTAAATGTCGTAAGTAGCGATAAATGAGCCACGCCAAAAATCCGACAAATATATTGAGTAGTAATCGGCTAAGTATCAGCAATAAAACACGACTTTCAGAAAGCTGCAAATGACTCAAAAGGCTGACACTTTTAAATAGCTCAAAAAGCCCAAAAATAGCATTGCCACCTAGTATCAGAGTAAAGAGGACTAAAATGTGTTGCCACAACCAATGATGAGGTGTGCGGCTAGAAATCAATTTTATGGAAGGTTTGCCTAGTAATTTCCGCAAGAATTGCTCTAGTCGCCAAAACATCCACAATAAAAAAGGAAATAAACCATAGCTCAAAAAATGTATGGGTGGTGGATAATCCCAACTGCCAGATAAGAAATTAACCAAAGCATGACAGACGACAGAATTGAGCCAAGCGCTCAGAATAAGTTTTCTGTCGTACATCAAACGAGTATGTAACCAAAAAGATATCCCTAAAGCGTATCCCCAAGGTGCGGATAAGATTGGATGGACAGGTGTACCGATGACACGGTCCACAATAGAAGCTGTACCATTGTTGAGATAAATCCAGTTTTCCTCAGTTGTGAATCCCAACGCAACAGCTATGGTGAAAAGATAAACAGTACTAGGACGCAATCTATATTGACTTTGGAAATAGCGGGTTGGGACAACGATCGCCAATAATTTACAGCCTTCTTCTATTGGACCCACTTCTAAAAGTTGCCGTAACCCAGTTCCTAGAAGCGAAAACTGCATTGTCTGCCAGTTCACAACCAAATTTACTACATTTTCAAAAATCCACTCTAGAGAGAGAGCAAAGAGGCCAGATACTATTCCCAAGAGAAAGAACAATAGCACCCGTGCTAAAGATGGGGCAGTTGGGATACGGTGATAGTAAAAGAAAAGAAGCAGGAGTGGTGGTAAGACTACCCACAGCAACTCCGTATCTGGAAGTAGCATGAGCATGCTACATATTCAATAAGTCAGTGGACAGCAACAATTGCACTATGTTATCGCGAATGTAGCACAGCCAAATGCTGAGAGCATTAAGGTTCATTTGATAACGCTCGCGATGACAGTGCGGTGACGAGGACTATTGGCAGTGATTGTTGGCGCTTTGAAACCTGCTTCCACAAGTGTCTGTTCAATATCTAAAGTAAAATATTCATCCAAATAGGGTTCTGTACTTTTGAGTAGAGTGAAGATATAAGGCGGCATTTTCCGATAATTTTCTGACTTAGGATTCATATCCATAATTGCTAGATAACCATCCGGACGTAGCAGACGCCGTGCTTCAGCAAAAATCTCTCGTGTTGCTGATTGTGGCAACTCGTGGCACATCAAGAAAATAGAGATTAAATCAAACGAGGCATCTGCTAGTTGAGTTGCTTCAGCAGCAGCATGAATCCATTTAATACTGGCATGGCGTTGCTGAGTGTAGTAATTGGCAACAGCTAAAAAATAAGGGGATAAATCTAAGCCTGTGATTTTAGCTTCAGGATATACCTCTTGCAATGCAAAGGTACTCATGCCTATACTGCACCCCAAGTCTAAAATGTCTTTTGGTTGATAGGGAATGGAGTTAGTCAGGATATCGTGATAACTTTGCCGCAGTTTAGGATCACCTTGCAACCCAGCATGAGGCCAAATGTTAGCGTGAACAGCGTAAGCTGCTACTTCCACTTCCAAAGCCGCTTCCCAAGACAAATTTCCTTTGTCGTAGGCGTGGAATGAGCGAAGATAGTAATCTGGATAAGTGAGCTGGGAGTTTTGTACTTTAGCGAGCTCAGCCTCCCAATCATGGGCTTGTAGTGTCTGTACTTTTTTTGTCCAGGGTACCCCTATTTTCTCCGCACGTTTGATGATCATCTGCTTAGCTTGATACTTAGCTAGGTTAGCTAAAGGTTTAATTGCTAGTACCCCGTTGACTATATGGGAAGCTAAGCGGGGAGTCGTGGTTTTATCTGCGATCATAAGCTCAAAAAGGCTCAACAACTTTTTAATTTATGATATACGCGCTCGCGATCAGTCCAGACAATCGTGAGAAACGAGAATCCCGGTTTCGTGGAGAAACCGGGATTCTGAGACTTTGAATTTTTACCGAAAAAATGGGTGTAGGTGGTAGGGTGTGGGGTGTAGGGGTAAAAAGAAATTCTTGCAGAAAATGAACACCCTACTCTACACCCAAGCGGGTTTAAAGCCCCTCAATTCATTGATGCGGATACCCTACACCCTACACCCCATACCCCACACCCTTCTTAAAACTCCTACACGGAGGACAATAGCCGCAATTCCTAATTTGTACTTTTTGGCTTCAGTGCTAATAACATATCCATTTTGCTGGTTGATTTGTCTAGGCTGATTGTTGTGACACCCAAACTACGAATAGAATTCAGAATGGCACTGGTCTCAGGTGGAAAAGACTGCTTTTGTGACCCTGCAAACCGATTTAGCAGAAACATAGTTTTGTCCATATCTAAATAAAAGTAGCCACTATTTGGTTTTTGTAGAGAGTTAGTAACAGCTTGAAAGTTTTCGTTACTGCCTAAAGAGTGATTTTGAGTCTGAGCGATCGCATCAGCCACAGGACCACCAATAGCCACAAATACGGTGTCTTGGTTTAACCAACCGTGTGCCAATAAAGCCCCCTGTTGAGGGATTTGCCATTCGGTGACGTCTTTTCCATCAATATTTCTCTGAGCAATGTTGAATAGTTGTTTTTTGGCAAATGCATCTAGCTTAGCAAAAGTGGTCTCAGCAGTTTGGCGATCGCTGGTATGAAATACCAACGCTCCTCCAACACCTACAGGAGCCAGCACACCTTGATTGGATGGAATAGCAGCAAAGGCAAATTCCCCATTCATCCAGCTAAACACATCTTGATCTAGATCTATGTTGACAAATTTCAGTTGCTCACGGACTCGCTGTAGTCCTTGGTTAAATTCTGGATTATTTTTTGACTGTTCCACAAAGACTGGCCACCAGCTGCTGATTCCCTGTCCACTTAAAAGAGCAATTGTATCAGTTGGTAATTGAGATACAACTTGGTTAGAAGAATTTTGGTACTGGTATTTAACCAGCTGTGGATCTAGATTAGCGATCGCCTTTAACCGGACTCCTAAGTGATCAACACCTATGCCTGCCACGATTGATTTTACCTGCTTCGACTGCGTTAAGGTTTGTGGAGGGAGCAAATTAGGAGATTTTGGGCTCAGGTTTTGTACCATGCTTGCATAATCAGGCACATAAATTTGTGCAAGAGTATTTTCTATATCCACTCCTTTTGTTAACATGCCTTTTACATCTTCTTTACTTGCAAAAGAAGGCTCTCCTTTATAAGTGTCAATAGCATGTTCTACAGCTTGCTTTTGAGGAGCTAATACTAAGTAAGTATTATTCAAAATTGTGCTATAAGTTGATGTGTTTTTGACTGATGCTTCTGTGATTTTTTCTCCTTTATAATCAATTTTTTTAGTTGTCATTCCTTGTTGTGAATTAAATTTGTTAGCAAAATTCAAAGCACTAAGTTTATCCCTAATCCCCACAACTATCAGCATATTATTCTGTTCTTGTAATGCTTGGGGAGGATTTTGTACTCCTTGGACTGGACTGTTTGGCAACATGGCAATCATTACACCACCGACCCAAGGTTTTAAATCTCTTTCGTAAGAAAAATTACTTTCTGTTGACCCATCTTGATTAAAGTTGTTTAGGCTTTTTGCTACTATCTGTTGTGCTGCTGTTGTATCAAACTGCTGTAACTTTGCCCAGACTTCAGGCTTTGTAGAAATATAAGTTGCCATGACCGCTTCATTTGGAACTATTTTGGCACTCTCCAAAGCGCCTGCGAGATCTCCAGAAGGTCCACTTTTAAAATAAGTGTAAGCTGCAATACTTCCTGCCACAACGACAGCAGCGCCCACAGCAGGAATTAAAAAGTTTGATTTATTATTACGCATTGTCATAAACCTCTTTTAAACAAGTTGTCCTCTAGTCTGGTAAAAATCTGGTAAAAACGTCTTTAGGGAATGTTCGCATTTGTGATCTATTACTGTCATAAATACGGTATTTACTAGAAAAATAAGTGATCCTACAGACTATGCCTGATAAATAGCTCCGCAAATTATTTCAAAAGTATAAAGATGAGAACCGCAAGGAGTTATGTTCTTCATAAAAAAAAATTAATTTAAGTAACAGTAGCAAGTTATTCTAATCTATATCTAAGTAAACAAACTTTAACGGAGTATTTTTACCCAATTAGAGCTAATTAGGACATCAAGTGCCTTAAAACTTATTCAGAAGGGGGTAAAAAATATTACAAAAAAGCGAACTTGTAAATCTTTTTTTTTAGGACGTGATGGCAGTTGCCCTATTGTCGTTATTAGTCATTAACTACTAGTATTGCAAAAGACAAATGGTAAATTGATGATGAATAACGTAAAATCTTACCCTTTTATAGAGAGTGAGATGATGGGAAAAAACAGGAGTTGATTCAGTAAATACGCGTGAGATGGCTGCTTTTTTTCACAAAAGCCGCTAGAGTTATCAGGATTATAAGGTCAGTAAGCATCAATGTCGCAGTATTATTTTGATACAGAACATAACGTTCACAAACGTTTTGAATCACCAGGGGCAAAACCACACTATAACCCTGATCGCCCTGGACAGGTTGAGCACATTTTTTTAGACCTCAAGCTGGACATACCTCACCAAAGTTATGAAGGCAAATGTAGCATCACCTTAACGCCTATCCGTAATGGTATTGACCGTTTGACTTTGGATGCTGTTAACCTAAATATTCAATCTGTCCAAGTAGATGAAGTCTCCCAAAGTTTTGACTATGATGGAGAACGTTTGTCTATTAAACTCAATCAGCCGACACAAGCAAATAAGCAAATCGTGATTGAGATTACCTACTCGGTGGAAAAGCCTCAACGTGGTATCTACTTTATTCAACCAGACAAACATTACCCCAACAAGCCTATCCAAGTCTGGACTCAAGGAGAAGACGAAGACTCTCGTTTTTGGTTTCCTTGCTTTGACTATCCAGGACAACTATCTACCTCTGAAATTCGTGTTCGAGTTCCCAAACATCTAATTGCCATATCTAATGGCGAACTCATTGCTACACAAGAAGATGGTGACGACAAAACCTATCACTGGTCACAGCAGCAAGTTCATCCCACCTATTTGATGACTCTGGCTGTGAGCGACTTTGCTGAGATTCAAGATGAATGGAGAGGTAAACCCGTTACCTATTATGTAGAAAGAGGACGGGAAGAAGATGCTAAACGTAGCATGGGCAAAACTCCGCGGATGATGGAGTTTCTGAGCGAGAAATATGGTTACTCTTATGCTTACCCTAAGTACGCTCAAGTCTGCATTGATGATTTTATCTTTGGTGGAATGGAGAACACTTCCACAACACTATTAACTGATAGATGTTTACTCGACCAGAGAGCAGCATTACACAATCGTAATACCGAAAGCTTAGTTGTCCACGAACTAGCACACCAATGGTTTGGTGATTTGGTGGTCATCAAGCATTGGTCTCATGCTTGGATCAAGGAAGGAATGGCTTCCTACTCTGAGGTTATGTGGACAGAACATGAATATGGTCCTCAAGAAGCAGCGTACTATCGATTGTTAGAAGCTCGCAGTTATTTGACAGAAGATAGCACTCGCTATCGCCGTCCAATGGTGACACATGTCTATCGGGAAGCGATCGAACTTTATGACCGTCACATTTACGAAAAAGGTTCTTGTGTTTATCACATGATCCGGTCGGAATTGAAGGATGAGCTTTTCTGGAGGGCAATCCAAACATTTGTGCAGGATAATGCTCACAAAACTGTAGAAACAGTAGACTTACTACGAGCAATTGAAAAGGCTACTGGACGGAATCTTTTGTTTCTCTTCGATCAGTATGTTTATCGCGGTGGTCATCCTGATTTTAAAGTGGCTTACGCTTGGGATGGGGATAGCAAGCTAGCAAAAGTAACCGTGACTCAAACTCAAGCTACATCAGACAATAATGGTAGCCGTAATGATTTATTTGACTTGAGAATTCCCATTGGTTTTGGCTATGTTCAAGAGAACACTCCTAATTTAAAGACCTTTACAGTGCGAATTCATGAACAAGAGCAAAGCTTTTACTTCCCACTAGAAGAAAAGCCCCAGTTTATCAGCTTTGATGTGGGAAATAACTACTTAAAAACAGTCACTTTAGAATATCCAATACCAGAATTAAAAGCACAACTAGAATTTGATCCTGATCCCATCTCTCGTATTTATGCAGCGGAAGCTTTGACAAAAAAGGGAGGATTGGAGGTGGTGAAAGCGCTGTCATCAGCATTAGAAACAGACATTTTCTGGGGTGTGCGTGCTGAAGTTGCTAAACAACTCGCAGAAATCAAATTAAACCAAGCTTTTGAGGGATTAGTTGCTGGGTTACAAGACCAACAAGCTCATGTACGGCGCGCCGTGGTTGAAGCATTGGCTAAACTCAAGACTCTAGAAAGCTACCAAGCTGTAGAAAAACTCTTGCAGAATGGTGATCCCAGCTATTATGTGGAAGCTGCAGCAGCACATGCTCTGGGCGCAATTGTTGCACCAGGAGAAGATAAGCAAAAAGAACAACAGGTATTGGAAGTGCTGAATTCTCTTTTGGCGCAGAGAGCAGGTTGGAATGAAGTTGTCAGGAGTGGAGCGATCGCTGGTTTAGCGGAACTCAAAACCTCAGAAGCAGCATTAAATTTAATCATGGAGTACACTTCACTTGGTGTACCCCAACCCCTACGTCTAGCAGCAATTCGTGCTTTAGGTAAAATTTCTGTTGGTCAAAGTGCTGCAAATCTAGAACGTGTTCTAGAGCGCTTAACAGACATTTCTCAAGAAACATTCTTTTTGACCCAAGTATCAGCAGTTACGGCTTTGGGGTACATGGAAACTCCTAAAGCGATCAATATTTTACAAGCGATCTCTGATCGAACACCGGATGGACGTGTACGGCGCTACACAGAGGAAGAAATTGCTCGGATACAAAAAAACATTGGTCCAGAAAGTACACTTCTTGCGCTGCGCTCTGAACTAGATCAACTTAAACAACAAAACCAAGAACTCAGAAGCCGTTTGGAAAGCTTAGAAGCCAAATCCAAATAGATAAGAGATTCATCGATTAGATATTCGGCATGTGTAGAGACGTTGCAGTTCAACGTCTCTACATCTATATAACCCCAGATTAAAAAGCGGCGGTTCTCTTCCCAGTGATCTCATTTCACGAAATTGTTGATACAAATCCATCCCCTTGTCCTCCTTGTCTTTCCAGTTGCCAAGCGTATCAAATTTATAGTGAATTGCTATGAGAGGTTGGAGGAACCGTCATTTTTGAATGTATTGCTATTTACATTCTATTAATTGGTTAAAATACGGTTGATAATTTATTAAATTATCATAAACTTGCTGCAATTTTTAGTTGAAGCTTACAGTATAAATTAATGCAGAACTTTGGAATATTATCACATAACTTCACCTTTGAAGATAAAATTTATACATGACAGCCTATTTTTTTTGTAAAGATATGATGAAGATAATGTGAATTAACTTTCATGAATACTACGATTTGATAGAGTGTAACCAAATTTCTATGTAAAAAGCACATAAAATCTATGTGTCTTTTAGAGGGTAGAAATCATCTCCCCCTACTTGTCAAATAAATGTCTAGTGTTGGCTGAACATTTAAATCTTTGCTGTACGCGGAATCCTACTAACGGAGGAATTCAGATACTAATTAACTTATTTACTTTTTAGGAAGACATAACCAATACTTTTTTGTAGTGGTGTTTTCAACAACTAAAAATGAATTCAGTGTTTGTACTTAAAGTCGTACATCGTGCTTTATTATGCATAAACCTGTGCTGACTATTTTTTATCAGTTCAATCCTTGGAACGCCACTATTGGTGGAATTCAGACACTAATCAACACCTTCATCAAATATGCTCCAAGTGAATTCACTGTACGGCTTGTAGGAACAAGTAATGATCCGAGTGTTGCCTTGGGAAAATGGCAAGAAGCAGAATTTGCAGGGAGAGAACTTAGTTTCCTGCCGTTATTGAAATTAGAAAATGATAATGTTAGGGGGCTAATACCAACAACACTCAAGTATACAACGGCTCTTCTGAGACAACACTTAGCCTCAGACTTTATGCATTTTTATCGATTAGAGCCAACTATTGCAACCCTCAATTGGTCAGGTGAAAAGACGCTGTTTATTCAGAACGATATTAAGGCACAGATCACATCTGCAGACGACAAAAATGCGATCCTCTGGCGGCGCTTTCCAGAAGCTTATTTTGCGTTGGAGCGTTTGTTAATTGGTCAATTTACCCAAATTTTTTCGTGTAACAGCGATTCACTTGAACTTTATCGCAAACGTTATCCCAAAGTTGGAGACCGTGTTGCTTTCCTAAAAAATACCTTTGACGAAGAGATTTTTTACCCGTTGCCGATGGAAGAGCGCGATCGCCAAAGGCGCAATCTTGCCAAAAAGCTCGGTCTTGCGGAAGAGACACGTTTTGTCTTGTTTGCTGGTCGCCTACATCCTCAAAAAGATCCGCTATTGCTTGTACAGGCGATCGCATCTTTAAATGATCCAAATATTCACCTGTTGATAGCAGGTGATGGTGAGTTGGCCAATCAAGTGCGTGCTGAAATTGGTCAATTGGGTCTGTCTGAACGGGTGACAATGCTAGGAGCACTCCAACAAAGAGAACTAGCTGATTTACACCGTGTCTGCAACGTTTTAGTTCTGACCAGTATTTTTGAAGGCTTACCATTCGTCGTTCTTGAGGCTCTCGCTTGTGGAACGCCAGTGGTGACAACACGAACAGGCGAAACCCCAAAACTGCTATCTGCCGATAGTGGAGTTGTATGTGAAGAACGAACACCTACTTGTATAGCAGATGCCTTACGCAAGGTAGTGTTGCATCCTGAGCAATATCCTGTAACATCATGTATGCGGAATGCTCAACCCTATGCTGCCCGCACTGTTATTAATGAAGTATACAGTCAAATGTGGCAACGTTGGGAGCAGCGTGTCCTTTCATATTCGTGAGCCTGAGAGTATCTACCCAACTTTTAATACCAAAAGTAGAACAGATGAAAATTGCTGTGATTGGTGCAAAAGGTCTTCCTCCCAAACAGGGCGGTATAGAGCATTACTGTGCAGAAGTCTATCCCCGCATGGTAGCTCAAGGTAACAGTGTAGATTTATTTGCCCGCTGTTCCTACACTGACTGTTCTTGGTTGAAGCGTTATGATTTTCAAGGAGTTCAAGTGATCTCCTTACCAGGCTTGAATATGAGAGGAGCAGACGCCTTGATGACTTCAGGACTGGGAGCAATCTTAACCCTTGCTAAGAAATACGATATTGTTCATTTCCATGCTCTGGGACCATCGTTATTCACTTGCTTACCCAGAATAATCTCCTCCACAGGAGGAGTCGTTGTGACTTGTCAAGGATTGGACTGGCAACGTGCAAAGTGGGGCAATTTTTCCACCCGCTTAATTCAGATGGGTGAGAAAGCAGCAGTACGCTTCGCTCACAGCATCATAGTTGTATCTGATGCACTCCAAACGTACTTCTGGCAAACTTACGGGAGAAAAACCGTTTATATTCCCAATGCACCAGCCAGCTATGGGGAGTCAGATCCCCATTTTGGCTATGGAAATCAGCTAGGTCTTAAGCAAGGGCGTTACATTCTGTTTTTAGGTAGACTTGTCCCGGAAAAGCGTCCTGATTTGCTAGTTGAAGCTTTTTGTAAGCTTAAACCCATTGGATGGAAACTTGTTTTGGCGGGTGGTGTGAGTGATACAAAATCCTTCAGTGCCAAACTCTTAGAAAAAGTTGCCAAAAATCGAGATATCGTATTTGCCGGCGAATTACAGGGACGACGCCTTTGGGAAATTGTGCGGGGAGCAGGATTGTTTGTTCTTCCTTCTGATTTGGAGGGACTACCTCTGGCCATGCTAGAAGCAATGCAAGAAGGTATACCTGTGCTGGCAAGCAACATTCCACCCCACCAGCAATTGGTGAATGGAGGGAGAGGAATGCTCTTTGAAGAAGGCAACTTAGAATCTCTTGTTAGTTCCCTCAATTGGGCAATTCATCATCCCCAAGAACTAGCAGTCATGGCTCAAAATGCACGTAAGTCTGTCGAGCTTAACTATAGCTGGGATCACATCACTTCAGAAACTTTGAAACTATACACGACACTTTTGAACTCGCCTAAGCCAGTTCGGCTCTGTGAGTCTAACGAGAATAGATTAGCTGGGGTGATTGGCAAAAAATAGTGATCGTTCTTTGTCGTTAGTCATTGATTTTTTGTCCTGTGTTATTTGTTCTTGGTAACTCATGACTAATGACTAATGACCCATGACTCGTGACAAAGGACAAATGTTCTACAAGGGTATATCGTAATGGACAAAGGCATTTCATACTTATTAGGAGTGTTGAAGCGACGAAGTTTGCCAGCTTTGGTTAGTTTCGCAGCTGTTATTGGTGGGGCGATCGCTTACCTGGAGATCACCCCACATCAGTATGAGTCATCAGCGCGATTGATGCTTGATGATAAAAGTGTGAGCGTTTCTGACTTAGGTCGTAACCTCACCCAACTGCCTTCAGGTGTACCTGGTGGTCCGAATCCTCTGGCTGACGAAGCAGAATTGATCAAGTCCAACAGTGTTCTGAAAGTAGCTCTTACGAACATTGCTCCTCATCTTAATGGGAATTCACCTCAAAGTAAGCCAACAGTTGAAGACCTCAGTAAAGGTCTAAAAGTGAAAATTGTTCCAGCTACTAACATTCTCGAACTGAGCTATCAAAGTAAAGACCCAAGACTTGCGGCTCAGGTACCTAATGCCATTGCTCAAGCAGTCGTTGATGAAAGTCAAGCATCAATCCGCCGAGAAGCTGCTAACGTACGGAAATTTTTGGAAACAGAAGCATTGCCCGAGGCGCGCAAGCGACTAGAAGCCACAGAAGCTGCTGAGAGTAAATATAGACATACAAGCGGTATTGTTTCTTTTGATCAACAAACTAATAGTTTGGTGAATAGCCTGGCTTCAGTGGCAGATCAAGAGCGTGCTCTGTCTGCACAACTTAAAGAGGTACAAGCGCGAGATGCATCTTTGCGGCAAGTGACCGACGCCAAAGCAATCAACAGTGCCTACGCAACTGTACGTGGTGGTCAAGATGCACAACTTAAAGAGTTACGAGATAAATACACAGAAGCCGAAACAAAGCTAATTGAAGCTCGTACACACTTTACAGAAGACCATCCCGTTGTTCAAGGTTTGGTTGCTCAAAGAGACGCTCTCCACAAGTTATACGTTGAGCAACTGAGCCGTGTTTCACCAAATGGCAATCAATCGATTGCTCCTAACACTGTTGCAGGCGACCAGATTAGCCAGGATCTGAACTCCAAACTGATTCTCAATGAGGTTGAGCGCAAGGCTATTGAAAAGAAACTGAATGTTGTACAAGCTGAGCGAGCCAACCTCCAAACTAAACTGGCACAACTGCCACTCAAGCAGCAGCCACTGACTGAATTGTCCCGTAAACGCCAAGAGGCAGCTGACAGTGTTAAGTTGCTACAAAGCAAATATGAGGAAGCCCGGATTGCTGAAGCCCAGCAAATTGGTAATGTGCAAATGATAGAGCAAGCACAAATACCAACGACACCCACGTCGCCGAAGAAAAAAGCTGTACTGGCGATCGCGATTGCCTTTGGGACTGTCTTAGCTACTGGTGTTGTGCTGCTTTTGGAAGTCTTAGACAATACCCTGCATGATGCTTCAGAAGCAGAGGAACTTCTAAAACTGCCATTGTTGGGAGTCTTGCCTCGCCTACCTGCCAAAACGTTATTTCTTGGTCAGTCTCAACGGTTTTTAGACAATGTTGGCTTGGTTGAACCATACCGTATGCTCTTCAAAACTCTAGAGTTTAGAGGTCCAGAGCAGTTGCGGCTAGTTGTTGTTAGTAGCACCATTTCTGGCGAAGGTAAATCGGTAGTAGCCTCACACTTAGCTGCTGTTGCTGCTATGTTGTCTTGGCGAACATTGATTATTGATGCTGATTTGCGAAGACCTGTCCAGCACACTCTGTTCAATTTGCCGCCACAGCCAGGAGTCACAGATGTGATTGATAAAGATCTATCCCTGCTGGATGCAGTGCAGCCAACAGATATTGAGAACCTGGATGTATTGACCTGTGGAGAACTGCACAGCCGTCCTTCACAGCTGCTGGAGTCGGTTGCGATGAAGGCTCTTATGGAAGAAGCATCTCAAGAATATGATCTAGTTATTATAGATACTCCACCACTCAGTGCTTGTGCTGATGCTGCAAGCTTGAGCCGCCATAGCGATGGAATTGTGTTGGTGACACGTCCCAGTTTCACCCTTAAGGAAGCTCTTTCAAAGACTGTAGCGGAATTAACACAAAATAGAATACCTGTTTTAGGTGTAGTGGTGAATGGAATGACTGATTCTATAGAAAAGCATTACCGCCATCCGCTTAAGGGTTATCAACCCGCAAAGCGTTTGACTAGTTTTGGGACGCAGCGGAAAAAACCCTTCAGACGAAATTAGAATGAGGTAAAGATCTTGATTCATCAACCCTCTAGTCATTCCTCGCGCCTAGCTCTAGTAGTTGGGTTAATAGCTATTGGAATTGGTACAGTTGCAGGGTTCATAGCAGGTGTTCAGCCCCGTTACCTATTATTAGCTCTAGTTGCGGTGCCAATATGCGTCTACTTTATCACTCGTTTTGAGCAAGCTATACTAGGTCTACTCATCATACGTACTTGTCTCGATCCATTCTCTGGTCAACAAATACCTGCTGCATACGCTGTGGGTATGGATGCTTTAACCCTGCTTTATGTGCTCGTTATGCTGTTGCGCGGTCGCCGAGTTCAAACCGATGGTTTTTGGTGGTTCTTTGCAGGCTGGGTAATGCTACAGGGTTTATGGGTGATACTTATACCGCTTGGAGGGGTAGGACTACATTGGTTTTTACCAGAAAGTATCCGTGAGTGGATGCGTCTATTTAGCTGGCTGATGGTCTATTTGCTGGTGATGCAGCTTAAGGATCGAATCCCTCCTGAAAAGATGATCTTGACGTTATTCTTAGCGCTTGTCATTCCGGTTACAGTCGCACTCATGCAGATGTTTGTACCTTTTTTGCTACCTTCGTTTTTGGTGGATGGTAGCGGAGGTGAACTTGGTGGAATGCCTGTCGAAGGACCATCCCGCATTAAGGGTACTATTGGTCATCCGAATGGCTTTGCAACTCTGTTGTTGATGTTTATTGCTTTGACATGCTGGCAACTTGGTCACGCTAGGTATCGTCAACTATGGATAGCAATACTTGGTCTACTTGCGTGTTGTTTTGTCAGTACCAAAGCCCTCACAGGCTTGACTATGCTTGCAACTTTTGTTTTCGTTTTGGTTGTCCCAAAATTGAGCTTACTTAACCTGATTGGTGGAGCAATCTTTTTTGCTCTGATCATAGGTCTATTTGCGAATTCAGACTTTGGAAGACAACGCCTTGATTCTCTAGCTAACACACCATTACTGAATCCCCAAATAGATATATCACGGGCAATTTTGATGTCAAATGGAGATAACAATAGCTTTAACTGGCGGCTTGCGCAATGGAATTTACTCATGAACTATGTTTTTCCGGAGTCTCCATTTTTTGGCTATGGCTTGGGGTTAAGTATTCAAGCAGCTGGTAATGGTTATCTTCCTCATAATGATTATGTCCGGGCTTTGATAGAAGGAGGAATTGTTGGTTTTGTCACTTATATTGGTTTTTTTGTTGCTATAGGTATACGTCTTATCCAGTTAATCCGCTCAGCACCTCCTAGAAGTGCACAACGTGATTTGTGTTTCATCTTGTTAGCTGTGATGTTTTCTATGTTGACAGGGATGCTGAGTGATAATATCTGGAGCCATACTACTTTGTTTTTCTACTTCTTTACCGTGTTGGCGATCGCTGGCTGGAATTGGAACGAGATGCCATCTACAAACACTAAGGGAAGCTATTCATGACAACGGAACTAAAAACGAATAACACAATCAAATTAGCGGCAAGTACGCAAGAACAGCTTCGCTGTCCAGTTTGTATGTCTAATCTAGAATCAACTCACTCGCAATTTCAATGCACAAATTTTGATTGCCAAAGTTGTTTTCCTGTTATTGATGGTATTCCTATTTTAATCAATGAATCAGCTAGCATTTTCTCTATTAGCGATTTTCTGAATAACCAAAACAACACTCTTAAACCGAAGTCTCATTTAGAAAGATTGGTCGTAAATTTGATTCCTGGAATTATTACTAATCTTAAGGCAAAAACCAATTATAAAAAATTTATAGAGTTGCTCTTGCAGCAGAATGAACATCCCAAAGTTTTGATAATTGGTGGTAGTGTAGTAGGCCAAGGTATGGATGAACTGCTTGCACACCCTACACTCGAACTTATTGAGAGTGATGTTGCTTTTGGTAGTCGCATCTCAATTATATTTGACACACACACTATTCCCTTTGCCGATAGTTCTTTTGATGGAGTTATCATACAAGCTGTTCTTGAGCATGTTTTAGATCCCAATCATTGTGTAGGAGAAATTCATCGCGTGCTCAAACCAAATGGCTTAGTTTATTCAGAAACTCCATTCATCCAACAAGTACACCTAGGAAAATATGATTTTACTCGCTTTACTCACTTAGGACATCGGCGTTTATTTAACAAATTTGAAGAAATTTCTAGTGGTGCAGTGTGTGGGCCTGGAATGGCATTAGCTTGGTCATATCAATACTTTCTTTTAAGCTTTGTTAAGTCCCCATTGTCTAGATTGTTGGTCAAGGCTTTTGCGAGAATAACATCATTTTGGTTAAAGTATTTTGATTATTACTTAATTGATCAGCCTGGTACCTTCGACTCGGCATCATCATTTTACTTTATGGGTAAAAAGAGTGAAAAAGTTCTTACAGACAGAGAATTATTAACTCTTTACAGAGGCACCCAGGGGAGTTCTTTTTGAAGAAACCTAGCTGACTAGAATAAAGGATGGATTAAGAAAAATGACTAACTTTATTCGTCACCTATTACAAGATTGGGAAGCAAACCAAGAAGCCAATTCAAAGTCTCGGTTGATATTACTGATGTTTCGAACAGTAGGAATTCTTGGCAGATTGCCTGCGCCATTTTCTCTGTTCTCTAAATTTTTTCGCAGCTTTTATGCACTCATTGTAGAGTGGATATTAGGTGTTGAGTTACCTTGGGATACTAAGGTAGGAGCAAATCTTAAACTGCTTCATGGTGTTGGTTTGGTTGTCAATCACGAAACGATAATTGGGACAAATTGTACCCTTAGGCATTGCACAACAATTGGCAATAAAAAACGTCCGGATGGCTCTTACACGGGTTCACCTAAAATAGGGAATTATGTAGATATAGGCTCTAATGTCGTCATTATAGGACCAATTACAGTTGGAGATCATGCTGTTATTGGAGCGGGTTCAGTTGTTGTGAAAGATGTTCCTGATGGGGCTGTTGTTGTAGGTAATCCGGCACGAGTTATTCGTATGAACAATAGTGTTTTAAATCAAAAATGAAATAAATCCTGAAAATTAAAAATATGGTAAAAGTTTCCGTCATTATTCCAGCATTCAACTCAATGAAGTATCTTCCAGACACTCTGGAAAGTGTTTTGCAGCAAACTTTTACTGACTTTGAAGTCCTGATTATTAATGATGGTAGTTCCGATAATATTGTGCAATGGGCTTCTGGGCTAGTAGACTCGCGTGTAAAATTGATTTCGCAAGAAAATCAGGGTTTATCTGGAGCTCGTAATACAGGTATTTCTCATGCTCAAGCAGATTACATAGCATTTGTGGATGCTGATGATCTTTGGGAAGCAACAAAATTAGAAAAGCAAGTCCGTTGCCTTGATGATCATCCAAAAGTTGGTCTGGTACATACTTGGATGGCTTTAGTCGATGAAAGGGGCAAACCGACTGGTCGAGTGTTGGAGTCTTATTTAGAAGGAGACGTATGGGAACAAATTGTTCAATGGAATAGAATTGCTTGTCCTTCTGTGATGGTTCGTCGTTGCTGTTTCGACACAATGGGTGGATTTGACCGAAATTTACGCTCAATTGAAGACTGGGATATGTGGATTCGCATCGCAACTATCTATCCTTTTGCTGTGATCAAAGAACCTCTAGCTTATTATCGGCAAGTTCCTAACAGTATGTCTAAAAACTGTCAAGTGATGGAACAAGCTTTTCACCAAGTGATTGAAAAAACATTTCAGTCAGTAGCAACAGAGTTACTTTACTTGAAGAATCGCAGCTACAGTTATGCAAATCTCTGTTTGGCTTGGAAAGCTTTGCAAACTATAAATAGAGACTATAAGCTGGCTATTCATTATCGTGACTTAGCCATTTTTTATAACCCTCAGCTACGCTACTCTCGCGAATATATCCGCCTAAGTTTAGCGATCACGGCGCTGCAGTTTTTTGGAAATCATAGTTATAGCAGAGTATTAGAGCTAACTTATGCATTGCGACGACGCATAACCAATTTTAAACAATTTCATTTGATTCGTGGTCGCTAAAGTGATAAAAAATTTACTCGTTCTGTGTAAATCAGACTGCTGATTATTTGTATCTCTTAACTTAATTAAATATTGTGTGACCCTGACAACTATGCTGGACTATAAAAGCCCCGAGAGGCTAGTCAATACTGATAAACCACAACCAGTGATCGCATTAGTGCATTGTATAGACCTGATTGACGATTTTTTAGAGCACATTAATATTTCATTCGAGACTTTCTGTAATGAATTTATTGGTAGTTGGATGTTTGGTTACATCAATGCTTTGAAGCAAGTTGGTGTTAAGACAGTGTTATTCTGCATTTCTGCCCATTTTACTGAGCCTTCACGCTTTATCCACGCACCAACTGGGACAACAATTTGCGTTTTACCTGCATCTAAAAGCTATCTTGCCTACCGCGCTATTCGACAAAAGGCACTTAGTCTTTACGGCGCGCGTGAGGGAAAAACGTTCAAAGACATTCCAGACTCCAATGTGAGCCGTCGTTCTCTGCTAACCAAGTTGAAAAATCTTGCTCAAAGTGTGGGGACTTACCTATCTACACCACTGGGGTTACTTGCTCGCGAAATCCGCCGTGAAGGTTGCCAGGCTATTTTATGCCAAGAATATGAGTATGCTCGCTTTGACGCTTGTGTGCTTTTGGGTCAATTGACAGGTCTGCCAGTGTTTGCTACTTTCCAAGGCGCAGACCAAACACATAGCTTTCTCGAATATCCCCTGCGTCAATTGGCATTTCAAAGATGCACAGGTGTAATTATCTCTACTCAAAAAGAAATTGAGCGGGTTCGTAGTCGCTATCAAGTTCCATCCGCCAAGATAGCTCATATTTTCGATCCCATGGATACAGTGACATGGAGTCCTGTAGACCGCAGCCAAGCACGTGCGGAGATTGGCATTCCTCTCGATGCTAGGGTAGTGGTTTGTCATGGACGCATTGATTTTCATCGTAAAGGGCTAGATATTCTTGTATCGGCTTGGGTTCAAATCTGTCGCGATCGCCCAGACCAAGACCTACGATTGTTACTTGTAGGGACAGGTCCTGATGCTGAAAAACTCCGCGAATGCATTGCAAAGATACCCCTGCAGGGTGTCATGTGGCGAGATGAGTTTGTAAATGATCGTGCTGTGCTTCGGCGCTATTTGTCAGCTGCTGACGTTTATACTCTTTCCTCTCGACAAGAAGGCTTTCCCATCGCACCACTTGAAGCCATGGCTTGCGGTTTACCCGTAGTAGCCACTGATGCTCCAGGTGTACCAGATATTCTTGAAGGAGGTGAGGTTTCTGGTGGACTTGTTGTACCACGAGAAGATGTTACAGCACTTGCTACAGCACTGGGTCGTGTTTTGGATGATGACGCTTGGCGGCTTGAGTTGGGTAAACGTGCTCGTCATCGCATAGAAGATCACTTCTCACCTAAGGCGATCGGCAAGCAATTACGAGAATTTATGTTCAAAAATGTACCACAAGTATGAATTCAATTATGCCCAAGGTGTCTGTTGTCATTCCTGCATACAATGCTATGCTTTATTTGCCAAACACCCTCAAAAGTGTTTTGCACCAGACTTTCACTAATTTTGAAGTTTTGATTATTGATGATGGGAGCTCAGATCAAATTGTGAACTGGGCTTCTCTTCAAACAGACCCACGAGTGAAATTGATTTCGCAAGCCAACCAAGGTGTATCTGCAGCACGTAACACAGGTATTGCTCATGCACAAGGGGAATATGTGGCATTTGTGGATGCTGATGACTTGTGGGAGCCAACGAAGCTAGAAAAACAGGTTCGTTGTTTGGAAGAGAATCCAGTGGTAGGGTTAGTTTACACTTGGACGGTTTTGATTGATGAGTTGGGTAAACCAATTGGTAGGGTAATTGCTTCTCATGCACAAGGAGATGTGTGGCAGCAACTGATTGAGGATGACATGATCTCAACAGGTAGTTCAACTATGGTTCGCCGTAGTTGTTTTGATACTGTAGGAATGTTTGATACTAGTCTTGCTTTTGCAGAGGACTGGGATATGTGGTTGCGTATTGCGGCTCATTATTCTGTTGCTGTGGTTAAAGAACCGCTGACTCTGTATCGACAGCACGCAAACAATACAACCAAAAACCGTCCGAAGATGATCCAAAGTCTTCGCACCGTCATTGAGAAAGCATTTCAAAATGTTCCCTTAGATTCGCTTTATCTAAGAAACCGTGCTTATGCTAGCGTCTTTCTTGGTTTAGCTTGGTTGGCTATTGATGCAGGCGATCACAAGCAAGCAGATCATTATCGCACCCAGGCTCTTCTTCAAAATTGGTCAACACGCTTTTCACAGAAGTGTGTGCGGTTAAGTGTGGCGATCGCAATGATTCGTTGGTTTGGTCCTCATGGCTACAGTGGTGTACGTTCTTTGACTCACATACTACGTCAAAGTATGTTAAATGTTTTCGGATAGTTCCTATTTATTTGTTGTAGTGAAAGTGATAAGTCGATGCACATCATAGCTTTAGAGCAAGAGCCTTCTTCAAAACGCGGTGGACAAGAAGCAGTACTATTAAATTTCTGTCGTAGTTTGCAAGAGCGAGGACATAAAATTACTCTACTTTATTCTCAAGAAGGTGATCTACTTGAGCAGTATCAAAAATTTTGTATTCAACTATTCAAAGTCAATAGATTTATAATTTATAAGCCTCAACAAATATTTAGCTTTCTTGTTGATATTTGGAAAGTCAACCAAAAAATTCCAAATTTAGAGAACAGTATTGTTCTCAATAATAAATTTACAGATACTCTTTTTGGTTATGCTATAGCTTCATCTAGGAATATTCCCTTAGTCTGTTATCTCCATTTACCTCCACCATACAAGCAAGGGAAGATATGGGAAGGGAATAGGGGATTGAAGGATTTTAAAAAAAAGCTTGGAATTGCAAATATTGACTGTCAATGGCAGCTTGGCTTGAAAGGAGCTAAAAATTTTATTGCTGTTTCTCATAAGACAAAATCAGATTGGGTGCAAATTGGTTGTCAGGAGAGTAAGATTGATGTTGTATATAATGGAATTGATTTAGAGAAGTATAAACTTCCTACTAATTTCTCCTTGCTGAGAAAAGAATGGAATATTCCTGAAGATGTCAGAGTTATTTCCTATGTGGGAAGGATAGATAAAGAAAAAGGATTAGAAACTCTGATTAAAGCTTTTGCTTTATTACGCAAAAAAGGTCTTAATGCCAGACTACTCATTGCTGGAAAGCCTGTGCTTGAGGGGGAAGACTATAAAAAATCTTTAGAACAGTTATCTGCCAACCTACAGATAGAAAATTATGTAAAATTTTTAGGTCACGTCAGTAATCCTAGTCGTGTTTATCAGGTTAGTGATGTCACAGTTCTACCTAGTCTATGGTTTGAACCTTTTGGACTAGTCATTACTGAATCAATGGCTTGCGGTACTCCTGTGATAGCTAGTCACATTGGAGGAATTTCTGAAATCTTGACAAAAGAATTTCAAAATTTGCTTTTTCCACCGGGTGACGAACAAGAGTTATCCAATACTCTCAATTTAATTATTGATTGGCGAGAGAAAGATCCTCAATTATCCCAAAGGTGTCGTGAGCATATTATATCTAAATTTAGTTTAGAAAAAATGGTTGATGGAATTGAGAAAGTCATAGAAAAACGCTTTTTCAAGCATTGACTTATCCATAGAAAATCTAGATTAAGTAAGTGAGGCAGATATGTCAGATACTGTCATCCAGGTAGAGAACTTAAGCAAGAAGTACATCATTACACATCAGCAACAGGGTTTTTATCGTTATAAAACTTTTCGTGGTGCAATGACTAATGCCGTACAATCTCTTGTTCGTACACTTAGCCTTAATGCCAAAAGTAAGGGGATAAAACCAAGTCAGGAGGAGTTTTGGGCTTTAAGGAGCGTATCATTTGAGATTCAAGAAGGCGATAGAATTGGGATTATTGGTCGCAACGGTGCAGGAAAATCAACACTACTAAAACTTCTTAGCCGAATCACCGAACCCACGACTGGCTTGATACGAATAAAAGGAAGAGTTGCTAGTTTACTAGAAGTGGGAACAGGTTTTCATCCAGAACTGACAGGTAGAGAAAATATTTTTCTTAACGGTGCCATTTTAGGAATGAGCAAGGCAGAGATACAACGTAAGTTTGATGAAATTGTGGCGTTTGCAGAAATTGAAAAATTTTTAGATACACCTGTAAAGCGCTATTCTTCCGGGATGTACGTGCGGTTAGCATTCGCTGTAGCTGCTCACTTAGAACCAGAGATATTAATTGTAGATGAAGTATTAGCAGTAGGAGATGCCACCTTTCAAAAAAAATGCTTAGGCAAGATGGGAGAAGTTGCAGAAGGAGGGAGGACTGTCATATTTGTTAGCCATAATATGCAAGCCATTAGACGGTTGTGTTCTAAGGCAATTTACCTTGAGCAAGGAGTCAATAAACATGTCAATAGTATAGAAGAAGCAATTCAGCGTTATTCTGCTCAATTATCCGTGTCAATTTTTGATATTGACCTAGACTCTAAACGTAGAATTGGTAATTTTGGAGAACAAGCTCGTTTGCTGCGTCTTCGCTTAGGTTCCAATATGGGTTTCAGTTATGGAGAACCTTTAGAGTTAATATTTACTGTACAGTGTTTTCAACAAATAGCTGATTTCGTTATTGGAATTGGGTTTGAAACACTCGAAGGAAATAGAGTTATGACTTTAGACTCTGATCACAATCAACCCGCTTTACAAATGCCAGTAGGTATTCATGAAATTCATTTGCATTTAGAGAGAAATCCACTACATCCAAATATTTATTCAGTTGGTCCAGCTATACTTTCAAATAACTACATTTTGGATGCGATCGCTGAACCATTGACTTGGGAAGTCACTTCTGGTCCTACAGATTTGGTGGGAGATAGAGGTTACGGAGGCTGTCGTTTACCTCTTGATGTCTTCGTATCAGATTGTTCATATCAATCTTCTTAATCTACCCATTGCAATATTTACAAAGCTTTAAAATCAATTCTTCTATAGCAAAAATACTCTTAGTAAACTAGCAAACGGATGAAAGTTATCAGTAGAGTACAATTTCCCCAGACAGATGAAATCGCTCCTTTATACATCAAATACGATAGTCAAAGTTTAGAGCCTCAAACATCAGAAAGTAAAATTTTTTTAAAAAAAGGCAGTACATTATCTTTAAATACATACTTTAACTCCATTTACGAAAACTTCTACAAAGAATACACAACGCTTAGTACACTGTCCTATCTACTCAAGTTAGAGGGAGATTTTGCAGTTGCCATCTACCAAGAAAATCAGGTTAGTGAAAAAAAATTAATTGATTACCAGACATTTCAGCAGTGTCAAAACTTGGATTATGTCAAAATTGTTTTGCCAGAACTCCAGCAAAGTCGTACATATTTAGAAGTAACTTGTCTGAGCACCCAAGGCTGGTTTACGGAAGGACTCCTAGTGACTGAGCAACAACAGCTTCAGAATGTATCGTTAGCAATTATAATTTGTACCTATAAAAAAGAAGCTTTTGTCAAAAGAACAGTCAATGCAATTTTGCAAGATAAATTATTGCAAGATAAACAGTTCAAAATCTTTATAGTAGACAATGCAAAAACACTTGAACAAGGGGACTTTTTCCATCCACGAGTGCAGTTCATCTCTAACCGCAATGTTGGTGGAAGCGGCGGTTTCACCAAAGGACTAATTGAGGCTTTACAAGAAGGGGGTTACACTCATTTCTTGTTTATGGATGATGATATTGAGTTAGATAGTGAAGTTATCTACAGAATATTTTCTTTATATGAGTATGCTCAACAGGATTTTGCTGTAGCAGGTAGTATGTTAGATCTGCATAATAAGCATATTTTACATGAAGCTGGAGCTTTATATAATCAGGGCTTTGATCAAGATGAAAATTTGCAACATCGTCCATTCATACTAACCTCTCTCAAGCATCATCTTGACTTACGTAATTCCACCGCACTCAACTCTCTTTTAACTGTAGATAACATAGATTTTGGTGGATTTTATTTCTTCTGTTTTTCTCAAACTGTTGTCGAAAAAATTGGGTTACCGCTACCTTTTTTTATAAAAATAGATGATATCGAGTTTAGCTTAAGAGTCAAACAACTTAATACTCCCATCGTTGCTTTCCCATCTTTATGTGTATGGCATGAACTCTCATATAGTAAAAAACCAGATTGGGATGCCTACTACACATTCCGGAATATGCTAATAACGAACTCAATTCATGACTCTACTAAATATTTAGATGTCATCAAAATATTAACAATGGGGATAGTTTATCATTTATTGCTATTTAACTATAATGCAGCCCAGATGTATATCCGAGCTTTTGAAGACTATATGCAAGGTCCAGATTTCTTAAAAACTAACGATCCAGAGAGTTTGCATATTAAGGTTTGTGAATTCAGTAAAAGTCATACAAGCCAAACCATAGTTCAGAACCCAAGTCTCAATGATAAGGCACTCCCCACTACAGTCGGCACATTTCAAAAGCTTCTCAGTTTATTAACACTTAACGGTCATTTACTACCGCCATTTCTCATTCGTAATGAAAGTGCACTGATCCGATATGGCATGGAAGAACGTGACTCTATCTGTAAAGGATTTGCCAAAAAACGAGTCATTTTTGTTATTGATCAAGTTCCTCACTCTTACCAAAATGAATTGGATAATCAGGCAGGTATTTATATCTTATTTTCCTGGGTGAAATCAGTAGTCACAAATAGACGAAAATGGTTAAGCGTTACACGAGAGTGGAATCAAGCTGCTAATGACTTTACCTCTATTAATTTTTGGCAAGATTATTTAAAGCCATCAAAATAAACACATTTCTGCAATTTCCATGACTCAGTTTCCAATAGTTGGCGCTAAAGCCACACGTGGTTTTCCTCCACCACCGATACTCTTTGGTCCATTATTATCAATAATGTAAAGTGCTTGGAATAATTTCATAAAATCGTTGTAAAATTTTCCTCCTGTGCCTTCAAAATTGTAGCCAAAGGTTTTTCTAAACTCTTCTAGAACCCCTTTTTCCACTGTAAAGTAATGACCATCCCAACCGGCATCATCAACAACATAAGCACCGTAATTTTGCAAAGCATGAAATAGCTTTTTCCCTGGTGTTGTTTGCAAATGGAGACTAGCTTCGGTCACCCTTGGAGGAATTGCCAATAGCGAACCTTGCATGAGAGCCGGGTTTTTCCCATGGTACTGATTGGGTGCATTGTTATCCGCAAGTGCTGCAGGCCAGCGATGACCAGGAATTTCCTTGGAATAGTAAAGGTATTTTTCTCCCCATAGGAGAATTTTCAAAGCATGACGAATCGGCTGATCGCTAGTGAGTTCACCTTTACGAATAGATCCACCAATAGCAGAAAGACCTGAACCAAAATGTGACCCACCTAATCCTTGTCCATAAATATCCTCGTCATGATAGTAATGGAACCCATATAGTGGGCTTCCTGGTTGACAACGAGCTAACGGTCCAATTTGCACCAAGGTTTTACCATCAGGCAACAAAAAGGCTGACGCATTGTTGGGTGTGTTGTATGGTTTACTAGTTGCATCTGGAACAATTAAGTTATCAGGAACTGGCAATGGTGAGATTCCTACAGGTTTTGTTCCTTTACAACGCCCTTCACCCCAAGCACCAGGTTCATACAATTGACGCAACGGATCGCCTTTGGAGAGCTTAAACAGGTACTCCTGATCCGCTCCAGCAAAGCCGGCACGAGCTATGTTTGCTGGTAGATAATGAGCTTTGGAGCCAATGGGCATATTCCAAGGTGATGTTGGGGAAAATGGCCAAAGAAACTTGTCTCGTGTCGCAATTTTACCAGGAGTTTCTATGCTGCCGAGAACAAGAGAGAGTACTAAACCTGTTAAAAATATCAGTAGACTGTAACGTTGCCATTGGCTTTTCCGAGATCGTCGCACAATGCTCATGAACAGGTTACCCCAAGTATGTGGTCGGAGCCGAACGAATATTGTAATTGTGCCAATTTTTGCTGTAGCTTATGCACAAATCTACTATTATTCTAACAGTTGAAAAAAACTGTAGGTGCTTCACCTAGTTACCAATTGGTGGAGCTAAATCCACACGCGGAGTTCCACCACCACCAACACTGTCCGGGCCATTGTTATCAACAATATAAAGTGCTTCAAATAGCCTCATAAAATCATCATAGAAATTTCCGCTTGTACCCTCAAAATCGTAGCCAAAGGTGTTGCGAAACTCTTCAAGAACTCCGTGTTCCACGCCGAAGTAATGGCCATCCCAGCCTGCGTCATCCACAACGTAAGCACCGTAATCTTGCAAGGCATGAAACAGCTTTTTCCCTGGTGCTGTTTGCAAATTCAGATTATCTTCAGTCACGTTTGGCGGAATTGCTAGTAACGAGCCTTGCACAAGAGCAGGGTTTTTCCCATGGTACTGATTGGGTGCATTGTTATCTGCAAGTGCTGCAGGCCAGCGATGACCAGGAATGTCTTTTGAATAGTAAAGGTATTTTTCTCCCCAGATCACAACTTTTAATGCGTGACGAATCGGCTGATCGCTAGTGAGTTCACCTTTGCGAATAGATCCACCAATAGCAGAAAGACCTGAACCAAAATGTGACCCACCTAATCCTTGTCCATAAATATCTTCGTCATGATAGTAATGGAAACCATATAGTGGACCTCCAGGTTGACAACGAGCTAGCGGTCCAATCTGCACTAAGGTTTTACCATCGGGCAATAAGAAGGCTGATGCACTGTTAGGTGTATAGTTTTGCGTAGCATCTGGAACAATTAAGTCATCAGGAATCGGTAATGGCGAGATTCCTACTAATTTGGTCCCTGTACAACGCCCCTCAGCCCAAGCACCAGGTTCATACAATTGACGCAACGGATCGCCATCTTTGAGCTTGAATAGATACTCTTGATCTGCACCAGCAAAGACTGCCTTATCAATATTTGCTGGTATAAAGTTTGCGTTTGAGCCGATGGGCATGTTCCAAGGTGAGGTGGATGAAAACGGCCAGAGAAACTTATCTCTTGTCGGAGGGTCAGTAGGAGTTGCTACACCGTGGAAAAAAAGAGCAAGGACGATACTAGCTAAAAAAATAAATAAGCTAGAAAGCCTCTTGCGGCTTGGTAAAAATTGAATAATGAGCATGAAAAAGCAACTCCAAATCCATTTCGTTATCGGAGACTGTTGTAGTCTTAGTTTCATCAAGAGATAGTAATTATGCCTATTTTTGAGAAATGCTACTTGCCTGCATAATCCTACCCAAAATTATGTCATTTAGTGTGATTTTTAATTTTTGTAACACAATTTTTATAAAATAAAAAATTTTCGTAGAGAAAATATGCTAATATGCAGCCCATATATTTGTTAGCCGTTTTGATGCGTCTGCTAAGGTAACCAGTGAACAGGCAACAGTGGGAGTCATAAGCTTTTCGTTTTAGTATTCTCCAAAAACGGTTTGGCAAACTATGTGTATTAGGAAGGACAAAGCAAAGCCGTAGGACAGTGGTGCAAGAAGGGAGCCACTGACTTCAACACATCGTAATAAAGAAACGGCTTTCTGGCTATTGTGTCTATTTTATGAAGCCAACAAGGAAACTTATAAAAAGATAAATGAGTACAGAAATATTTTTCGATTACTGAAGTCTATTTTTGAGACTCATACAAAATGAGTATTTATACTATTATGTATTTAATATAAAATATATAGATAGAAAGTAAAGTTTAGTAAAGTTTGACTAGACCATACAAACCAAAATAACTAAATTGCTTTAGCTCACAGAATGCCGGAATTCGGCTCTGAAAGGCAAAACCCTTTTTTTCAGTTGCAGAGGTAAACAAGGGAGTGAATTGGCAAACCCTTACACAAGACAATAAACAATACGATCCCGATGTGATCGCTCGCTACTACCGCTACCGACCTTGGCTTGCGTGGAGGCGGGCATTCTCGATTGTCTGGAGTTTTGCGAGATTTCTTTTTAGTCTCAAGTGTGACGAATGGCAAAATCAAGTTGAGCAAAACAAGTTGAAACGAGCTACCCAATTACGGGAGTTACTGACTCGCCTAGGTCCAACGTTCATTAAAGTTGGTCAAGCTCTTTCAACCAGACCAGACTTGGTACGGAAAGACTTTCTGGAGGAATTAGTCAAGCTACAAGACCAGTTGCCACCATTTGATAATGCGATCGCCTACCAGACTATCGAAACAGAACTAGACCGTTCAGTTGACGAAATTTTTATGGAGTTGTCTCCGACTCCTGTTGCTGCTGCTAGTTTGGGTCAGGTTTACCGTGGTCGTTTGATGAGTGGCGAAGAAGTGGCGGTGAAAGTGCAACGCCCCAACTTACGTCCATTGTTGACACTCGACCTTTATCTTTTGCGCTGGGCGGCTGGTTGGCTAGCGCCTTGGCTACCCTTAAATCTTGGTCATGAGCTCACCTTAATTGTGGATGAGTTTGGTACCAAGTTATTTGAGGAGATTGATTACATACATGAAGCACGCAACGCGGAAAAATTTGCTTACAACTTTCGCGATGATCCTCGTGTCAAAGTGCCAGCAATTTATTGGGCTTACACAAGTAATAGTGTTTTAACCTTAGAGTGGATCAACGGTTTTAAACTTACCGATACAAAGAAGATCCGCGAATCGGGTTTAGATCCAGAAGCAATTATCCAGATTGGCGTTATCTCAAGTTTGAAACAGCTATTGGAATACGGCTTCTTCCATGCTGACCCCCATCCAGGCAATTTATTTGCCATGCCTGATGGTCGTATGGCATATATTGACTTCGGTATGATGGATCAGTTGGATGAAACCACCAAAGAAACTCTGGTAGATGCACTCGTCCACGTGGTTAACAAAGACTACTGTGACTTAGCCAAAGACTTTGTGAAGTTAGGGTTTCTCAGCCCAGACACAGATATACACCCAATAGTACCAGCTTTAGAAAAGGTTTGGGGAAATGCCCTTGGCAAAAACGTCAAGGATTTTAACTTCAAAACCACTACTGATCAGTTCTCAGAACTGATGTATGATTATCCTTTTCGAGTCCCCGCAAAGTTTGCCTTAATTATTCGTTCCTTGGTAACACAGGAGGGTATTGCTCTCAGTCTTAATCCAGAGTTCAAAATAGTCGAGGTAGGATACCCTTACATAGCAAAGCGCTTGCTCACAGGCGAATCTCCTGAACTCCGGCGGCGACTGCTCAATGTACTATTCAAAGATGGTAAGTTTCAGTGGCAACGGTTAGAGAATTTGATTGCGATCGCTCGCACTGATAGTAACTTTGATGTGTTGCCTACAGCACAACTGGGATTGCAATTTCTACTCTCCGACGAAGGCAAATTTTTCCGACGACAGTTGGTGCTTGCACTCACAGAAGATGATCGACTTCATACCGCAGAAGTTCAGCGTCTATGGAACTTGGTGAAGGATGACTTGGGACCAAATCGTTTACTAAATGTAGCGATTGGAGTTTTAACAGAGTTATCCAAAGAAAGTGTTGCGACTTTCAAGAGTTAGGAGGAGCCAGTGCGTTGCGGAGGACAGTCGCACAGGAAGGGTCTCCCGACTTGAGCGAAGTGTCCGTTGGGGTTCCCCCCGTTGTAGCAACTGGCGTTTAGGAGTTAGGAGGGTAATAATTAATTACTAATTACTAATTAACTAGTTACTAATAATTAATAATTAATTACTAATTACTAACTACTGACAGCTAATATTATCAAATTAGGAGTTTTTATGTACTATTATCCTCTACAACCACCTTACATTTTACTGGCTCTAGGACTGTTTGCCGCATTAACCTCTGGTGTTGCGTTTGCTGGGACATTAAAGTTAATTGTACAGAAATGGCAGGCTGATGGTGCAGAAAACTCTAATACGCGGTTGTCTAATAGACAACTAGTCATCCCATTTGCAGGCATAACTTTTGGTATTGCGCTGTTTCTCTGCTCAGGTTTTGAGATATTCGGCTTTCCTCCTGTACTAGCTTACGCAGTAGGTTTGCCAGTTGCTTTTCTCACTAGTTTGCTAATTTGGTTGCAACTAGGAAGTATGTTAACTTTTGTGGAGCGTCGAGGAATGCAATCTCTAAATTTAGATTCTTGGAGTTAGAGATTAATACAAATTACCAGCAGGAAAAATCCCTGCTGATAAAAATTTTTATGAATTAATATTCACTTTTACTAGTATTTAGTAGATATATCAGTATTCGTTCTAATTATAAAAGAATCCAAAATCTTTCAATGCAATTAACCTAGCTTGATTTAAACGATAGTGATAAAAAAGTCTCAATTTCCATTGCTCCCACAATGTTTGTTGAGAAATAAACTGGGAAGCATCTAGGTGCTTAGCCACTTGTTTAACCGCTTGCCAACTATGACTATTACTGTTAATATTCCATCCTACTTTAGCAGCTGCTAATCCTATAGTGTTGCCTTCTCCAGCATGAATACCTTTTAATTCTAGGTATCTACCGATCATTTCCCAATGCTTAAAAAATTCTCTTTCTCTCCCTTGATCTCTAGCGACAACAAATAAAGATTCTCCAATATAATTAGTCTTTTCTATAGCTAAATTTAGCTTTAATCCTATTTTTTTCAAAACTTCCAATCTCTCTGGGGAGTATTTCCTGACATGCTCTAGTAAATTCTCACAATGTCCTGTTGTAATTCCTGGCATCCATTTGATATCATCTGAAATCTTACCTAGAATTCTTGTATCTGCATCAAGGAAAATTGCAGCATTAAAATTTGATAAAGCTTGAGCTATGACAAGGCGTTTATCGTTAAAACAAGTCAGTATCCCTTGTTGTTGATGTTTGTAAGCTAAAACATTAAGTTCATCAGTGAAGTCTTGAGTTTCATCAGTGTAAACTACCAAAAAAACTCCAGGAGCATGCATTTTTAAATCCTTAGCTAATTGCTGAGTAAAAAGACGATACTTTTTTCCCAAAGCTAAGGTACAAAAGCAAAAATCTTTTTGTACTTGACGCATATTTTGACACTCACTTAGAACACAGGCAAAGGTTGTTGGAAAACCTTTGCCTGTCTAGGTGTTATTTTCTCAAGAAACCTACAGTCAGTTCACTATAATTTTCAAACCATCTCAGATGATGTTTGTACCACTGGCTGGGGTTGAGGTTGGAACATGAATAAGGAGTAAACTACATCTCGGCGGATGTTGGTCATCATATCCAAGAAGAGCTCATATCCCTCACTCTTGTACTCAATCAGTGGATCTTTTTGGCCATAACCACGCAATCCCACAGATTCACGCAGCGCGTCCATTTGTTGTAAATGTTCCCGCCATAAAGTATCAATCCGTTGCAAAATAAAGAAGCGCTCGGCTTGCCGCATCAGTCCTGGTTGAATTTGGTCTATTTGTGCTTCTTTGAGGTCGTAGGCAATTCTTACTTGTTCATGAAGAAAAGCTTTAATCTCGCCAACTAACATATCCTCTAATTGACTAGATTGTAAATCCTCTAGCAAATAGACAAATTCCTTAACTTTCTCAACTAACTTGTCTAGTTCCCATTCTTCAGCAGGTAACTCTGGGTTGATATAGTAGTCAACGATGTCATCCATCGTTTTTTCAGCGTACTTGATCACCTGTTCCTTCAAGTCTTGACCTTCTAACACCCGACGGCGTTCAGCATAGATAGCACGACGCTGATTGTTCATCACTTCATCGTACTCAAACACCTGCTTACGGATGTCGTAGTAATAGGTTTCAACTTTTTTCTGAGCACCTTCTAAACTACGGGTGAGCATGCCAGACTCAATTGGCATGTCTTCTTCAACATTGAAAGCATCCATTAAACGAGCAACGCGATCACCACCGAAGATCCGTAGTAAGTTATCTTCTAAGCTGAGGAAAAATCTTGTTGAACCAGGGTCACCTTGCCGTCCAGCACGTCCACGTAACTGGTTATCAATTCGCCTAGACTCGTGACGTTCTGTACCGATAACATGCAACCCGCCTAGTTCTACTACCTCATTGTGTTCTTGGCGAGTAAACTGTTCGTACTCTTGCTTAATACGGTTGTATGCTTCCCGCAATCTTTGGATGACCACGTCATTAGTGGGAGCTTTTTCTGCAGCCACAGCAACCTTATCTTCTGCTTCCAGTTCTGATAAACTACGCTCACCATACTCGCGTACAGCAAATTCTACTGCGTCTTTAAGCAGCTTTTCTGCTTCTTTTGTAAGCTGAATTGGAAAGACTTGTGGTGAAGCCTTCCAAGTTTTCACTTTTCTACCAGGAACAAAGCCTTGACCGCTACTGCTTCCTGTAGGTAATCCAGCAGCTTTATGGATGCCAAAAGTATCTTCATCTTCTGGCTTGACAATTCGGGGCATAAAGTATTCCCGCAGTTTCAAACGCGCCATATATTCGGAGTTACCACCCAGAATAATGTCCGTTCCTCTACCTGCCATGTTGGTGGCTATGGTAAGTGCGCCTTTGCGTCCTGCTTGCGCCACAATCTCCGCTTCTCGTTCTACGTTCTCTGGTCTTGCGTTCAGTAGCTCGTGGGGAATGTTTTTCTCTCTTAATAGCTGACTGAGATATTCTGATTTTTCCACACTTGTGGTTCCCACTAGGACTGGTCTACCTAGTTCGTGCATTTCAGCACATTCTTTAGCGATCGCCTGCCACTTACCCACTTCAGTTTTAAAGACCATGTCAGATAAGTCGCGACGACTGGTTGGGCGATTGGTGGGAATTACCGTGACTTCTAGTTTATAAATTTTCTCAAACTCTGGTTCTTCTGTTTTTGCTGTTCCTGTCATTCCACCCAGTTTCTCATACAGCAAAAACAGGTTTTGATAGGTAATCGTTGCCAGAGTTTGAGTCTCCGGCTGAATTTCTACGTGTTCTTTTGCTTCAATCGCTTGGTGTAGTCCATCACTCCAACGTCTTCCCGGAAGAACCCTACCTGTAAATTCATCTACAATGACGACTTCCCCATTACGGACTATGTAATTTACATCCTTGAGAAACAATTCTTTTGCTTTAATAGCGTTAAAAACAAAATGTGCCCAAGGATCTTCTGGGTCGAATAAATCTTTCACTTCCAAAAGTCGCTCTGCCTCAGCAAAGCCTTCATCAGACAACAGCACGTTACGAGCTTTTTCATCCACTTCGTAATGCTCATCTTTTTTGAGTGCTGTTGCTATTTGAGCAGCTTGTAGGTATTTTTCTGTCGGTCGTTCTACCTGCCCAGAAATAATGAGTGGTGTCCGCGCTTCATCAATTAAGATTGAGTCTACTTCGTCAATAACACAGTAGTTTAGCGGACGCTGCACCACATCTTCGATGGAAGTCGCCATATTGTCGCGTAGGTAGTCAAAACCTACTTCACTGTTGGTGACATAAGTAATATCACACTGGTAGTTTTTCTGGCGTTCTGCTGGTGTCATACTTTGCTGAATGAGACCCACACTCAACCCTAAGAAGCGATGCACCTGTCCCATCCATTCTGCGTCCCGACGAGCCAGGTAATCGTTCACTGTAACTACGTGTACACCTTTGCCAGTGAGGGCATTTAAATAACTAGGTAAGGTAGCAACTAGAGTCTTACCCTCACCAGTCTTCATTTCAGCAATTTGACCTGAATGCAGGATCACACCACCTAAGAGTTGCACGTCAAAGTGCCGTAACCCCAAGACTCGCCGTCCTGCTTCCCGTACCACAGCAAATGCTTCACTGAGGATGTCGTCTAGGGTTTCGCCTTTGCTCAGACGCTGTTTAAACTCTACTGTTTTGCCCTTTAACTCTTCATCCGAAAGGGCTTTAACTTCTTCCTCTAAGAGGTTAATTTCAGTAATGTAAGGTTGATATCTTTTTAGTTTACGAGCGTTGGGGTCGCCCAGCAAAGTTTTTAGCATGGCAGGTTATTCAACTGAATCAAAGGGGATGGGAATTAAAGGTTGAGCATTAGATTATAAACATTCCACCCAACCAAGTCTTTGTAATTATAGGTGGGTTGTAAATGAGCATCATTTCAAGACATTTAACGTCAGAATGAGCCTATCAGTTTACTAAATTATTGCTTTTATCTCTTCATTTTATTTAGACTGTCTTCATAGTATCATTTCAACCCCAACTCAAGCATTGAACCCCAAGCATGCAGAGGTAGCGATTGCCGGACTTGGGGAGTGGGTCATAGGGCATGGGAGGACATGGAGGGTATTGAGATATGGGAGCAGAAGGGACAAGGGGGACAAGAGGGACAAGAGGGACAAGGGGGACAAGGGAGACAAGGGAGACAAGGGGGACAAGGGGAATACTCTAATACTATGCCCTATGCCCCATGCCCTCTTATTGCGAATTCTCCCACTCACTCGTGAGGCGACGGAAATTAAAGTTAGTAGCACTGGGATGACAACTCACACAACTCCCGATCTGTACAGGGCTTGAGAACTTGACTCTAGGATGCAAAGCTTTAAAATAGCGGGAGCTACTGACGCGATAAGGCGTTTCTTCATCTTGTAGCAGGGGGCGAGAGAAAGCAGAAAGATATTTCCACACAAGAACACGGGGTGGATCGACCAAAGGCTTGAGTTGAGAGCCGTAGTGCTGTGAGTCTTGTAGGAGATTTTTCCAAGTCTGAGAAGGCAAAACAGCTGGTGGTATAGCAATATGACAACTAGAGCAATTCTCTAAGTATAGTTGTTGACCCAGTTGGTATTGTGTGGGAACTATGTCAACTGTACCAATTTCGGAAGAAGGACTAGCACCTTGAACACCATTTGCCAAGGTTAAGAGCCAGCCCATTGACAAACTCCAAGCCAAAATTATCAAGAGTAACCCGATAGGTTTTCGTCTAAGTGGACGGCGTCGCCGATAACCAATGTTGTTTAACATACTCCTCACACTGACAATTGTTTTGTAAAAAGTCTACTTCGTTGCTACAACAATTATGTCGATGGCTATCAAGCGCAAACTTCTCGCCTGAATGCCCCTGGCCTTCCACTTGGCTTTAACCAGCTTGCAACAATCAATCTTGAATTTCAGGAAAAACAAAGTTGCGGAGATAGTAGTGACCACACCGCACCCGGCTATCTTGAATGATGATGCGCTCGGTGTAGGTACGATTGGTGTAACTTATTCCCATAAAATTGGGACTTGACAACACCAAAAGTTTAATAGTTAGAACTGAAAAAAGCTCTAGCAGCAGCACAATCTTGTTGGATTTGCGATTTTAGAGCTTCTAGAGACGGAAATTTCTGTTCTGGTCGTAAAAATAGTTCTAGCTCAACTGTTAACTTCTTACAATACAAATCACCAGCCCAATCTAACAAATGTACTTCTACTGATGTATGAGTACCATCTACTGTTGGACGACGGCCTATATTCATAACTCCCCAGCAATCAAAAGCAGCAGTATCTGCTACCTCACCTAAACTCTTTACACGTACAGCATAGACACCAAATCGGGGCAAAAACTTTTGTTTTGGTAATTGCAAATTAGCCGTAGGAAAGCCGATAGTTCGACCTAGTTGTTGACCTTTAATAACAGAACCAATAAGAGTATAGGGACGTCCTAACAACTTGTTCGCTTGTTGAATATCGCCACGTTCAAGACATTGGCAGATCAGTGAGGTACTGATCCGTTCGGATGTATAGTCTACAGATAACTCATCCGTACAAACTTGTAAGGGAACAATAATAACGGGTATGTTGTATCTAGCCGCTATCGATTTTAAATCACTTGCGGTACCACTGCGCTTGTTGCCAAAACGAAAATCTTGACCAACGCTAATTTTCTGGCATTGTAGTTGTTGCACCAAAATTTTTTCAACAAATTGTTCAGCGCTTAAAGACGATAGCTCTTTATCGAAGGGTAATAGTACTAGTTGTTCTACCCCTAGCGATCGCAAATGTTGAGTTTTTTCATCTAATGGTGTTAACAAAGGCCGAGGTTGCCCTGTAAAAAACTCTTGGGGATGAGGATTAAAGGTGACAACCGTTGAGTAGACAGATTTTTTTGAATTAGAGGAATCTTGAATTTCCCCTGCCTCTACTCCTCCTTTCCTAAAAGGCGGCAATATTGGTTGGATGACCTGTTGATGACCACGATGTACACCATCAAATTTTCCAAGAGCAATAACAGTAGGAGTTAGAGCTAATTCAGTCGAAGAAGTAATCCACACAGAACAACCATTTTGAGACAAATTAAGCAGCACGTCGATTCTGGGATTTGAGGTTTAGTGAGCTATCAGCTGGAAGAGGGGACAGGGGGGACAGGGGAGACAAGGGGAGACAAGGAAGACAAGGGAGACAGGGGAGACAAGGAGATAGGGGAGACAAGGAGATGGGGGAAGGAAGACAGGGCAGGCAATAGAAACTTCCTTATCCTTCTTGTCCTCCTTGTCCACGCCAGTCGCCTCAAGTCGGGAGACCCGCCCACGGCGCTGGCTCCCCTTGTCCCCCTTGTCCACGCCAGTCGCCTCAAGTCGGGAGACCCGCCCACGGCGCTGGCTCCCCTTGTCCCCCTTGTCCTCCTTGTCCCCTTGTCCCCCTTGTCCCCCTTGTCCTCCTTGTCCCCCTTGTCCTCCTTGTCCTCCTTATCCTCCACGTCCCCACTCCCATAACTGATAGTTCTTAATCACCAATCTAATTTAAAATCTAAACTTGCTTCGACTACAAGCTTTATGAAGAAAACTTTCTTGTGGGGCAAGATTCTGAGAAAGAAACTCCTACAGGAACTTGAAGTTCCATTCCTTCGCGTGCCATAATAGCGCCAGAAAACTTCTTTGCTGCTTCTTCCCCTATTTCATCTAAGAACTCATCGTTGTGGGATGGGTCATGGTGGAAAATCACTAGAGTTTTGACTGAAGCTGCTTGCGCAACTTTCACTGCCTCTTGCCAGGTTGAATGACCCCAACCAACTTTAGGTTTGCTTGGTAAGTTGTATTCCGCATCTGTATAAGTGGAATCGTAGATGAGGATGTCGGCACCACGAGACAGCCACAGGACATTTTCATCCAGCTTATCAGAAAAATGCTCGGTATCGGTAATGTAAACAGCAGCACCTCCATGCCAGTTGACTCGATATCCTACGGCTTCTCCTGGATGGTTAAGTGGTGCTGTTTCTACCAAAATGTCATGAATGTGTATGGGTTTTCCAGGCGTGACATCAGAGAAGTGTAGATTTGCTTGCATGATCTGCAAGGGTACTGGAAAATTGGGATGCAGCATTTGGTCATTCAGGCGCTGTTCTATTGTTGAACCATCAGGAGCGATCGCGCCGTAAATATAAAAGGTGTTTCCCGGGACAAAACCTGGACCAAAGAAAGGAAAACCTTGCATGTGATCCCAGTGGGAGTGAGTGAAGAAGATGTGCGCTTCCACTGGCATTTTGGACAATAAAGATTGTCCTAAAACATGTAGTCCTGTACCACCATCAAAAATTAAGCGTTTGCCGCCCACTTGCATTTCAACACAAGGGGTATTACCACCATAACGCACGGTGCGTGGTCCCGGACAGGGTATACTGCCGCGAACGCCCCAAAAATGCACGGTAAATTGGTTCTCTATCCTCGACATGGGTGTTGCTTGCTGGACTGAGTAGGCGATCAATCAAAAAGGAATGACTTATTTTGTTAGCTGTATGCTGTTTTACCAATTTTAGTAGAGAAGATGTTTGGTTGGTGAAACAGCATACTCTTTCCAAGACTAGCTTTGCGAGGTATAAGTGAAACACTACCAAAAACTAGCCTCTAGATTTGTACGAGCTGTGTAAAGTATTGTAGAAAGCACTCCTACCTTTATAACTTAAAATTTGCCTGAGACGCATTTAACGGTCATGATACAGTTACGTGTGCATCAAATGTGTCAGGGAAACTTAAATTTCCAGTCAGATAAGCGCTCCAGTCCAGTTGAGTAGGTGAGATTGTATTGTAATGGCGTGATGCTAATGTAATTTTTTTGGATAACATGCATGTCAAGAGGTAGATGTTGAGGCAAATTTAAACCTGCAGGTGGTTCCACGTCTTCAAGAACTTCTCCTGTCAACCAGTAATATGTTTTACCGCGTGGATCGATTCGCTTGTCAAAAACATCAACATAGCGCCGTACTCCTTGACGAGTAATAGCGACTCCAGCAATGTCTTCCGCCTTGACAGCAGGAATGTTAATGTTGAGTAGCATCAGTTCGGGTAGAGGATTTTGAACCAATTGTGCTACTAAACTTGTCGCAAACTCAGCAGCGGGTTGAAAGTCTTTAGATGAGAAACTAGTAAGACTCAGTGCTATAGCAGGAATACCTTCAATTAAGCCCTCCATTGCTGCAGAAACAGTACCAGAATAAAGAATTTCAGTTCCCAAATTAGCACCCTGATTAATGCCAGAAAGTACCAAATCGGGTGGAGACTCTAGTAAAGCCCACAGCGCCAATTTTACACAATCAGAAGGCGTACCATCACAAGCCCAAGCTTTGATAGCAGGATCAAATACAGATTCGACAATTTCAGCACGAATTGGTTGGTGTAGCGTTAGTCCATGCCCAGTGGCTGATCGCTCTCGATCTGGGCAAACAACAGCAACATCATGACCTGCCTTTGCTAAGGTATTTGCCAAAATACGTACACCTGGAGCAAAAATTCCGTCATCGTTGCTAATCAGTAATTTCATAATCATCAGTCATTTACCAATATTTATATAGATCACAAGTATGAGACAAAAAACAAATTCAATCAGCTTAAACTGGTAGGGAAGGGTGAGGTTAGGTTAGATTAAATTTCTACCTTTGTCTTTTACTCATGTAAATGGTAGTCAGGGACTACTGGTTAAAAGCAAATCCCGTGCCTAAATGCAGGGGCTTGTGCATTAACTCCACCTGACTAGCTTAAGTCCATTACCTGGACTACGACTATGTTCACCCGAAGAGTTAAACTTTGTAAGTATGTATGCTTGCCAGTCTGTAGCTCTACAACCCAAATGACTAATGACTAATTACAAATGACTAGCAATTTAGAGGCTCAACTTTTAGCACTGCAACAAGAGGGAGAAAAAGCGATCGCAGCAGCCGATACGCTAGAACGCCTAGAGGAACTGAGAGTCAGTTACCTAGGTAAAAAAGGTCATCTGGGAGTGCTGTTGCGGAGTATGGGGCAACTGAGTGGGGAAGAAAGACCTAAAATTGGAGCGATCGCCAATAAAGTTAAGGAATCCCTACAAAATAGCCTAGATCAGCAACGCACCGTCCTAGAAGCGGCGGAAATTGAAGCACAGCTAGAGGCTGAAACTCTGGATGTCACTATGCCTGGGATTTATCGACCACAAGGTCGGATTCATCCCCTCAATGGAATTATTGATCGTGTCCTAGATATCTTTGTAGGGATGGGCTACACAGTGGCAAGTGGTCCAGAAATGGAAACAGATTACTATAACTTTGAGGCTCTGAATACTCCGCCTGACCATCCAGCCCGCGACATGCAGGATACCTTCTACTTACCAGATGGAAATCTGCTAAGGACTCAAACCTCATCGGTACAAATTCGTTATATGGAAACCGAAGAACCTCCTGTACGAATTATTGCTCCGGGGCGAGTGTATCGAAGAGATAATGTAGACGCAACTCACGCAGCAGTTTTCCATCAAATTGAACTTCTAGCAATTGACGAAGGACTCACTTTTACTGACCTTAAAGGCACGATTAAAGTGTTTTTACAAGCAATGTTTGGTGAGGTCCCCATTCGCTTTCGTGCCAGTTATTTCCCATTTACAGAACCTTCTGCTGAAGTAGATTTACAATGGAACGGTCGCTGGCTCGAAGTTATGGGCTGTGGGATGGTCGATCCAAATGTATTGAAAGCAGTGGGTTACGATCCAGAAGTTTATACAGGCTTTGCTGCCGGATTTGGTGTAGAACGCTTTGCCATGGTACTTCACCAACTTGATGATATTCGCCGTGTATACACTAGCGACCTACGATTTTTAAGCCAATTTTAAAGATGGGAGTAGGGAGTAGGGAATGGTAAAGAATTTATCATCTCCACTCCCCAAATTAACGGCAATTATCACAATGCCCACAACGCCAGGCGACAACTTCTCTATCAAATCCAAAAGCGTTTAATAAAAATTTCCACCGACATTGTCTTGTAGTAAGATATTGCTTCATCTGCTGAGCACCGATAAGTTGTCTGAGCGGCTGGTTTTGTGTTTTAGAAGTCATGCTGTAATGGAAAGGGTCAAGCCAGTTTAACTGACCAGTGCTGTGTAGTAGAGAAAGGGCAATCTCTCCATCTGCAAATCGTCGTGCAACTGCATTGACTTCGCCCTGTGCAGGTAATTTTTTAGCAAGTTGTTGCGCATCAAGCTGTAGCGATCTCACCCTATCTTCAAAAAAACGTCGTCTTTGTTGATCCTGTGGATCTAGCCATCCTGTAGGTTCACTCATCAGCAGGAAAACGTCAGATGTTTTACCATCACGTCCAGCGCGTCCAATTTCCTGCACATACTCAGATAACAATAATGGGGTGTGAAAGTGTACGACCCAACGCACATCTGATTTGTTTATCCCCATCCCAAAAGCAGATGTACACACGACAAAGGGCATTTTTCCATTTAGCCAGTCAGCTTCTACAGTGCGACGTTCCTCTGCTAAGAGTCCTGCGTGATAACTAGCTGTGGTAAAACCCGCTTCCTGTAACCACATAGCTATGGTTTCGCTATCTCGCCTTGTCCGAACATAGACTAACCCAGTTTGTTGTGGTCTTTTTTGAATAAATTTTAAGAGTTGTTGCTTTCTGCCTCTTGGTGTCCAAGCTATACGAACACTCGGGTTCAGATTAGAACGGTAGAGATTTATATGAAAAATTTCTGGTTGTTGTAATTGTAAAGTTTCTGTAATTATTTTTTGGGCTGAAGGGTCAGCGGTGGCGGTGAAAGCTGCTACCGCTATCTTTGTTTCTGGAGGTTTTGATTTTAATAGTGCTGCTCGAACTACCCCTAATCTTCGATACGCTGGTCTAAATGTTTCGCCCCATTGCACCAAACAATGTGCTTCATCTAAAATGAGGCCATTAATGACAATTTGTGGCTGACATAATATTTCCCAGACTGGCACACTTAGTAAAGTTTCTGGCGATACATACAGTAATCTTAATTGTTGTTTTGTCAATGCTTGCAAAGTTTGTCGTCGCTTAAAAGGGGGCAATTCACTATGCAAAAGAGCAGCGGGTAAATTGCGACTGCGCAATTCTTGCACTTGATTTTCCATCAACGCAACTAAAGGCGAAACTACTAACGTTAATCCAGTTTGTAGCAATGCGGGAAGTTGAAAGCAAATAGACTTTCCCCCACCTGTAGGCATAATAATCAGTGCATCTCTTTTTTCTAATAAACTTTGGATAATTTCTCCTTGTGGAGGACGAAAATCTTCATAACCCCAGATTTTTTGAAAGGTAGAGCGAATATCATCCCAAGATGTTATGACATGATGCATAAATAAAAGTTCATATTTCTCATGATGAATATTTCTTCTATTTCCTATATATTTGCTCAGGAATATTGAACAAAATTCAGTAGTTTCCGATCTATTTACATTTTCTTGTCTTTACGTTTTATCTAGTGGGAAGCTGCTGTCTTGTCTTTGCAGTTCAGGACTTCAAATAAGAGGTGAAACAGTAGTATGACGGAAGCGTTAAAACATAGATTTTACATAAGTACTGATAAATCTAAATTAGATATTCCCTTGATTCATAATGTCCTTAAATCTTCATATTGGGCTGAGAACATACCTTTAGCAATTATGGAAAAGTCCATAAAAAACTCCTTGTGCTTTGGGCTCTATGAAAATAGTCAACAAGTGGGATTTGCTAGAGTCATTACAGACTATGCAACTACTGCCTATTTAAAAGATGTTTTTATTGTAGAACCCTACCGCGGACAGGGTTTAGGAAAATGGTTTGTTGAGTCTATTTTGGAGTATCCAGAACTTCAAGATGTTCCAAAATGGTTGTTAGCAACAAAAGATGCTCATGGACTTTATCGGCGCTATGGTTTTAAAAAGTTGACAGAACCTGAGAAAATTATGATGCGTTTGCAACCACATCATTACGAGCATTTGTAGTTCTGTACATAGTCTGGTAACGCAATACCTGAGTGCAAACGTGGATCAGCGATCGCCTCATCTGCAGCTAATTTTAAGGGAATAACACCTGCCCACACAGGTAAATTGTAGTCTGCTTCCTCATCTACTGGCGGACCAGTACGCACCTTAGCTGATGCTTCAGTTAAAGGCAGCGACAGGACTAAAGTTCCCTGTAGTTCTTGCCGGCTTGGGAGACGAACTTCTGCCCAGCGTCCAGGTACTATATGCTCAGTAAAGGCTTGCAATGCTTCTAGCTTTTGGTCAGTATTTTCTACTTTAGTAGCCGTACCAAATATGACGACAGAGCGAAAATTCATGGAGTGATGAAATGCAGATCGAGCCAGTACTAACCCATCAAGCAAAGTCACTGTCACGCACACTTCAATACCACTAACTAATGAACGTAACATTCTACTAGCTGGTGAACCGTGGATATACAGTTGGTCTTCCACACGACCGTAAGCCGTCGGAATGACATAAGGCTGATTGTCATTCACAAATCCTATTTGACAAATCAAAGCTTCATCCAAAATGTCATATATGAGCTGACGTTCATAATGACCGCGTTGAGGCACTCTCTTAATTTGACTGCGTTGTGTAGGAGTGAATTGTTTTTGATGAGTTTTGTTTTCTACAGTACTCATAATTATCTGTAATGAGGCGTTTAACTTAACTACTGTCAGCATAATTTTCAAAGTGGCCTTCTACAAGAACCACTTTTATGATTTAGTAGCAGTCCACTTTGAAGATGTGCTTTATGGATTTCGCCATCACCCTAGACAGCAGCTTTTCTCTACCACTTCACCAACAGCTTTATGAGGAATTGCGCCAAGCTATTCTTAACGGACGGTTGTTACCGGGAGAACGCATCCCTTCTACCCGAAAGCTATCAAAACTTTTGGAGATTTCTCGCTCTACTGTTACCCAAAGCTACGACCAGCTTCTCAGCGAAGGCTATCTAGAGACTATTATCGGTTGTGGTACATTTGTTTGTTCTCAACTTCCTGATGACTTGTTGTGTTCAGCACCGCTAGAGTCTACTCAAAGAAGCACTCGTCCACCAGTCAAGCTATCTTCCTATGGAGTGAGTCTCATAGAGATAGAGAATTTTTCTCGAGTTATAGAACCTACTGAATTGCCCATAAACTTCCGCTACGGAAGACCAGCCTTAGATCAATTTCCCATTAAGCTATGGCGCTCTTTATTATCTCGTTACTGTTGCTCTAACCTCGATTGGCTAGACTACGCAACTGATCAATTGGGGTACAAACCTCTAAGGATAGCGATCGCCCGTTACATCTCTCGTGCTCGTGCTATCAACTGTGACCCAGAACAAATATTAATTGTCAATGGTACACAGCAAGCACTTTATTTGATTGTACGTCTGCTGCTAGAACCTCAAGATGTTATCGCCGTAGAAGACCCAGGGTACCTAAGCGCACGGCTGATATTTTTAAATCAAGGTGTGAAACTCTTGCCTATTTCTGTAGATGAATCAGGCTTGGTAGTCAAAGACTTAGTCAATTCTTTAACAAAAATCCGGTTGGTATACGTAACACCTTCTCACCAATTTCCTACAGGAGCAATTCTCTCACTACCACGACGCTTGGAACTGCTCGCTTGGGCGCAAGCAACAGGAGCACTGATCATTGAAGATGACTACGACAGTGAATATCGCTATGATGACAGACCCATTCCTGCTCTGCAAGGCTTGGATCGGAGTGATTCAGTGCTTTACGTTGGTACGTTTTCAAAAGTACTGTTTCCTTCCTTGCGGATTGGCTATTTGGTACTACCAAAAGATTTAGTTTTGCCATTTGCGCGTGCCAAATGGTTGAGCGATCGCCATTTACCTGTACTGGAACAACAAGTACTAGCAACTTTTATCGAAGAAGGACATCTAGAACGTCATCTGAGAAAAATGCGAGAGATTTACGATCAGCGTCGTCAAGCCTTAGTGAAGGCGTTAAATACTAGCTTTGGAGAAAAAGCAACAATATTAGGTGAAAAGGCAGGAATCCATTTGATGGTGAGACTGCACACCAAATTTAGTGAGCAAGAGATTATCCAACGTGCTGCCCAATTTGGGGTAGGTATGATGTCTGCTGGAGCACAGTATCTCCAATCACATCCTACAGGTGAATTTATTTTTGGCTATGGTGAACTTACTGAGCAACAACTTGAAGAGGGGATTCAACGATTAGCGCAAAGTCTTACTTAGAGAGTGACTCAATAATAGGACGAACTAGCCAGTTGAACCCAACTTTAAGTTGATGATCTAAGGTTGGCAGTCGATAGAGGTAGGCAAGACGACGAGCAAGATACGCAAAAGGACCACTTAATTTGATGCCTAAGCCTGCCAGCGTAGCATCGTCAATCCCTAGTGTCATCATTTCGCCCAAATACTGGTAGCGGAAGGGAAGTAAAGGACGGTGAGTCAGAGTTGCCCAGATGTTCCAAGCCGCATAATCAGCTTGTTGAAAAGCAGCTTGTGCTGTTGTTGGCACTAGCTTACCTTCAGCATCACGGCAATCAGCTAAGTCTCCCAAGGCAAATATTTCCGGATGGTCAAGAACTTGTAAGGTGGGTGTAGTGCTAATTTGACCACGTTGGTTTTGTTTAATAGGAAGCGATCGCACTACTGGTGCGACTTGTGTTCCTACTGTCCAAATCACTATATCAACGGGAATTTTATCTACTTGACTCTTGTAATTTAACGAAATACTATCTTGCTCAATTGATTCGACGCTAGTTTCTAAATCAACAAATACACCCCGCGCTTCCAATGCTTTGGTGGCTGATTGGCGATTAAATTCTGGAGATGTACGTAAAATTTGATCGCTCAGTTCAATTAATCGGAATCGTCCTCTGTCTCCAAGTCTGTCTGCTAGTTTACAAGCTAATTCAACACCACTGTAACCAGCACCAACAATTGCCACTCGGATTTTATCTAAATCTGATTCTTCCAATATTCGTAAACGTTCTTCTAAACGATACGCATCGGCAATAGTACGGAATGTATAAGCATAAGATGTGGCTCCAGGTACAATATCAAGTGGCGTTTCACCCCCTAAAGCCAAAACCAAGCGATCATAAGAAATCACTGGTCCATCTTGCAAGTGGACTTGTTGTTGGTCTATATCTATTTTTGATATAACTCCCTGAGAAAAACGAACACCAGTATCTTGTAAGATTTCTTCAAATGGAGGTGCAATTTCCCACGTTTGCAGTTCACCTGTTAAGAGTTCGTAAAGAAGAGGAGAGAAAAGGAAGCGATCGCTTTGATCTACCAGAACCATTTCAGGCTTTTGTGTAGGTTCCCATGGTAACTGGCTCAAGCGTAGGGCAGTGTAGAGACCACCAAAGCCTCCACCAAGGATACAAATTCTAGCAGATTGTTGAGTCATCGGTTTATGGGATAGACAATCCCAGTAAGGCAACTTCTATCAGTTTACTGATTTCTTGCCCTGTATTGCTAAGCGCTGTGCATTGAAAATTACACGTTATGAGCGAGAATTAACAAGCCATGGTCAGTGACCAGTGATCAGTGAACAGTAATCAGTGACCAGTGATCAGTGACCAATAAGAATACACTAATAACCAATGACTATAAATTGCAGCAGATAGACCCCATTAAACAGTAAGCGGTCATCGTGTTTACGTGTATGTTGCCCCAACAGACACATGATAAAGTGATGCTTGGCAATCTTATATTTTGGTAATTGCTTTGCTTTGTACCTGAGGAAAAGGCGTTCGGCTAACGCAAAGACGAATTATTCTATGTTTATTTAAACCTATCTACTAAGCTGGGCTATCTACATTTACATATTTCCTGCATGCGGTTTAAATGCAGAAAGCTAAAATTAATGAATAGCCATCAGTTAATTAGTTAGAGAAAGATGTCAGCAAATTTAAGCGAGAAAGTGCAACAAACAAGACTTTTTAAAATCCTCTAACTTTAGCTAGAAGGATTGAAGTCATAATTCTTAATTACCACCAGAGGTAATAGCTTTATCGTGTTGGGCAGTTACTTCACCTCGTGAATGCCAGTGACCATCTGTACCTTTCTCGTATTGGTTTTTGACACTGTTCCAAGCAACTTGACGAGCACTATCTTCACTTAAACCATCACTTTGAGCAGCATTGAATGCTGCAACAAAAATTTGCTGAGCTCCTTGAGGCAGGTCTCCCTTGAGATCCTCAGGCAGTTCATCTATTTTGTTATAAGGCATAAACCAACTCCAATTTATAGATTTTTACTTATCTTATGAATTTATAAGGAGATCTTCCTCTTTCTGTAAGCAGAGAGACCATTGATAGAAAAGGCTTAAATAGATAAGCCAAAAAGAGTAGACAGGATCGAAATTGATAAAAAGTAAACAGTTTTTAGTGAGAAAAAGTGCAATTTTGTGACAGTCTGTGTGAAAAGATTTAACTTATTTTTAGATTTCTATGCCTAAATGCAAGTCGTAGATGTTAAAATAGCGCAATTTTAAATTGATAATCTTAAACTTTCTATAGTAATCCTAAATCAGTGCGGCTATGATATTGATGCTCATGGCCAAGATTGTTGTATTAAAGAAAAAGGATAATATTCCATGTATCAGAGCTAAACGTCTCATAAAGCGCGAGGTTGTCTGAATGTCGGAAACTTGGCTAGTCATCCCAATTACAAAAGAAAAATATAAAAAATCCCAGTAGTCTGGTTCACGGTCGTCAGGAAAATCTAAACCTCCAGCAATTTCCTGGGTATCACTATTACTGAGTTGATAGTAATTATGTGCATATTGCAATGCGAACATTGTATGCACGAGGAACCAAGAACTAAGAATTGTGACAACAGCAAGCGTAACGTGCAGCGCTAGTAAAAATTCTGGTTGACCTTTTTTATTATTACCACTGAGCAAAAACCCAATCGCTAACACACTAGCACAAGCAGCGGCAATGATCAGAATGAATAAAGCCAACCGTCCTGTGTACTCACGCTGAGCATAGCGACGCATTTTGTCTGGAGTCGCCTCGAGCATAATCCACCATGTCAGACCAAGGAAACAGTCACTGCCAGAGTTCCAGGCACAAAGAATGCGCGTGGGTAAGTGTAACCAAGATGGTAGTATTGCTGAGACTAGTACGACTAATGCAGCAGAAGTGATCAGTCGGGGTTGGGGGTCGAGGTTCTTGTACAACCTACTTGCAATAGACACTTAGATAAAGCACTCAACGAGAGAGTATAACTAGTACATTAGTATACGTGAAAAGTAATCCATCAAAAACATCTCTGCTTAATGCTAATTTTCCACAGGGAAAGCTTCTAAGTCGGTTGAGGTTGTGCGTGTTTGCAAACTCCTCACATCCCCGCACTTATGAGCATGAGGTAGGCTTTTCACGCCGATCTTCGCTGTTTCATAAAGCCGATTAAATTCCTGTTCATAATGTGGGGCAACTAGGGGATTCTGGATAAAAACTAAAGTCTCATCGTTTAAGTAGTTCCCGGAATTAGACCAGTTGTGGCTACCTGTAATGACCAATGACCCATCTAAAATAGCCATCTTACTATGCACTCCGCGATCGCCCATTGGGGAAATAGGAAAACCAACTGTATCGATGGGATGTTTCCAAGGATGAACTTTGCTTAAATAGTGTTTCTTACCAGAGTTTGGGCATACTCCCAACGCATCGTACGCTTTTGAGTAGGGTCTAGCAATAAAATCTGGGTCTATCAAAACTTTAATATCTTTTACGCCTTGCTCATGGACATTACCGAGAGTATCGCTAATTATTTGATCGGAATAAACAAAAAGTGCCATATGAGCGCTCTTTTTAGCTTGCTCAATATAAGAAGCTATATATCCATTACTAGTGATTGCAATATCCACATTTCTAGGAGCAGGTGAAAAATTGACTGTGATAGTTCCCAATCCAACAGGGATTGTAACTGGATGTCTTTCGGGTTTATGGGATTTAAATAATCCCTGCCACATATAGTTAAATTCATTAGTAAAAATTTCGCCGATCTGGGTGTTATTAGAAATAACCACCATATTATTAGGATTGCCGCGAGTATCAAAGTTATTAAAATCACCATGTAGATCAGATGTCGTTAGATTGCCACTCAATATAATTGTGGTTTTACTATCAATAACGACAAATTTATGATGCATGAGCCCACTGCCTTTGGTTGTTTCATCAGATGTATCATCTTTGATATCAATTCCACCTTGGTGTAGCATAGCTAAGGCATCAGCAGGATAACGCTTGAGTTCTTCATAAGCTTGCTGATCATGCTTATTCATGTGTGCGACTTCTTGTGTTGTATAGTCAGCTAAAGTTCTGTTGTATTTATTGTCAATCATGACTCTGACTTTTACTCCACGCTTTTGAGCAAGCATCAGCGCTTCAGCAACCTTAGGCAGTCTGAATTCCATAACTGCTAAATCTACGGTTGATGTTGCTTTATTGATAGCATCAACAATCTGTTGTTCTAAGTTGTCTCCTTTACGGTTAAAATGGCGATATGGATCTTCGTAAGAAGAAGCTTGGTTATGATTGAAATAGACTTGAACAGCAGGATCTTGAGGTAAAGGTTTGAGACTTGATTGGGCTGAATGCTGAAGGTTTAGAACCAGTACAAATCCACCAATAAAAAGCAGTAAAATTAGGAGAGCTTTTGGAAAGCGTGCGAATTTGCGTTTGTTATCAGTAATAAAATCTCGGAAAAATTTCATTTATTTATAGTATAGTTATAGTGAGTATCTAGTGAAACAAACATCTTATTTTAATCACAAAAATTTCATTTTCAGAAACCCGGTTTCTTTAAGAAACCGGGTTCTTCAATGCTTGATTAATTTTTTCCATCCTGAAATGTATCCCAACTATTAAACGATGGTTACTAATGACTGATTTATTGAATTGTGTTTGCTCCCTAGTATTGTTTGAAGTATTCAGAAGAGCAATACGGTTATTGCGGAAATTATATTAAAGAGATCTTATTGGTCAAACAATCATAAAATAATGATCAGTCTTTTATATGTTGTCCTTATTTATCTTCTATCTGTAGAAGGAATCTTTGTTCCTCTAAGGTTCATATTTCAACCATTTACTACATGCCCAGAGTTGTTTACAAGCAATAACCAATTGTCTGTAAAATCGTTACAAGAATCTTTGGGTGATGTATCGTACGGTCCTTGTCCGTTGGCTCACTTCAGTTTAATAGTTAAAAGTAGATGTACTAGTAGGCAACCAATATACTCTTAAAAGCAAATATAGCTATTGGTGAAAGTTGTAAAGAATTTGGCAGTTTAACTATATATGCTGAGAAGAGAGCAGCCAGTTGCCAAATGTGTTCTCATTCGAGAGATTATGCAAATTTACTTAGATTACAGTGCTACCACTCCTACTCGTCCAGAAGCGATCGCTGCCATGCAAATGGTTCTCACTGAACAGTGGGGTAACCCTTCGAGCATACATGAGTGGGGACAACGGGCAGCAACAGTTATAGAACAAGCAAGAATGCAGGTTGCTAGTTTAATTAATGCACCCAATCCTGAGTCCATAATCTTCACTTCTGGGGGTACTGAAGCAGATAATATGGCAATTATGGGAGTTGCCCATTCATACTCCAAACCTCAACATATTATTATTTCTAGCGTAGAACACTCAGCGATATCTGAGCCAGTGAGATTACTGGAACTGTGGGGTTGGCAAGTTACAAGACTACGAGTGGACGCTAAAGGAAGAGTTAGCCCTTTAGACTTAAAAGTGGCGTTGCAAAGTAATACTGTATTGGTGTCAATTATTTATGGCCAAAGTGAAGTTGGCACAATTCAACCGATTGAAGAATTAGGAAATATTGCTCGTTCGCGTAATGTTTTATTCCATACAGATGCTGTGCAGGTGGCAGGACGTTTACCTATTGATGTCCAAAAGCTCCCTGTAGATTTGCTGAGTATGTCTAGTCATAAAATCTATGGTCCCCAAGGTGCAGGAGCATTATATGTACGTCCTAACGTAGAGTTAGTACCCCTAGTGATTGGTGGGGGACAAGAAAGGCGACTGCGTTCTGGCACCCAAGCCGTACCAGCCATCGCTGGTTTTGGAGTAGCTGCAGAATTAGCAAAGCAAGAGATGTCAACAGAAACACCCCGATTAATCAAATTACGCGATCGCCTGTTTGCCCAATTAACCAATATTCCAGGTTTGATTCCCACCGGTGAACGCTTCCACCGCTTACCCCACCATGTGAGTTTTTGCTTAGAGCATGCTGATGGTGAAAAACTCAGTGGTAAAACCTTGGTGCGTCAATTAAATCTAGCTGGTATTGGCATTAGTGCTGGCGCAGCCTGTCAAAGTGGGAAACTTAACCCTAGCCCAATTTTATTAGCCATGGGGTATTCAGAAAAAGCAGCCCTAGGAGCAATTCGGATGACACTAGGACGTGATACGACTGAAGCTGACATCGATTGGGTTGCAATGGTGTTCAAACAAGTTTTGGGCTCCATTGCTGACCAAAAATAATGGGATACAAGCCCCGTCCTTCTAGGACGGCTTTTTATTGATTTTTAACTTTCATTTCAACTCCCTAAGTACATCAGATTTTGTTCTTCCACACAACAGGCAATACTCTTCAAGGTGTGCTAGTTCTTCAGAGATGAAAATGCTTCACTGAATATAGAAATGGTCGGCATGGGGCATCGGCACGACCTTAAACGGACGGGAGCGATTGTGAGACTACTTCGGTAGCGGGTTGCTGTGAGCCGTCAACAATCACCGGACTTCTAAGGCGGTGAGTATGTCAAAAAAATTAATATAAAATCACCACAAAGTCTTAAAGCCCAAAGCCCTGGCTTCATCTAAAATGACAACCGCACCCTGTAGTAGATGTGTGTGGACGTAGCAGCAAACGATCTGCCACAGGATGTGGTTAAAATCCAAAATTTTTGAAAATGACTGAACTTCCAAAAACACTCGAAGATGCGCTCGCCCAAGCTTGTGAGGCAACTCAAGCTGCACTTGATGATGGCTATAAAAGACTACAAGTTGAGTTAGTATTTCCAGAACTTAAACCAATGCCTGTGGCACAGCAATTCCTGCCACTGTTTGAAAAATACGGTTCTCATCTTAAAGTTTTCTTTCCCGATGCTGGCGGTGCAGCACTTGCTCAACGTGAGTGGACAGATGCACCATTCAAAATTTATGACATTGGCAGCGGTAGATCAGCCACACAATCGAAAGTTCAACCAGAGGATGAAATTTTCTTATTTATTGCCCCGACTGCAGTAGAAGTCGTGGAATTAGAAAAGTTGTGTGAACAAATAGGCGATCGTCCTCTGGTCATCTTAAATCCCCGCATGGACGAAGCAGGAGCAGTTGGTATTGGCTACGCAGGCCGACAAACTCGCCAGCGTTTCCTCAATACAATTACATCCTGCTACTACTTACGTCCCATATATGAAGAAGCAGCAGTATTTCGTTGCTATCCTGGACCTTGGGAAGTCTGGGTAGAAAGTGGGGGTGACTACCAAAAAGTTACGGAATTAGATCAAAAACCCTCAGGCGATGACTTAGATATCATTTTAATGAAAGGACAACAACAAACACCAGGCGACAATTCATCAGCCAGAAAACCTGGGGTTTTTAAGGGTTTACAACGATTCTTGAGAGCGCTGAGAAATTAGAGAGTTAGGAGGAGCCAGTGCGTTGGGCGGCTGTGCCGACTTGAAGCAACTGGCGTTTAGGAATTAGACTTAATAATTTGCCTGACTTGCCTGTTTAGGAACGTATTCCAATTCTGTAAAACAGATGGTAGTGGGAGCATGTTGCTCCCTACTTGATTACCTAAACGAGCAAGATGTGAGTGCAAAGCACACGCTTCGCGAACGCACTACTTATTCCTATTTCTTTCCTCCTAACTCCTAACTTTTTTTCACCTTTCTCCCAGTGGCGCATTCAAGACTTTGTTAATCCGATCGCGTGTTTCCAGTACGTATGCCTGAGTGTATTCGTCATCTGAGTGTACACTATCCAGCTTTTGATTTAGTTGTTTGAGTTTGTACCATGCCAATGAACGAGCGTCTTCTGGAACAGATTGTTTGCCCAACACCATCCCTGTTAGGATATCCAGGTATTGCCGCTGCAAGCTTCGACGAAGGCTAGAAATTTTTATTGACCTACCTTTTGGTTTTAATACTTCTGTCCAGATTCCTGACTGCAAAGTGTCAAATAGTTCTGGAAGAGTTAAAGCTTGTCCAGGCTGACTTTTGAGTTCAATATCTTCTAGACGAGAGAGACGATCACCTGATAGTAAATCCCACAATACCAACTTCTGCACAAACAAGATCAAGTCGTGAATTGGATAGTCTAGTCGCCCAATCTTAGGATTACTACCCCAATGTCGCCAACGCGAAGGTGCTAATTTATTAAGAAGTTGGGGTGAGAAATTAAAAGCATCCTCAGCAAATACATACTTTTGTAGCATTGCTAAAGCTTGCCTTTCTTTTTCGACAGGCACTGGTTGAAATGGTAATTGTCCATGGGAATCTCCAGCATGAACTCGGTAGAAAGACTGCCCACCGATATATTTAGTCATGTAATAGATATTCTGAAAATAATTCCCCAGTACTGTGCCGAATCCTTCACTCACATCACTGTAACTCTCTCCAGAAACTAAGTAACTCGTATTGAGCCTGTCCCACATAATTCGCGAGTTATCAAGTTGCCATTGAGAATATTGGAGAACATTATCAGTATCATCCCAAGCATCAGCAGTTGGATCGAGGTCATATATATCCTCATCTGTTGAATAACTTAACTCTGGCTTAAAGGATTGTTGAGCAATCTTTTCCAAAAATGGCTTTTCAGCCATAGGATTTTTTGCTGGAAAAGGTGTATAACCATACTGAATTGCCCATTCATCATAAGCTCCCACCATTAAGGGAAAATAATCTCCCTGCTTGATACCTTGGGGTGCAATGTTCGGTGGAATGTAGTCCATTACGGAGGAAACCATACCCTTTTTGTGGGTAATTTTCGTGTTATTCATTTGCTCTGGTGATAGTAGGGTACTACCACGGAAGTTGTGTCTTAAACCTAAGGTGTGTCCAACTTCGTGAGCAATGATTAAGCGTAAATATTGATGGACATAATCTTTGGCTTGGTCACTCTTGGGTGGTATCTTCTGCAGAAGTGACATTGCCATTGAGCCAAAAGCAAACTGGTTAGCTGCTTCCACACCATAGCAAAGGTCATACTCGCCTGCAAGCTTAGATAATTGATTTAAAAATGGCTTGTGTTCTTGTTCCTGTTCTTGCTCCTGGTTTTGCAGAGCATTGCCTTTCATTTCTAAACCATTAGCGCAAAGCAGACGATTTTGCATGAATGCTGTTAAGGTCGTCTGGGCTTGTGCACGGTCAGGTTGGACAATTCTGCGATAATCACTCTTCAGTAGCCTCACAAAACTAGCATCTACCAGAATAGTTGCATTCAAGATTTCCCCAGTTAAAGGATTAACGCGGGACGGTCCCATAGCAAAATATCCATCTACCGTATGAATCCAGCGAATTGTGTTGTAGCGTATATCTGCTGGGTCCCACTTAGCATTATCTGGCATTTGATACACTTGGATGGCATCTTTAAATCCAGCCTTTTCAAAGGCTTTGTTCCACATAAGAACGCCTTCTTTGATTGCATCCCGATATTCTAGAGGTACAGCGTTATCAATCCAAAATACAATCGGTTTTTTAGGTGGAGAAATAGCTGCTTTGGGATTTTGCTTTTCTAGATGCCAACGGTTGATGTAGCGGACAAAAGGATTGCGTTGCTCATCATCAGACAAATCTTGGTAGGCAGTGATAAAGTAGCCAACTCGATCATCAGCTAAACGTGGTTGGTAATTGTTTTGTGGGAGTTGCGAAAGACTGTAATGAACACGTAAGGTAAAACCACGATTGTCAGGTAGTGTAGCAAAGCGCAGTATTGGATTGTTTTTGCGCTCACTAGCAGTGCTGTTGAAATTTAAGACTGACTCAATCTCCATGTTCTGGGGAAAAACTTTGGCATCACCAAAATAGGACTTATCTATGCTTTGGGATACTCCTAAACTTGAAGATAATCCAGCAAAGTCTGTGAGTAGTAGATCACCTAAGTCAATGAGAATCGTTTTGCGTTGAGGATGAATACTTTTGATCGCGAGAGTGTAAAGCACTGAATCACTGAAAGACCGACCGAGCGATCGCTGTTGAGGATCTCCTCCATCGGTGCGAAAATTTACATTACGGACAACAAACTGCAAATTGTTATTGACTCGCCGAAAGTAAAACAAAAAATCTTGCAAAGGCATCCCACTATAAATTCCAGATTCACCAATGCCTGATTCTAATGTTGTTGTGGCAAGATAATTTTTATTCAGTTGTTCTGGTTGAATTTCTAGATAAATTTTATTATTTTCCCTATTCCGGTATAGAGTAAAGAGCCCTTCCAACTTTTGAGTACTTTTTATAACTTCATCAAATCTTTGTTGTGGCTCGTTCTTTTTTCTAGACTGTACACTATGATTCTCTTTGTTAAGGAGTTGTGTAAAATTTTCTGAGTTTTGCCCAACTAACAAAAATGGTTGCTGTCCAGTATTTTTTGCATCCTTAACTACCCAAACAAAAGACTGGCGCTGTAGATATTTATTTTTATCAATTACCCATACTTGGTCTTGTGGTAACCTTGGGGAAGATACTGAAGGTAAGCGGTGCGACATCAATACAGAGAGTTTATCATTAATATTTCTTATATTTTTGTATCCTTGTATCCTAGTCTCATCTTTCCGTTGAAATGTATCTATAGTATTTACAATTGCTTTCGTTGTTAACGAGTTTGCACTGGCATTGGTTGCTATTCCTAAAAACAAACTATTTAGCAACATTATACAAAAGGTCAATCTCTTCATTCAATCCATCCCCGGCAACAATTCCGTCTCCAATTTTTCAATTACCTTGACTCTCCTCACTTCCTAATAGCACGTTCAAATATGCTTGACTGCCTGACATTATGCAGCAAGCTCTTTAACTAGCCTGTTATAGCTATTTTTCAATTTTTTGGTACTAGCTTTAGTTTAGTTTTCCCAACAATTTTGTCTGTAGGAAATAGTACGTATTATTTTTACATTAAATTCATGAAAATACTTAAAAATGGGTATAATTTTTCGTGTGAATACTTATATATGACTGAAAATCAGCCAACTGATTTGTCAACCTATCAAAAACAACTCCTTGATTCCCTTACTGCCAATCTCAACCGCCAGCGCCGCCAACAGAAAACCCAAAAGCTGAGTAATAATCACTTCGCCTTCTGCACCAAGCCATCGATCAAGTTCGTTGGATAAACGTAAAATCAACCAAGTGACAAACATTGCTGCCAGAATTCCTAGCACTACGCTCAAATTGGGATTGGCTGCTTCTGAGATTAACAGCATCACAGTTGTTAGTGTACCTGGACCTGCCAGCAATGGCAGGGCTATAGGAGTAATTGCCACATCACGATCTTGATCAAGGATTGGCGTATCTATTTTTCCTTGAAGCATTTGTAAGGCGATTAACAATAGTAGCAGTCCCCCAGCAACTCGTAGGGACCCAAAAGTTATATCTAAGTAATTCAAAATTAATTGACCAGCAAAGGCAAACAATAAAAGAATTGCTATTGCTACCAAAATTGCTTTATCTATAACTTTGTTTCTTTGTCCTGGTTCCATGCCCTTTGTAAGAACTAGAACTATCGGTATATTGCCAACAGCATCTGCAAGAACGAACACAGCAACAAAAGTTTTGACTAGAACAGAGATATTTACAGCCACGGAATTTATTGAGTTTTCTACAAAGCTAACGCGAATCTAGCAGGTTTTCTATAATGCTTGAGCAAGAGATTGAAAATAGGGAGATAAGGGTGATAGGGTAATGGCACCTACCTTAGGGGGCAAGGAAGACGAGGAGGACAAGGAAGCAGAGGGGACATAAGACAAAATACACATAAGAGAGTTTTGCTTACACATTTTTAACAAGCTTTGTCAATTTTGAGTTGAAGATATATTTTGATAATCTACCCCACACAACTTTATTGTTTGCTGTTGAATTTATGAAGTCTTATTTAGCTGCCGCACTTCAAATGACTAGTGTGCCTGATCTCCAAAAAAATTTGGCACAGGCACAGGAATTAATCGATCTGGCGGTACGTCAGGGTGCTCAATTGGTAGGTTTGCCTGAAAACTTCTCCTTTATGGGAGAAGAATCTGAGAAGCTTGCTCAAGCCGAGGCGATCGCAACGGAAACTGAAAAATTCCTCAAAACCATGGCTCAGCGCTTTCAAATTACCATATTAGGAGGTGGTTTTCCAATTCCTGTCAACAGTACAGGTAAAGTTTATAATACTGCTTTACTCATTGATGCTGACGGTCAAGAACTTATTCGCTATCAAAAAGCGCATCTGTTTGATGTCAACGTCCCTGATGGCAATACTTATCGGGAATCTAGTACAGTCATGGCTGGTACACAGCTACCTGGGGTCTATTTCTCAGAAGAGCTTGGAAATATAGGGCTTTCTGTGTGCTATGATGTCCGCTTTCCTGAACTTTATCGGCACTTGTCGTCTAAGGGAGCAGATGTGATGTTTGTACCAGCAGCTTTCACTGCCTTTACAGGCAAAGACCACTGGCAAGTGCTACTGCAAGCCCGTGCTATTGAAAACACTTGCTATGTTATTGCTCCAGCACAAACAGGACTAAACTACGCGCGTCGTCAAACTCACGGACATGCCATGATTATCGATCCTTGGGGAGTGATTCTAGCGGATGCTGGTGAACAACCAGGGGTGGCGATCGCTGAAATTAACCCTTTGCGTCTTGAACAAGTCCGTCGTCAAATGCCTAGCTTGCAACATCGTGTGTTTTAATTCCTGATCAGCAGTCAGCTGTTAGCTGACTGCTATTTGAAACAATCTGAGTGTTCCAGCAGTCGCAAAACATATTCTGTATGAGACACTCTTTACCTACCGTTAAAACTTCACCTGCTATTTCCTGAACGCATAATGATTATAATGTTAAATGCTCTCTCTTTCAGTCAGAACAAATCAAGTAAAAAATTATAATTGTTCTGAAAAAGGAAGTATGAAACTTATCCCTAACAATCACATTCTCAATTACAAATTTCTAAATTTCTACAAGCTTGGCAAATATCAAAGTTTCATAGCCAGCTTAATGTTGTTATGTTTGTTTTTATATAGTTTTTTCCAAGAATTTCCCAAAGTTGCCGTTGCAAAATCGCACAGTGTAAATCCAGATAGAACCAAAAACTTTCCTCTTCCCACTGAAGCTTGTAAAAACAACATAAGTGGCTTACAACAGCAGGTCTCAAGTTTAGCAAATATAACTGTACAAGCATCAAGTTGGATAAGTCAGCCTAATTTTGGTGTCCAGAATCTTGTTGAAACACTTGGACCGTATGTATTCGCTTATCTGAATCGTAGCCCTTGGCCAAACATTAATGAACGGGCAAAACTGGCAAGGGTACCTATCTTGATGTACCACGACATCTTGCCACAAAAAAAAGTATTTTTTGATGTGACTCCTGATGAATTAGCACAACATTTTCAGTTCCTGAAAGAGCAAGGTGTTACTCCCATTAGTCTTGACCAATTAATGATTCATTTGCAAACAGGACTACCGCTACCAGAAAAACCAGTTTTGTTGACATTTGATGATGGTTACAGTGGGCACTATGAGTATGTTTATCCTTTATTGAAAAAATACAATTATCCAGCAGTATTTTCTGTTTATACTAATGGGATTGGTAATAACACTGGTCGTACTCATGTCAACTGGGAACAACTCAAGCAAATGGCAGCTGATCCTTTGGTAACAATTGCGTCTCACAGTGTCAGTCATCCAGAAGATTTGAGAGTCCTCCCAGATGCGCAATTGCAAACAGAAGTCACAGAGTCAAAGAAAATACTAGAGTCAAATTTGGGAATTCCTATCCGTTACTTTACTTATCCTGCAGGAAAATATGATCAGCGAGTTGCACAGTCAGTGTATACAGCAGGATATCAGCTAGCATTAACCATGAGTGATGTGGACGAGAGGTTTGCAGGAGCATCAGACAGTTTATTGGCTGTTTCTCGTATTGGTCAATCGAAAATACAAGATGCGATCGCCCAAGCATGGGGAGGACCTACGCTGCCACAATGGACACCAGGCTTCAATTTTACCAATCCAATCCAACAGACTGAAACAACTATCGACAAAATTTCTCTTATCCTCATTTCAGGTGGCAAACCAATAACTATCCATGCGAATAGTCGTTATCAGGTTTCAGAAATTGTGGCTAAAAGTGGTACTAATGCTGTAGCAGCTGTAGATGGAGGTTTCTTCTCGCTCAAGCTTTTAAATTCTAATTTCATGATCGGACCAGTTTTTAGCCAGGTTACAAACCAATTTATTCCTGGTGACCGGAATGATATCCCAAGATTAGCCAGACGTCCCCTTGTATTAATTAGCCCCCATGCCGTCCGTTACATTCCCTTTGATCCTGTAAAGCATAATACCTTAGAGGGAATACGAGCAGAAATGCCAGATGTTACGGATGCTTTTGTTGCTGCAGCTTGGCTGGTGAAAAACGGTCAACCTCAACAAGCGAGCGACTTTAATGGCTTATATGGTTTTGATCAAGCTCGTTATCGAGCCTTCTGGGGGATTAATCAAGCAGGAGTTCCTACTATCGGAGTTTCGCGGGGAAATACCGATGCCGTCTCTTTAGGTAAGGCTCTAGCTAAAGCAGGATTACAAGATGCAGTCATGGTGGACTCAGGTCAGAGTACATCCTTAGTTTATAAAGGCAAAACGTTGGTTAGCTATACTCCTCGTCCTGTACCTCATGTTGTTGCACTTACAGGTACTGAGTTAACCAATAACACCACTTGCACTGTAGCAGTCAATAAAACAAAAAACCGGGGAACTTAAGTACTACCCGAGTCAGTCTATTTACGCAGAGAATCCTCAGTGATATTAGGGACACAGCATAGCCGTGTCCCTATTTACTTAGTTTATTTTCAAATTAGACGCTAGCAGCTTTCTTAGTTACAGCTGTGAGTTCACCTTTAGCATATTTAGTAGCAAACTCTTCTAGAGAAATCTGCTTAATCTTGCTAGCATTACCAGCAGTGCCAAATTGATGATAGCGATCAGAACATACCTTCTGCATGTACTTAATAGAAGGTTTGAGGAAATGGCGAGGATCGAATTCCTTAGGATTAGCTGCCAATGCTTCACGTACAGCAGCGGTAATTGCCAATCGGTTATCGGTGTCTATATTCACCTTACGCACACCACTCTTGATACCTTTTTGAATTTCTTCAACAGGTACACCATAGGTTTCAGGAATTGTACCGCCATACTGGTTAATGATGGCAATCAAATCTTCAGGGACTGAAGATGAGCCGTGCATTACCAAGTGGGTGTTAGGCAATCGACGGTGAATTTCTTCGATCCGGCTAATCGCCAAAATTTCTCCTGTTGGCTTGCGGGTGAACTTGTAAGCACCGTGGCTAGTACCAATAGCAACAGCCAAAGCATCTACTTGTGTTTGCTCAACAAAATCAACAGCTTGGTCTGGATCAGTCAGTAGTTGATCGTGGGATAGCTTACCCTCTGCACCATGACCATCCTCTTGTTCGCCCATACCTGTTTCGAGAGAACCTAAGCAACCAAGTTCACCTTCGACACTGACTCCCAGAGAGTGAGCTACTTTCACAACTTCGCGGGTAACGCTGACGTTGTACTCATAGCTAGAAGGAGTCTTCGCATCGGCTTCTAAAGAACCATCCATCATCACACTGGTAAAGCCATTCTTGATTGCTGAGTAGCAAGTAGCAGGCTCGTTACCATGATCTTGGTGCATTGCAATGGGAATATGGGGATAAGTTTCCACTGCCGCCAAAATCAAGTGACGTAGGAAGTTTTCGCCAGCATATTTCCGCGCGCCACGAGAGGCTTGCAAAATCACAGGGCTATCCGTCTCATGAGCAGCCTGCACAATGGCTTGAATCTGCTCCAAGTTGTTCACGTTAAAAGCTGGAATGCCGTAACCGTTTTCAGCAGCATGATCCAACAGCAGCCGCAATGATACGAGCGCCATAGATAGTCCTCCTAATATGGTAGTCAGCTAGTTGATTTGAGATCAGCACGATCATTACGCTAATCTTAAGACTTTTTTCAACATATAGGAAATTATAACTATTGATGTGTGCTTATGTTGAAAAAGTTTGCTCTAAAGGTGGTGGTAAGCCGATGCGTTAGCAACCACTAAGACTTGCCAAATAACTAACCACTTATACTTTTCCTAAAACTATGGGTCGCCCGGGATTCGAACCCGGAACTAATCGGTTAAAAGCCGAGTACTCTACCGTTGAGTTAGCGACCCATCTCGTGTTTGTCACAGCTATAATAGCTTAGCACAAACATCTGTAGTTTTGTAAAGGGGTTAGAAGAAATTTGCCGAAAGGCTTATTCTAGTCAGCAAGTCTGATCCTGGTTGCAGGATAGTCAAATTTTCTCCTGTATTGAGAGCGTTACGACCAGCACTCCAAGGTTCCAGACAGTAGAAATCCTTACCTTTAACCGTCCAAAAAACCAGAGTAGAAAAGATTTCGTCGAAATCTAAGGACAATTTTAGCCGACGGCTATGATCGATGACAGTAGCAGATGTACCATTCACTTGTTTAAATGCTGCATCAATGACATCTTGACTAAAATCGAAATTGCCATTAAAAGGATGGATTGTCTTTGTGTTCTGATCTTGGTACTCACCAGAAGGGATCTCAAATTTTAGCTGTTCTTTTTCACGCGTCGCAAAGTAAGGATGGAACCCAAAGGAAAAAGGCATGGGTTCAGGAGATAAATTGGTATATTGCTGGCGAATTTCTAGGGTATTACCTTGTATTTGGTAAGTAAAAACGACTTTGAAATCGAAAGGATAAACTGCTCGTGTTTGCTCGTTGCTATTTAGCACCAGTGAAAGACTTGCAGAGTCTGGAGTGATGTGATCTTCCACAAATTCCCAAGGCAAGTCACGGGCAAACCCATGCTGTTTGAGAGTGTATTGCTTGCCATTGTGAGTGTATGTGTTGTCGGGTAAGTTTCCACAAATCGGAAACAAAATCGGAACTCCACCTCTAACACTCAATTGAGGATTAGCAAAACGCTCTTCATCCAGATAGAGAATTTCTTGATCCTGTACACGCCAACTGATGATAATACCTCCGCGTTCTGGTACAACTTCCAGTTGGGAACTATTGGTTTTTAGGTGAAGGTTTTTCATAAGAAGTTAGGAGTTAGGAGTTAGGGGTTAGGGGGTTTGGGGTTTGGAATTAGGGGTTAAGGGTTAGAGGTTGGCAATTGGAGGTTGGAAGTTCTGTTGTTCAGTTTTAATCTTCCCATTCCCTCGCTCCCTCACTCCTAACTCCTAACTCTCAGTGTCACTCATCTTCAGCAAAGATAAAACGATATAACTCGCTTTTATCTGGTTCAGAACTAGTTTCGGCGAATTTGACAGATTCATCTACTAGTTCCTGTATTTTGCGATCAATGGCTTTGAGTTCCTCTGGTTCCACTATGCCTTGATCAACCAGGTATTTAGCAAAATTCTTGATTGGGTCACGGGCAAACCAGAATTCTTTCTCGGCCTTAGAGCGCATTTCATCTGGATCTGCGAGAGAGTGACCTCGGAATCGATAGGTGAGTGCCTCAATAAGTGTTGGTCCTTCGCCTTTTCGGGCACGGGCAACTGCCTCTTGTGCCACTGCACGCACGGCCAAAACGTCCATACCATCTACTTCCACACCTACCATATCAAATACGCTGGCTTTTTTGTAAATCTCTGGTTGGGATGTTGCTCGTTCGTGAGCCATACCGATCGCCCATTTATTATTTTCTACAACGAAAATAATCGGCAGTTTCCATAATGCCGCCATATTCAAAGTTTCAAAAAACTGACCGTTATTGCAGGCTCCATCACCAAAAAAGCAAGCTGTTACTTGATCAGCACTTTGATCACCCAATACCTCTCGGCGATACTTAGTTTGAAAAGCTGCTCCAGAAGCAACCGGAATTCCCTCAGCGACAAAAGCATAACCACCAAGCAAGCCATGTTCAGCAGAAAACATATGCATTGAGCCACCGCGCCCTTTACTACAACCTGTGGCTTTGCCAAATAACTCAGCCATAACCTCTTTGGCTGGTACTCCTGCACTTAGAGCATGAACATGGTCTCGGTATGTACTACAAACAAAATCTTCGCCTGGTCGCATTGCACCCTGGATCACACCCGTGGAAACTGCTTCCTGCCCATTATATAAGTGGACAAAACCAAACATTTTGCCTCTGTAGTACATTTCCGCACACTTGTCTTCAAAGGTGCGCCCTAACACCATATCTTCATACAGTCGCAGTCCTTCTGCTTTAGTTATTTGCTCTTTTGCTGCGTCAAATGTTGGTAATGTTCGTTCTTGAACCATATGTTTCTAAGTATCCTTATTGTCAAACTTTAAGATTACTATTCTAGATACTTGCTCTTAGGCTGCGTCAGCTTTTGATAATGTTTACTTGTTAGTAGGGTTGGGTGGCTGTACAACGACTTACAATCAACAATTAACACTCAACATTGCGGACTCTCTCATAGCGTACCAATTAAAATGGCTTGCTTTCTGCATATTCACTCACCAATCGCACAAAAGATCTATGAGAATGCTTATATCTTTATCCAGAGATAATTGCCATAAAAATATATGTGTGATAAAATTGTGCTCGCCCGATAGTAAAAGAATACTTAATAAAGTAGTGTTTTACTAATAACTATGTATGCTGGGAAATGTCACTTGAAGCCAGTCGCAAGAATGGTTAAACAATACATTAATAGAACGAAAATCAAACAAAATATCATATAAGCACAACACTCGTACTAAGTGCATAACCCAAGATGCTATAAGTACTATTGATGCTGAAGGCTAATAGCTTGCCTACTTGGCTAAAAGTATCAAATATGACAAAAAGAGGTTAGAACCTCGTATATTGAATGCGAAATTTAATTTATAGGGTGAGACTCTATCACGGGGAAAGCATTAAGTAAAGTTGTTGCAACACACTGGTCGTGTGAAGTCAAAAAGTTATTATAATGGCACGGTTTTGCAGACCTGGAATGCTCTAGGAAAATTATGTTGATCACGCTGCAGGGGAAGTAGACTGTGCGAATTCCGCTAGATTACTACCGAATTTTAGGACTACCGTTGGCGGCAAGTGATGAACAATTGCGGCAGGCATACAGCGATCGCATTGTGCAATTGCCACGGCGAGAGTATTCCCAAGCAGCAATTACGTCTCGTAAACAACTTATAGAAGAAGCTTACGTGGTTTTATCAGACCCCAAAGAACGCAAAGCCTACGATCAGCTTTATCTTGCCCATGCATATGGCTCTAATAGTGTTGATGCTACAGGAGCGGTAGAAAATCTTACTCAGGGCAGCAACAGTGAAGACGGATACAATCTCAGTATTGAAATCTCTCAAGATGAGTTAGTGGGTGCGTTACTCATTCTGCAGGAGTTGGGGGAATATGAACTTATACTGAAGCTTGGCCGCCCATACATTGTTAATAAAAATGGTGTGGATGTTGTTAAACCAATCAACAGGGGAATCAGTGAGGACGCAGTCGAACGTCCAGATATTGTTCTCACTGTTGCTTTAGCATGTTTATAACTTGGTCGTGAGGAATGGCAGCAAGGTCACTACGAAAATGCTGCTATTTCTCTAGACACTGGTGAAGAACTTTTAGCACGCGAAGGGTTATTCCCAACTGTTCAAAATGAGATCCTAGCGGATCTTCAAAGGTTACGACCCTATAGAATACTAAAGCTCTTAGAGCTACCAATAGAAAAGACGACTGAGCGAGCACAAGGGTTACAATTATTACAAGATATTTTGGATGCGCGTAATGGTATTGATGGTACTGGAGATGACCAGTCTGGTTTAAGTGTAGATGACTTTCTGCGTTTCATCCAGCAAATACGCAACCATCTAACAGTGGCAGAACAGCATCAATTGTTTGAAGCGGAAAGCCAACGCCCCTCTGCTGTGGCTACATATTTAGCAGTGTATGCCTTGATAGCAAGAGGATTTGCCCAGCGTCAACCCAGTTTGATCCGTCAGGCCAAACAAATGCTGACTCGTCTGAGTAAGCGCCAGGATGTTCATCTAGAACAGTCTCTGTGTGCATTATTGCTAGGGCAAACAGAACTGGCAACCCGTGCGTTGGAACTGAGTCAAGAGTATGAAGCCTTGGCTTTTATTCGCGATAATTCTCAAGATTCTCCAGATCTTTTACCAGGTCTTTGTTTGTACGGGGAACGTTGGTTACGGAATGAAGTGTTTCCACACTTTCGGGATTTGGTTGGTCAGCCAGCTTCCTTAAAAGATTATTTTGCCGATCGACAGGTACAAGCTTACTTAGAGGCTTTGCCACTGGAGACACAAACGACTCATGAATCAGTGGAAAGCAATAGCCAATCTTTTCCTTACACAAATATCAGCGATCCCCGTCATGTAAGTAATGTGGGTAGAGTTTCTCAATCATCCTATTACAACAGAACACGTGAAACACGAGCAGAATATCCAAAGGTTGAACCACCAAGCTTCACTAAATCGTCTGTCTCCTCAGAAGCAAGGAAAACAAAAGCAGAAGCTCCAGTTACACCTCAACCGCCAGCTACCGAGCACAATAGCAGAGTCACTAACCGCCATTGGAATGGTAGAACCGCAGCGTCACCCACTCAAACTCCTAAACAAAGAACGCGTCAACGTAGTCAAGCTGGTGGTGTAGGGCGTGATGTTACTCATCGTCGGGGTGTTGCTCACCGTCGGCGACCTTTGCACCATACTCGAGAAGCTCAACTAAGATTGCTGTTGATAATGTTTGCCTCTGTGGCAGGTATCGTTATCTTGTGTTTACTGGTATCAACAACTTTTGGCTGGCTAAAAAATTTATTTTTTTCTGGACCATCCACAGACAGTGAGGAGTTAACTATACAGATCAATCAGCCACCGATCCCTATTCCCACTCCTACCAATAATTCGCCGCAATTATCAACAGGATCACTAACAGAGGACACAGCAAAGGATGTTATTCAGACCTGGTTATCGACAAAGGCAGAAGTGTTAGGACAAAACCATAAGATTGACAGATTAGATCAAATCTTAGTGAGTCCAGTCTTGTCTCAATGGCGACTCATTGCTCAGCAGGAAAAAGCTAGTAACAACTATCGCAAGTACGAACATACAGTGGAGGTGGAATCCATAGAGGCAAACCAAACGGATCATAACCGTGCTACTGTTGCAGCTTTGGTGACGGAAGTTACAACATTTTATGAAAATAATCAGATGAAGAAATCTGAAAAAGAAAAACTGCGAGTTAAGTATGATTTGGTTCGTGTAGAAGACACGTGGCGTATTCGGGACATGTCGGTTATTAACAAAGTCGCGAACTGATTCATACTGGGTAGGGGCGTGAGGGGGGGACAAGGGAGACAAAATTCATAGTCTGTAAAAAATATAGCTGTGAGAGCAAAGAACCCCGGTTTCTTGAAGAAGCCGGGGTTCTGGTTGTCGGGAGTGCTTAGCAGTGTAGTTATCGAGGAAAGGCAGAGGGCAGAAGGCAGAAGGGATTTATCCCTTTCTGAATGCAAGGGACCCTTTGCGCGACCGGAGGGAGCAAGGGTTTAAGACCCCCACCAAATTTCCAATTTGGTGGCTCTCATTCAGGTGGGGTCAGAATCCCCATCTGAATGAAACCTTCTGCCTTCTGCCTCCTTCAATGACTTATGACTTGTTTTGTTAGGGTTTCATGACATTTATGACTTCTTAAACTGTTGTCAGGTCTACCATTGGGATCAATTGTCATGAGATGATGACTTTTTGATCCCCAAAAATCTGATAGATTCGTTGTAGAAACAAAATTGCATTTGAAACCCCCTTGATCCCTGACTAGGATTGTTGGTTAATATTTATTAACAAAAGATTCCTCCACTCCTGAAAGAAAACCTTAAAATATACCATATTAAGGGAATGAAAGGGAGTAACCCGTAATAAAAAAACACACTAAAAAATCCAAAACTCGACAAAACCAAAAGTTAGGAATAAAAAGTTAGTTTGGGATTGAAGGTATAGATCAATCACTTATTAACCAAGGGATATTATTTGCCTTTCAAAACTAATGGATGGAGGTTAAATCATGGCAAAAGAACGCCCACCGCTAGAAGAGATGACCTTACGGCAATTACGTAAGGTTGCCAGTGAATATAGCATCTCTCGCTATAGCCGAATGCGTAAATCGCAATTACTGGCATCAATTCAAGAAGTTGAGCGCAACAAAGATTCTCTCAAGCAATTCCGTTCATTGGAGGCACAGGAAACCGTGGAAGCAGCGAAATTTGATTTAGGTCAGACGGATCGGACTGGTGGCATTCTCACTAACGTAGATGAAGGACTTCCGGAACTCCCTAGTGGCTATGGTGAAAGCCGGATTGTACTGATGCCTCGTGATCCACAGTGGGCTTATACTTACTGGGATGTTCCCAATGAGCACAAAGAAGAACTACGTCGCCAAGGTGGACAACAGCTTGCACTGAGAATTTACGATGTCACCGATATCAACCTAGACTACCAAAGTCCTCACAGTATTCAAGAATACCCTTGCGATGAATTGGCTAGAGAATGGTATCTGCCAGTTCCAGTGAGCGATCGCGATTATGTCATTGATATTGGCTACCGTTGTGCCGATGGACGCTGGTTAGTATTAGCTCGTTCTGCACGAGTACACGTTCCTCCCGTCTATCCTTCTGATTGGATTGAGGATGTCTTCATTACGGTTAACTTTGAAGAAGATTTGCAAGGCAAAACTGTCTACCAGTTGGTTCCACCTGCGAAGAAAGCCACTGCTAGTGTAGGTACCAATGGCAATGCTATCTACGATGAAATTTTTGGATTAGCAGAGTCTGCTGAAGCATTAAGAGTTGCGGGGTCTATATTCGGCTCTATGCAACATGTTCCTGGTTCTGTTGTTCCAGAGCAAGCTATCAGTTCCTACATCTTCCCTTCAGGAGTGGGTATGTGGGCAGTTCCAACCGTATCTGGTTTAACCATGTCTGGTGTGGGAATGTCTGGTGTTGGGTTCTCCGCTTCTGCTGTACCCGTCCGTCCACGCAAGTTCTGGTTAATTGCTGATGCTGAGTTGATTGTCTATGGTGCAACAGAACCCGATGCTACCGTAACAATTGGTGGTCGTCCAATTAAGCTGAATCCAGATGGAACCTTCCGCTTCCAGATGTCCTTCCAGGATGGTTTGATTGACTATCCAATCTTGGCTGTTGCTGCTGATGGTGAACAAACACGCTCAATTCACATGAAGTTTAACCGTGAAACACCATCTCGCCACACCAATACAAAAGAAGAAGCCGTTTTAGAATGGCTGCCATAATTTGATATTGGTCAGAGTTTGCAAAAATTAATCCCGCTAGAGCATGACCATAGCGGGTTTTTGTTTGACTATTAACTGTTAATCCCCCGAGTCCTGATCCCGCAGAACACCAACACCAGCTTTTGTTTCTATGTAATCAGCTAAATTTATAAAATCATCCCGTGGATAGCATTTTCCGCCAATCAGGTCAAATGCCAACTTACTTAAGGGATTATCTGGGCTTTCTAGGATATGTATACCCCAGTAAAAAAGTTGATCGCTGGCGCGAATACACACATCTTCTGGATCTATACAGTGAAACTTATCATCTATTTGGCTAATAGCTTTATAAGTCTCCTCATAAATCTTTTTCAATAGACGTAAGCGCTGACGACCTGGATCTTTAAAGTTGTTGACTAGTACAAACAAATGTGCGTTTCGATTGATTTGACGTATTTGTTGAACAGTATCTAAGATGACTTTACCGTGCTTGTTGATTCCTAGTGGATTTAAAGTTGTTGGAATAATGCAATAGTGAAATTTTTCAACCAATTGTATGGGATTACGTTCCAGTGCAGGTGAGCAATCGCAAATCACTATTTTGCTATCGCGGGCAGAATCTTCATGCCAATCCCTACCATCAAAGACTTCAATAGTGGTACCGACACCTCTAGGATTAGGAACAAAAACCCCATCTCCAACAAGCTTTTGTAAGTTTTGCTCTGGGTCTAAATCGACCAAAGCTACATTCAAGCCTTGTAAAGCAAATGCTCCTGCTAAATGTCCGGCTATAGTAGTTTTACCTACCCCGCCTTTACAGGTAAAAATACCAAAATACACTTTCTTAGAGGTACTTGGGTCTTCATGACTCCTATCTTCATAATCAATGCCATCAATCCCGAAAAGCTTATTCTCTTGGGCAATACCACACCGAATTTTGGCATCTTTTCCCCACGATCTAATTAAGGCTAGGGCTGGTCCACTAAAGCCTTTGGTTGTGATGAATAAACCAAAATTAAACTTTTTGCCTTCGTTAGAATCCAAAAAACCAGCAAACTTCAAAAGCTGTGGCGCAGCTACATTGTTTCTTAACCATTTGACCTGAACAGCGCCAACTAAGTTGGCTTTTTTGACAACTAAATCGTACCCAGGCTGGTTTCGTTTAGCAGTTACAACTGTCCACCCCGCCCTATGGAGAAGTTTTGCTACGTGTTGTTCAAAATGAGTATAGTCTTGAATGTAACCAGGCTCCATAGATGTTTAAAAACGCACGCTTTTTAGTGTCACAACTTAAGAAAATAAGCTATTCAATACTAATGTGGTAGTTGCGTCAACAGTTCAATAGTTTACCTGAAACTAATTTTTTTAAGTAGCGTTGATCGCTTTGTCATTCAACTCTGCTCTAGTCTAACATTCAGTTATGTAAGCTGTTTTACACAAAACTGGTAAGGGCTAGCTATTAAGTATAGGTTTCATCTTCTATACCCAAACATTACACAAGACAAAGTATGATGGATGCAAATATTAACTTAGTAGCCATCTGGTTAAAATAAGCTGGTCTGACTTCCTAAGTATCTGTGGTATCACGCCAAAGGGTGCGGAAAGTGAGAGAAGCAAGCCGTAAATAATTTTTCCAGAATTTCTTTGAGTTGATACAGATAATTGTGGTGGTTTTTGGGTAAGCTGGAATCGCGAGTCTGAGGAGTAAAGTCAGCATTATGCACTTGTTGTTATCTGGACCGTTAGCATTAGAGAGATTGACGGTTAAGATTGCAGATTTGCCAGTTTCCTTACATGGAACGAAGCTGGTGCAATTGTCGGATTTGCATTACGATGGACTACGACTGTCGGAAAAGATGTTAGAACAAGCGATCGCGCTTTGTAATGAAGCTGAACCCGATTTAGTTGTGTTAACTGGCGATTACATTACCGACGATCCATCACCAATTCACCAACTAGTTCTACGACTCAAACATCTGCAAAGTCGTGCTGGTATTTATGCTGTACTTGGCAACCACGATATCCATTACAGCCGATCCAAAGTAGAAGTGACAGATGCTCTTAAGAGTATAGGTGTCAACGTCCTTTGGAATGAAATCGCTTATCCATTTGGAAAAGGATTGCCATTGGTAGGACTAGCTGATTATTGGTCACGGGAATTCAACCCCAAATTTGTGATGAATCAGTTAGACGCTACAATACCTCGGATTGTGTTATCCCATAACCCAGATACTGCTCATATACTGCAACAATGGCGTGTGGATTTACAATTGTCTGGTCATACCCACGGTGGTCAAATTGTCATTCCAGGAATTGGTCCTGCAGTAGTTCATTATAAAAAATTCTTAAGTAAACTTCCCAAAAAATTGCGGCGATGGGTTCCACTATTGCGACCAGATTGTTCTAAAGTCGTGCGACATTGGGAATGGGCACAAGGCTTTCACAAAGTATCAAACAATCAGCTATACGTCAACCGTGGTTTGGGAACTTATCCCCCAGGTCGTCTTTTTTGTTCACCTGAGGTTACTGTCATTACTTTACAAAGCGAGGAGGAGGGGTGTTAGGAGTGAGGAGTTAGGAGTGTTATTCTACAATTAAAACTAAACCACCAACAGTTACGACGGGATAAATGTCAGTAATTGTTGGCGGTTTATGCAGAATCCAATTGAATGAGAAGAGTAGAAAATTAGATAAAATAATATTTTTTTACTAAGGTTGACAAGGTTCGCAATCTATTTTCTAAGAGCCATACATCCTTAATTCCAGCTAGGTAGGCATTTTTGGCTGTAGATTCAGACACCTCCAAAACAACTCTATGAACATAAGGCAAAAACATATTCACGGAGGATGTTATGGTCAAGCTATAGTTGCGAGCATATTAGAGCAGGAGGCACAGGCTCTAATTTAGAATCCTTTGAGGAAGAGGAAATTCTTACTTGTTTGTACCTGTTTTTAAATTAGCATCTCAATCCTAGAGGAAAGCTATAGATTTACCAAATTTTATGACCATTAACTTCTCTTAACTTTTTCTTAATATTTCTATGTAAATAAATCCTGCTTTAAATTTGAGCGAAGATAACTGTGACGCCTTATAAAAATACGGCAGTATTAAGCTTGATAAGGCAACAGAGTAATCGTCTTATCCCCATTACCGGTGGCTAGTGTTTTACCGTCAGGGCTAAAAGCAACACAATAAATTGGTTCTTCATTTCCTGAAAAAGAGAGAAGTTCCTTGCCTGTGTCTACCTGCCATAGCTTGATCGTTTTGTCTTTACTACCACTTGCTAGAGTTTTGCCATCTAGACTAAAAGCAACAGAGCAAACTTGATCAAGATGTCCTGTGAGAGTATGGATTTCTTTTCCATTTGACAGTTGCCAAATCTTGATAGTCTTGTCTGTGCTACCACTGGCTAAAATTTTGCCATCTGGACTGAAAGCAACTGAATTAATACCGCCAGAGACATTAGAATGTCCTTTGAGAGTTAGGAATTTATTATCAGATAAATACCAAATTTTAATAGTTTGATCATTTCCTGCACCACCACTAGCTAAAATCTTTCCATCTAAGCTGTATGCAACGCACAAAACCTCATCGGCGTGTCCTGGGATAGTATATATTCCTTTGAATTTTTCCATCGACCAAAGCTTGATAGTCTTATCTTTACTACCACTAGCTAAGATCTTGCCATCAGGACTAAATACCACAGAATAAACCTTGTCTTCATGTCCTATAAATGTGCAAATTTCCTTGCCTGTCAAGACATCCCACAACTTAATGGTTTTGTCACTACAGCCACTCGCTAAAGTCTTGCCATCAGGACTAAATGCAACTGAGTTAATTCCTCCAAAATAGGAAGAGTCTTTGTGTCCCTTAAGCGTGCGGTGTTCGTTGCTTCCTAAATCCCACAATTTGATAGTTTTGTCATAGCTACCACTAGCTAAAGTTTGTCCATCAGGACTAAATGCAACAGACATAACTTTATCGGAATGACCTTGGAGGGTACGCTTAGAAGTTGTATTCTGCTTGATGAATGGCGATGAGTTTGTAGTGATATTTAGTGTAGAGTTTTGAACGGCTTGGTCTTGGTTGTGAAAATTATTTTGAGTAGAACTTGTTTGCTGTGCTGGTGAAACGGATACTGTTGATTTGGTGTTTGATAAGGGTTGTTCTTGAATGGAATGATTTCTGTGCACAGTAGATGAGGAGTTTTGAGCAGTGTTTATTTGCTGTATAGGTGGTGTTATTGGTTTTGAAGTGACACTCTGCTGAACTAGTGTTTCTGGGGGGTTTTCTTCTTGAGGCGATTGTTGTGTCGTTGGTTGTGAAGGTTGAGAGTTTAAATTTTCTATTTTTTTTAAAGTTGGTGGTGTATCCTGCGATTGCTGTTCAACTGTTTCTATTTTTTTTAAAGTTTGGGGTGCATCTTGCGACTGCTGTTCAACTAAAGTCAGCGATAAATTTAAAACTTGTAGTTCTGTCTGGATTTGAGAAATTTCATACTTTAATTCTTCTATCTGCTTATGAGTATTCGTGCTGATTCTTTGTGTAAGAGCATCAAGTTGAGCCAAACGCTGTCTGAGATCGCTGATATCATAATCCTGCTGGTGACGTTGTAATTCCTGTATCTGTTGCTGAGTGGTTTGACTCAACTGTTTGGTTAAGGCGTCAAGCTGAACCAGACGCTGGTTAAGGGGTTCTATTTGCTTTTGAGTACTTGTATTTAGGTGTTCGGTTAGGGCATCAAGTTGAACAAGACGCTGTTTAAGATTGTCAATGTCATATTCTTGCTGGTGACGTTGTAATTCCTGTATCTGTTGTTGAGTGGTTTGACTCAACTGTTTTGTCATCGCGTCAAGCTGAACCAGACGCTGATTCAGGGGGTCAATCTGTTTTTGAGTATTTATACTTAATTGCTCCGCAAGGGCGTCAAGTTGAGTGAGATGTTCGTTAAAAGCGTCAGCATTGTTCTCTTGTTGATGGCGTTGTAATTCTTGTATTTGTTGTTGAGTGCTTTGGCTTAATTGTTGTGTTAAATTATCAAGTTTAGTGAGACGTTGTGTAAAAACATCAATACTATACTGGTAGTTATTCCGCAATTGCTCAATTTGCTGCCCTGTTGTCGCATTGTGTTTTTGCATCCAAGTATCGAAGTTTTCCAAACGTTGTCTCAGTGGATCGATCATGAGGTCAAGTTTGACAAGTGCAGCTTGATGATCCTGCTGGTTCAAATACTTTAACCGCTCTCGATTAGCAATGTTCAACCCAATAGTTAAAGTTAGGGGTGCGACAGCATAGACAACCTGTTGCGTAACTGCTGCTGTGACGATTCCTACTGTAGACAGAGATAGAGAGGCGTATTCACTCACTTCTAACCAATGGAGTTTTGTCATGGATTAACTACTGTACTTAATTCTTAAAGAAAAAATAGCGGGCAGTGTTTTGCTGATTTATCCTTATTTTTTTATAGGAACCCTTTCCAATCTGTGCCGAGAATTCCCTAGCATCTATCTATAGGCTATCTAAAACCAATGTTTTGGGTGACAAAGACTTCATCTAAATTTCCATTTGAACCTTAGTAAGCGCCTGAACCATTGGAAAATTTTTTGAATGAGGGATTTCGGCTTTGATTTCCTTTTTGAGGCTGCTGATGCCCAGACAGAAGAAGTTTCTTGTTTATGTTTCTTATCTTCCATCTGTGTAGCTTTATTCAAGTCTGAGGTAGCTCGATATTCATATCCCAGTTGAGAGCAAATAAAGCCACGGTATTTATATGCTTCAACATAGTAAGGATTGAGATGAATAGCTCGAGTAAAGTTTGCGATCGCTTCCTCATACCTTCCTTGTTTTGCATTCTCCACTCCCCAATTATAGAAATTTTCAGCATTGGAGCGATTAGTATAAATTTTTGTTTGATAAGATATAGTCTCAGGAATTGTTTGATAAGACTTAAGCTTGTTATAAGCTTCGTTGATTTGTTTGAGTTTTTCCTCTGCTTCCTGCTTCTGCTGTGGATGAGGAAAACGATCTGGATGCCAGACTTTAACTAGCTTACGATAAGCTTGCTTAATATCGGTTTGTGATGCACCCGGTTTCAGCCTTAAGGTAGAGTATGCATCATTTATGTCAAGGCCATCATCACGCATACTGGGAAAATAAGCAGCAATTGTAACTCCATGTTAACTATTCAAGAGAAAATCTTTTTACTAAATTCAAACAGTTACTAGTATCTGCTTTTAGAACCAAAGTAGTCGTCATTGCCTGAAAGGTTAGTATGACTACTTAACTTTGATAAAAGAAGTCATGTTTTTGGCGAATGTTCCTCAAACAAATAAAAAGCAATGAAATAAAGTGGCGATCGCTCATACTGGAAATAGGTGGCAAATCGAATCTATGCTTAGTATTTCCAAGGATCTTTTTCAGTTGACTCAAACACCTCATAGTGGCTATCACTGGGATGGTAGTAGTCGTCGCTTCTTTGAAGGTTGGTATTATCGGGTTACATTGCCTCAGATCGGTCAGACCTTTGCTTTCATGTACTCTATAGAAGATCCCATCGGTGGAAAATCCCACAGTGGTGGTGCATCTCAAATTCTCGGTCCAAATGATGAATATTTGTGCCGTACTTTTCCTGATGTTAGTAAATTTTGGGCTCGTCATGATGCCTTGGCTTTAGGTCATTGGGGCAAAACTAACTTACATATCCAACCTCTCTACCTTTTACCAAAAGAGTTTGAGCATTATGTACAACAAGGCTATCAAGCCACAGCTACCTTGAACCAGGGATTTATTCAAGACCCAGCCAGTGGTCAATTTTGTCGTTGGCAATATAAAATCCAGCCATTACTAGGTTGGGGCAATCAAAGAAGCATTCAACAATCTACTGCTGGATGGCTTTCATTTTTACAAATTTTTGAGCCTGGTTGGCAAATTTTAATGGCTCATGGTTTAGCTTCTGGTTGGATTGACTGGAATGGTAAGATTTACGAATTCACTAACGCTCCAGCCTATAGCGAGAAAAACTGGGGAGGTGCTTTCCCTCAGAAATGGTTTTGGGTGAATTGTAACTCCTTTGAAGGTGAAAGCGACTTAGCATTAACGGCTGGTGGCGGACGACGGGGAGTGCTGTGGTGGATGGAATCTGTTGCCATGATTGGCTTGCACTATCGAGGCAAATTTTACGAGTTTGTGCCTTGGAACTCAATAGTCAATTGGGATATTCAGCCTTGGGGAACGTGGAAAATGCAAGCCAGAAATGAAGAGTATGAGGTCAATCTGATCGGAACTACTGATTTATCTGGTACTCCTCTACGTGCACCGACGGAAAATGGTTTGGTCTTCTGTTGTCGTGACACAATGCAGGGGCAGTTAAATTTAGAACTGAGAGAATTAGGTAGAGGAAAAAGCAAAATTATCCTGAAAGCACACAGTTTTCTTTGTGGATTAGAAACAGGTGGCGGTCCTTGGGAAAGCTCTTGGCAGTCTCATTAAAAATGGTATCATCAGAAGTGGTATCTATTTGGGGCTGTAGCTCAGCTGGATAGAGCGAGCGCCTCCTAAGCGCTAGGTCGCCGGTTCGAATCTGGCCAGTCCCGTGAGGTTAAAAAATTAAATAAATTTGTGCACAAGAGAGTTTCATCTGCTTAAATAGCGGATAAAATCCTCCATTTCTGCAACGCGAAAGAATAACTGTTTAAACAAATTAAGTGGATAGAACCTTGAATAAGTTACTATCTAGGGGCATTTATTTACTCGCCCTACCATTAGTGGTGCTGTGGGGTTACAAGGAAATCAAAAGTCAATTCTTACAACCCCAGGCGATTTTAGTACTGGGTGGTTCGACGTCTAAATTAGAACGAGAGAAATTTACAGCAGATTTTGCTCGTAAACACCCAAATTTACCTATCTGGATTTCTGGAGGGAGTCCTCCTAAGATCACTAGACAGGTATTTGCCAAAGCTGGAGTGAATACTAAACTCTTACACTTAGACTATGAAGCGAATAACACAGTAGAGAACTTCACAACCATAGTAGATAATTTGAGTCATAGCGGAATTAAGAGTGTGTATTTAATTACCTCAGACTTTCATATGCGCCGTGCTCAGGTTATCGGAGATATTGTTTTAGGTAGTCGGGGAATTGCTTTTAAACCCATACCAGTTCCCTCTCAACGCTCTCCTGAGCCAATTGCAAAATCCATTCGTGACGGGGCAAGAGCTATACTTTGGGTAGCCACCGGTTATACAGGTGGAGACGACGTTAGAGATAAATAGTCAATTGATGAGAACCCCAATTTCTTCAGGAAACTGGGGTTTTTGCCTCTCATCCACCTTTAACTTGAATGAGAAGATTCAGGAAAATGTTTCTTACACAGTACAATTTAATTGACCGGCTTTCTGAGTAAAGCGAGTGTTTTCTCGATAGTCTACAGGACAATCAATCACAGCTGGGACATTCTGTGCTAATGCGTCTTTGAGAATGGGAACCAAATCAGTCGTTGATTCTACGCGATAGCCTTTCAGACCCATGCTTTCTGCTAATTTAACAAAATCAGGATTGCTGAAGTTGACAAAAGCTGATTGACCTTTGCCAAAGTAATTTTCTTGCTTCCACTTCACTAAGCCGTAGCCACCATCATTAAAAATTAAAGTGACAAAGGGAGTTCCAACACGCAAAGCAGTTTCTAATTCTTGGCAATTCATCATGAAACCTCCATCCCCAGTGACAGCAACAACTTTGCGGTTAGGATAAACAAGTTTGGCAGCTAAAGCACCAGGAATAGCAATACCCATTGCGGCAAAGCCATTGGAGATTATGCAAGTATTGGGACTATGGCAATGATAATGACGGGCTATCCACATTTTATGTGCGCCTACATCAGATATAACAATATCTTCTGGACCCATCACTTGCCGCAAATCATAAATTAACTTTTGTGGCTTAATAGGAAATCCGTCATCATGAGCATGCTGTTCATAATCTGAGCGAATATTTGCTCGTAAGCCAATAGCATATGGATTAGGTTTACCATGACGATCTGCTAATTTTAAGATTTCATTGAGAGAGTCTGAAATATCTCCGACAACTTCAATGTTAGGGATATAACTACTGTCAATTTCTGCAGGGTTTGCTCCAATATGAATGATTGGAATGTTACCATTAGGATTCCATTTTTTTGGAGAAAACTCGATCAAATCATAGCCAATCGCAATTACTAAATCTGTATTATCAAACCCACAATTAACAAAATCACGTTGCTGTAAGCCTACAGACCATAACGCTAAGGAATGAGTATAGGGAATCACTCCTTTGCCCATGAAAGTGTTAGCAACAGGAATATTCATCTCAGTAGAAAATTGAGTCACGGCGTCACTGGCATGAGCGCGGATCGCACCATTGCCTACTAAGATAATTGGATGAGTTGCCTGAGAAATTGCTGCTGCTGCTGTCCTAATACTATGAAAAGAGGCAAAAGTTTTTTCGACATCGCCCTTACACAGGGGTTTGCCTTCAACTGGCATAGCAGCAATGTTTTCTGGCAAATCAATGTGAACTGCACCTGGTTTTTCAGTTTGTGCAACTTTAAAAGCCTTACGCACAACTTCAGGTGTAATACTTGGCCGGACAATTTGCTTATTCCACTTTGTGACAGGTGCAAACATTGCCACCAAATCTAAATACTGGTGGGATTCTATGTGCATTCTATCAGTACCTACTTGTCCAGTAATTGCTACTAGAGGTGCACCATCTAGGTTTGCATCTGCTACCCCAGTCATCAAGTTAGTTGCTCCAGGACCAAGCGTAGACAGACAAACCCCTGCTTTTCCTGTCAGGCGTCCGTAGACATCTGCCATAAACGCTGCACCTTGTTCATGACGGGTGGTAATAAAGTGGATGGAGGAGTTTTTCAATGCTTCCAAGACGTGTAGGTTTTCTTCGCCAGGAAGTCCGAAAACGTATTGCACCCCTTCATTTTCCAAACACTGTACTAGTAGTTCTGCTGTATTCATTTAATTTTCTCACTCCTGCGAAAAATTGAGATATTTAGATTGGGATCTGCCGGGTGTTTAGTTTTGAGGTTATTTAATTAGTAGTTAGTGGGTATTTTTGATAACTAACAACTGACAACTAACTATTAATAATTCCCAATCTAAAATCACTTCACCCACACAGTTTTAACATTGACAAATTCTTGTATGCCCTGGATACTCAACTCCCTTCCATAACCAGAACGCTTGATCCCACCAAAGGGCAATCGGGGATCAGACTTTACCATACCGTTGATAAATACTGCACCAGCTTCAATTTCTTCGATTAAGCGATCGCGTTCTTGGTCATTCGTTGTCCAAGCACTAGCGCCTAAGCCAAATGGTGTGGAATTTGCAACTTTAATGGCGGCATCAATATCTGGAACACGAAACAACAAAGCTACCGGACCAAAAAATTCTTCTTGTTCTGCGAAACTACCTGGAGGAATTTCTGTAATAATTGTTGGTGGATAAAAATTACCTGGACGATCTGATAAAGGATGTCCACCTATGAGGAGTTTCGCACCTTCTTTGACGGTGGTTTGTACTTGTTGATCCAATTCCTTGACAAGATCGGGAGTTGCCAATGGTCCCAAATCGGTGTCCGGGTGCATAGGGTCGCCGACTTTGAGCACGGCAAATTTTTCCAGCAACAGCTGTTCAAATTTGTCTGCGATCGCATCAACTACAATGAATCGTTTTGCAGCAATACAAGATTGCCCATTGTTCAACATCCGTGCTGTCGTTGCAAATGACGCTGCTGTTTCTAGATCTGCACTTTCCAGCACAATGAATGGATCGCTTCCTCCCAATTCCAATACGGTTTTTTTAATTTGTTTCCCTGCTGCTTGTGCTAGGCTTGCACCCGCTGCTTCGCTTCCTGTTAAGGTAGCAGCTTTCACACGCTCATCCGCAATTAAGTTGGCAACCTGAGAAGCACCAATGAGCAGCGTTTGAAACACCCCTATCGGGAAACCTGCACGTTTTATGATTTCTTCAATTGCCAAGGCACATTGCGGTACGTTGGAAGCATGTTTTAGTAATCCCACGTTCCCGGCCATCAGTGCTGGTGCAACAAAGCGGAATACCTGCCAGAATGGGAAATTCCACGGCATTACTGCGAGAATAATTCCTAATGGCTGGTAGCGGACAAAACTATGACTAGCATCCGTTTTGACTGGCACATCGGCAAGAAAATCGGCGGCGTTTTCGGCATAGTATTGACAAACGAGAGCACATTTTTCTACTTCACCCAGTGCAGCTTTGAAGGGCTTACCCATTTCCAGGGTCATCAACTTCGCAAATTCAGCCTTTTCTTGCTCTAGAATCTCAGCGCATGATTTCATCCACAGCGATCGCGACTCAAAATTAGTCTTACGATACTGCTCAAAAGTCTGTTGTGCCAAATCTATTTTAGTGGCAATTTCTGCATCGTTCAGCGGCTCAAATGTTTTGAGCAACTCCCCGGTTGCAGGATTAATGGTGGCGATAGCCATTACCTGACCTCCCGTTAAAAAATCGCTTCAAGTAGCTCCTCTTGTTACTAAATCCCTATTATGGACACTACCACCCAAATTTTAGTCTTTCAGCAAAGGCTTAATTTCTAAATGTTAAAGTTTCGCAACTATAACTAGAAGCAAAAAATACTACTTAATAAAGTGTATTTACTTAGAAGATTGTAAAATATTAAGTTCAGATTGATATTGTTAAACAACTATGTCATGTATTGTTTACTACTTCAATAAAATTGAAAATTAAAAATCAAAAATTAAAAATTGTTTCTTAAATGCAGGTAAGCCATAGCAGGAGGCTCTGCTATCTGCCTTATTCCCCTAATATTCTTTTCCCAACAACTACGCAATCACTTTAAACACAACTCCGTATCAGTGCATGTTTGTCTGATAAATACTGACTAATCGATTAATACCTTTAAAGCGATAATCTCCCATTTTTTGGAAGTAAGAGGGTTTTGAAAGCAGGTGGTAAGTATCTTCACTTACAATGCATTCACCAGGAGGGCAGACTGCTTCCATGCGAGCTGCTAGATTAATCGTTGCCCCAAGAGCTGTATACTCTACTCTTTGAGAACTACCCACATCCCCAACAACAGCCTTTCCACTGTTGATTGCAATTCTTAACTGCAAGGGTTCTTGCCAAAAATGACGAGCATTAAGATGTTCTAGACGAGTTAACATTCCCATAGCGGTGGTAACAGCACGATCTGCATGATCTGCTTGCGGTTCTGGAGCGCCAAAAAATGCCATAATGCAATCGCCAATATACTTATCTAAAGTGCCACCATAAGCAAAAACCTCTTGGAGCATCTCCTCAAATAAGATATTGAGTAGTTCAGCGATTTGAGTTGGCTTTAATCGTTCAGCAATCTCAGTAAAACCAACAAGATCGGCAAATAGAATACTGATTTCGCTTTCTTTTGGAGGTAAACGACCATCTGGTAACGCTCCAACAGCTATCAACTGTTGTACCACGGCTGGAGAATGGTAGCGTTCCAGTCGTTGACGAATCACCTCTTGACTTTTGAGTTTCTCTACCAAAAGCCAACGTTGCACACTAGAAGCAACTAGGTTTGCTAAAGCTGAAAAAAAGCTGAGTTCTTCCTCGCCCTCTTTGATCCAATGGTAAGAGGAAAGATGAGCATCAGCGTAAAGCACACCCACAACTTTGTTTTCATCCCATAAAGGGACTGCCATTGCACTGCGAATACCTTTGACCAATATGCTTTGTTCACCAGCAAACCGTTCATCTTTCTGAGCATCTGCTGTTTGAATGGCAATTTTTTCTTCAAATACCTTTTGACAAATACTGTGGCTAATCCAACTATCATCACTTAGTAGATATTTTTGCTGCGAGATTTTTCTGGTCCCAGCATTCATCAACACTAGTTTGCCGGAATCTGTAACGTCAATTAACAAAGCTAGGCGATCAATACTCTTCAGATAACGAAAGACAACTTGCTGGACTTGAGAAAAAATCTCCTCTATGGCCGCAGCAGCAGAAAGATTTCTCGCTATATCCACCAAGTCTCTGAGGCGGTCGATGGTTTTGTCTTTGTTAACAAGATTGCCATTATGACTATCGGCTTGTATCCATTGTTGTTGTAATTGCTTGACGTTACGAAAGATAGTTCCTCCCCCAGAAGCTAGCTCTTGCCTTGTTGCGAGCGCTTCCCAGGGATAGTGCAACATAACGACTAGGCTCACATCTCCTAACCAAATGGTGTCACCATGATGCAACTCTTGAGGGGAGTTAATAAGTCGCTCATTCACCTGCGTTCCGTTCTTACTCCCTAAATCTTCTATCGTCCATACACCAGCATGAGTTTTCACAAGACGAGCATGGTAGCGGGAGACTCCTCCAGAAGGCAAATATAAGTCACATTGTGGTAAACGCCCAATTATAAATATGTCTTGATGCACCGTCACCGTTTTTTCAAAATTTTCCTCTTGCAGGCGTAGTTTCAGTTCGGCCATGACTGTATTAGATCCATCATGAAAAGAGGAAGTGCTACCATCACTCAAGGTAATTATTTTTCATTTATGACACTCTCAAGAGCATTGCGGCAATCTTGATATCGAAATGTTCTTGAGTTGCTAAAACTTCAGATATATAACTATCTGTAGTGAGCTTCAGCAGGTGGAAGCCACATTAACACAGTGGAAACATCGTTTGTTAAATCTAATTATTAAGTCTTCATGATTACGCTTGCAAATCATCTCACCTGCAATCTACAAAAGACTCAGTAAACCTAAATATATCATAGGACAAGAATTGCTTGTTCTTAACTAAGAGTTAAAATCTTGATTCTGCGTACTTAGGATATACTGAACTTTCGTTACAAAATCTTTATCGAATATTTACAAAAAAAATCCGGGAACTAAATTCAAAGGCAAAACTAACCCATAATCCAATTAGGAATTATCAATTCTTGAATTGGGAGGCAGTTCCAAAGGAATTGAACCGAGAAACCCCTTACGAAAATCAGTTAAGAGTTGACGTGCTGTTCTCTCAACATCCCCTTTATAACGATGCTCTGCTAAGGCATGCAAGTATGCTTCACCAGTAAGAGAACTTGGATCAAATTCATAGCGCGAGTACCAAGGTGAATTTGATAACAAATCTGTAGAAGCTTGTATCTCCTTCAATACATCTACTAATGCACTTGCTACTAGCTGATTGTCGTAAGACGCTTCACCAATATCGTCACAAATAGCCAATTTCAAAGCAGCATCTTGATTATCCAACCTAGCAGGAATGACACCCGGTGCATCTAACAGTTCCAATTGATCAGAAATACGTACCCAACGCAATTGACGAGTCACTCCAGGACGAGCTGCGCTTTCCACCACTCGCCGTCCCAAAAGCCGATTGATCAAAGCTGATTTACCAACATTGGGAAAACCAATAACCACAGCACGAACTGGACGAGGTAACATACCTCGCTCGCTTCTTCTTTTATTGATCTCTACTCCAGCTGCTTGTGCCGCTTTGGCAACGGCTGCTACCCCTTGACCTTGTTGAGCATTGGTAAAATAAGGCATTTCACCTTGGCGCTTGAACCACTCCGTCCAAAGCGATCGCAATTGAGGCAAAATCATATCTACTCGATTGAGTACCAAGACTCGTGTTTTACTACCAACCCACTCATCTACCTTGGGATGGCGTGTTGCTAGAGGAATACGAAGGTCTCGGACTTCCAGAACCACATCTACCCGCTTAAGTTGTTCCTTTAAAGCCTTTTCGGCTTTAGCAATGTGACCTGGATACCATTGAATCAGGTTTAACCTGTAGTTGTCAGTGAGGGACATTTGTTTATTTGTTGGTTGTTGAGTGTCATTTGTGTTTTCTGAGTAATGACTAGACCCCTTTGGGGTAGGGAACAGCAAACAGGAACAGTGGGAAGTAACTCAAAGACGAGGTTGGTTGCTTGTTCCCTGTTTCCTATTCCCTGTTGCCTTTTAAAAAAGTGAACAATTATCTATACAGAACTTTGATGCAATATGATCCGATTATTATCTGGATCGTATGCGTAGATTTCCCTACCATGTGAAGTCATAAGGATTTTTCCGGGTGGAGGATAGCCTAAGGCTGTAAGGTGGGCGATCGCACTTTCTAAATTATTGACTTCTAGACATAAACTCATTTTACTTTTAGTTGAACTTTCAAATTCCACTAGGTGAGTTGGATCTGGTTTAAAAAAACCTACTTTCATCCCAGGAAGTTGAAACTCAGCATAAACATTTGGAATCAGGTTAGTTGGCTCTTTTTTAAGAAAATTTGTATAGAAAAATACAAGTGTTTCTATATTAAGCGTTGCTATAGCGACGAGTGTATTAGTGCACTGGAAATTCATAATTTTTAGTCATACAGGGAGCATCCCATTTTTGAATAAGTAGTGCGTTCGAGAAGCGTGTGCTTTGCACTCATGTCTTCGCTCGCTAGATATATCATGCAAGCAAGATGCCCACACTCCAAAATAAATCTGCCAAACCGGGGTGCTCCCGTCATACAAACTATTTTTAATCATCTCTTAATTTTACTTACGTATTAACATATTCATTTTGTTACTTAAATAACAACATGAATCAAAGAAACTTAGCATGAGTTTTAATGCTTAAGTCCTTAAGTTCTCTGTAGATCATCTTATATCTTGCATATAGAGGGGAAAAGCAGCGATATTATTAAGAGTCCAAAATTTTGTTTTGACAAGACCTAGTATTGTCAAAATGAATTCTCCAGATGATTGGGTGGGTTTCCAGTAGGAAAGTAAAGATGAACCAAAAACTTTTGCTCACAGTTAAAACCTTTGTTGCCATAACCTATGTACTATTCTTGGGTTACACAGGGTATCTGATAGGGAGTAATGTGAGTCATAAAGCAGTGGGTAAGTCGATAATTAGTTCAAAGCAATCAGCCCCCGCAAAAGACATTAGCTCTCAACTCCAAAAACTAGTAGATGAGGCTGTTAAACAAAAGAGAGTACCCGGAGCAGTATTATATATTTCTACTCCTAAAGGCAAATGGTTGAAAGCATCTGGTGTCAGTGACCTAGACACAAAAACACCAATGAAATCTACAGACGGCTTTTCTATTGCCAGTATGAGCAAGACCTTTGTGTCGGTAGTTATGCTGAAGTTGGTAGAACAAGGGAAGCTAGATTTGGATGAGGCGATCGCCACCTACTTACCAGACGACGTTAGTTCTCATATTACCAATAGTAATAAAATCACAGTGCGTCAACTTCTTAACCATACCAGTGGCATTGCCGAATACGACGAGAGTCAAGAGTTTAAACAAGCTACGGCACACAGGAGTCGCTCTCAGCCATGGACAGCAAAAGAGGCAATTAAATATATCTACGACGCCCCACCTCGAGCATTGCCAGGAGAGAAATTCATCTATACAGATAGCAACTATATTCTCCTAGAACTGATTGTCGAACAGATAACAGAAGAGAATCTTGCACAAGTGACCCGCAATTTCATCTTAAACCCATTAGGGTTAAAACACACCTTCACCGAGTTACGTGAACCTGCCACAGGCAAAGTAGCTACAGGTTATGGCAATCGCAATAAAGATGGTAAGCTGGCAAGCTTTGCTGAGGTGAACGATGGAAATGGCTTAGGAGATGGAGCATTGGTTTCCAACGCAGAGGATTTAGCTAAGTTTGCCAAAGCTTTGTTTGCCAAAAAGACTTTACTCTCACCTGAGATGACAAGACAAATGTTGACCTTTAAAAATAAAGCCGTTAGCTATAGCTATGGATTAGGTGTAGAACGTTTCCCCACACCTTACGGAAATTCTTTTGGGCATACTGGCACAGCTTACGGATTTGTGACTCTAATGGCATATTTACCCAGTAAAGATACTACTATAATTGTGCTGCTAAATAACCAAGATAGTGATGTGCAATCCCTAGCAATAAGAGCCTTAGAACTGGTGAATAATCGTTGAATGGGTTGTTGAGAATTAATGATTATTTGTTAGAGTTGGGAATGGGGAGAAAAGGGGGAAAAGGGGGACAAGGGGGACAAGGGGGACAAGGGAGACAAGGGAGACAAGGGGAAAAACGCTTGTTGAGTCTAGCCTTCCTAAATTTTGAATTTGGAATTTTGCATTTGTATAACTCCCCATGCCCCTAATCCCCACTCCTAATTCAGGCAGCCGTAACCACGGCACGCTCCAATAGTCCTTCCTTCTGTGCCATTGACAACATCAGGTCAACAACCCGATGAGAGTAGCCCCATTCGTTGTCATACCATGCCACAACTTTGAAGAAGTTTGAGTTTAGCTCAATGCCAGCACCAGCGTCAAAGATGCTGGAATGCGAATCACCCAAAAAATCAGTGGAGACAACTTCGTCTTCGGTATAGCCTAAAATACCTGATAAGGCTCCCTCTGCTGCCTCCTTCATAGCAGCACAAATTTCTTTATAACTGGTAGCTTTTGCAGTTTTAAAGGTCAAGTCAACTACCGAAACATCAGGGGTAGGGACTCGAAATGCCATGCCAGTGAGTTTACCTTTTAACTCTGGCAAGACTAGTGCTACAGCTTTTGCTGCTCCTGTAGAAGAGGGAATAATATTTTGGGCAGCACCGCGGCCACCTCGCCAGTCCTTCTTACTTGGTCCGTCTACTGTTGGTTGAGTCGCAGTCATGGCATGAACTGTAGTCATTAATCCTTCAGTTAGCCCAAAGTTATCATTAATGACTTTAGCTACAGGAGCTAGACAGTTTGTAGTGCAGCTGGCATTAGAAACAATCTTGTGTTTCACTGGGTCAAACAGCTGATGATTGACCCCCATTAGTAAAGTAGGAACTTTATCTGGATCTTTAGTAGGTGCGGAAATAATGACTCGTTTTGCGCCTGCTTGAAGATGGTTTGCCGCCCCTTCAAAAGTGGTGAACAATCCTGTAGATTCAACAACATAATCTGTACCCAATTTACCCCAAGGTAGCTCTGCCGGGTTCTTGATTGATACGCAAGGGATAAAGTGTCCATCTATCAAAATACCATTATCTTTTGCCTCAACTTTGCCCTTGAAAGGTCCGTGAGTTGAGTCATATTTCAACAGATAGGCAAGGTTATCAGGTGGTACTAGGTCATTAATCCCGACAAACTCGATTTTTGGATTATTGACACCAGCACGTAGCACAAGTCGCCCAATCCGACCAAATCCATTGATGCCAATTTTCAGCTTAGTCAAGAGGAAACCTCCTATTTGTTGAAAATCATAAAACTAGTCATGATCTGTGTGAGTTGTTCATTGTGAGTCCCGCACTAGTGAACAAGCTCATCCAGCATCTTAATATTCTCAACTCCTAACTCCTAACCCTCAACCCCCATCTCCCATCCTTTTCCCAATGCTGACAGCAGATGATAAGCTCAAGCCGATTTAATTGGCATCTTTTAAGATTTTTACTTAGAGGTTTGTTACTTTTGCAGATTCTTTAGCTCTTGCGTTAAGGTATCCTCTAACGCAGTGACAACTACCTGAGGGTCAGCAGCTTTTTGCATCGTTTCTGCTTCGGGATCATAACGATTTTTTACATTGGGAAGATCACTGCGTAGTTCTTCTACTAGAGCAATGAGTTTTGCAATTTTTTGCTCAGATAACAAGTTTAATTGTAGGGTGAGCTGCGCTCGTTGTTCTGCTAGCTTTTCTTGGCGGTTTTGCCTAATCAGTACTCCTGTTGTCATCAGCAATGAGCTGGTAGCAAGTGTCAGTTGTAGCCAGGGAAATGGAGGAGGGTCAAATCGCGGTAGGCCAAAACGCTTTGGTAAAATATTAGGCGTTATCCAGAGAGTGATGACAAGCAACACAGAGGACAGGAATGCTGGACGACCGAAAAAGTTAGCCACATTTTCCACTATCCGCTGGTTTCGGGACACATCCTTTTCATGACGTGCATGTAGTTCTATGATAGCTTCGATGCTTTGACTCATGTGTTCCGGTAATGGAGCAGTGGGTACCAAGCTATCGCGGTCTGTTGCAGATGATCTTTCTCGTGAATCTTTCGGCTTTAGCGTACGGCTTTTCATGAGTTATCGTATCCTCGTAGACTCTCTTGACCGTGGCATGAATAAAGTTTTTATGACACCTTTATGACACCTTAATATAGGCAGATTACTTTAACCCACCACAATGGACAGGCTCTCGCTCAGGGTTTAAAAAACAAATTTCTTAGTCTGAACGATTACATCATGACTATTGCAATTGTAGAGAGTTTCAGCCATCACACTTAGGTAAATGCAGGTAAATGCTCGTAATTCTACCAAAAGAGATAAAGATAAATATATAGCTAGCAATAGCAAGTCATTGAGAATTACACGGCAGCACCACCTGCACAACTGTTTTTTCATTTAGTTTGCTTTGGATTTGGAGATCACCACCGTGTAATTCAGCCAATCGCTTGGCAATAATCAACCCTAATCCTGAACCCTGTTGCTCGTAGAGTTTACGTTCAAATTGCCGATAAGCGCCTAACTCAGCAATCTGAGCAGATGTCATGCCTCGCCCGTGATCAATAAAAGATATTGTAAATTTATTATTAGTAATCATACTATTGATTTGAATAATTGTTCCAGGTAAGGAAAATTTCAAGGCATTATCAATCAATTCTTCAATAATCTTATGAAGTTTGATTTCACTAATTTGTAGATGACAACGGGAATCTAAATTTAAATTCAAATCAGCATATCTCCCAACTTGTTTAGCTTTTTCAGTTATCAACTGCATCAAAGACATTGTTGGGAATACTGTTTGATGGCTTTGCAACAGCGCTATCCGTTCTGGATCAGTTGCTATAACTTCAAGTTCTGCGTATAGTAAAAAGTTCTGAATCAACCTTAATAACCGTTCAGCAGATTTATGAATACCATCTGCCATTTCGTAAATCTCTTGTGGAGTCAGAATATTGGCATCTTTAAGCAAAAGTTCCGAAAACCCTAAAATTCCATTTAGGGGTGTTCTCATTTCATGTGGAAGAGATAAGGTGATACTGCTACGCAATTCATCTAGTTTCTTTTGAGATTGCTGATTAAAAATTGATTGTTTTTTTAATCTAGAAGAAATAGCCATTAGCAATTCTGCTTTTGTAAAAGGCTTAGTCAAGTAATCATCTGCCCCTAATTCCATACCTTTACGAAAATCAATTTTGTCGGATTTTGCACTCAAAAAGATAAAGGGAATAGTAGCAGTGGTTGGTTCTTGACGTAATAGTTTCAGAACGTTATGACCATCTAATTCCGGCATCATTACGTCACAAATGATTAACTCAGGTGTTTCCTCTAGTGCTAATTGCACACCAATACGACCATTTTCTGCAGCAATAACTATAAAATTCTCGAATACTAGCAAGTCAACAAGATTTTGACGCACGCTTGTATCATCTTCAATCACTAGAATTTTATGCATTTTCGACATTAGATCATCAAATAATTATTTGAAAATAGCCATATTGTGAGGTTGGTCAATGCTCTCCATATTAACTTAATTAACCTTGAGAATAAGCAATATCAAGACCTAAAAATCAGTACTATTGGTTTATGGCCCTATATTCCCTTATCTGTACCCGTTCACCATAATTTAAAAGCCTTTCTATAGTAGTAAGGCGGTTTTCCCAGACTTTAACTTGATATGGATTTGAGAGCGCTTGTGGTCGCATCCACACTCTAAATTGAGACTGAAAGCGAGTGAGGGATGCTTTTGCGACTATTAGTTTACTAACACTGGGCGTAGCAGCAAGTTGATCCAAAGCACTTTGTAATATCTCTGCTTGGGCATTTAAATCTGCAAGAATTGTCACTGGTACTCGCATTTGATTATTTTGGTTAACCAACTTCCATTCCTTCTGTAAGGTGGTGTAACGAGCAGCGGCAGTTTGAAAAGGTTGACGGTGCGGAAGAAATTCTTTTTGGGGAGTTCGTCTATTGCCTTGAGTACTCTCAAACACTTTGTATAAATCGTTGTTGAAATTATTGGCAGCAAAAAGGGCATAGCCACTCACAGGCAAGTCTCTAGTTAGTTGAATTTGATCTAACACCCCAACTGTTGGTAAGGAAAGCAAGCGAATTCCTGGTACCAATAGACTAGAGCCTAATTGTTTTGAGGTCATCCAAGTTCTTCCTAGACGCTCAAAGCTAAGACTGTCATGAGCATAATTCATCGGGATAATTAAATCTAGATCACCACGCTTTGCCCAGACTTCCCAGTCTTGTTGGATCTTCTGTATCCGTTCTTGTTCAGCAAGAGGAAAAACAGCAGCAGACAAAATTAGATTAGGTCGCTTTCGATGCAATTGACTTGACAATTGAGCGACAAAGTTATTAATCAAAGAAGTGCGAAATTCTGTCCATTTTTGCCACAAATCACGCTGATGAAGAGAAATATTGACTGGGTCAACGCCAGTAATTTGCTGAAATTGTGTTCTTGCTGCTTTACCATAACCGTAAGTTTGCCCAGCTTCAGGGTTTTGGAATGGATAGCGAATATAGTCTAGTTGTAGACCATCGACGTTATAGCGAGTGACAATTTCCTCATACAAGCTGAGTAAATACTGTTGTACCTGGGGATTGGCTGGATCAAGGAAGGGTTTACTTTGCCCAACTGGAATCGTTTGACCACGGTTATCGTAACCAGCCCAATCAGGATGAGCCGCAAGTATTGGTCCAGGATAATTGCGATTAAGATGAATGATTTGATTATGATGTTGATTACCTGCGGCAAATGTCCAAACCCAAGCATGTAACTCCATACCACGCTCATGAGCCAACTTAACGGCTGCTGCTAGTGGGTCCCATCCACGAATTAATGGGTTTTGTTGCGGCGCGATGTGGCTTGGATAAATAGTATAGCCAGCGTTAACTGTCTCAAAAAAAACTGTATTAATGCCAGCTTCTTGAAGTCGATCAAAAATCAGAGCTAGTCCCTGCTCACTTCCTGCACGAACGATTGTTCCACGATCAAGCCACATTGCACGGATTTCCGATTGTGCTAATCTCCGATCCATCGGAAACAAACCCCACAAATGTGCTTTTGCTATCAGCCACTGCTGACGTGCTTGAGCATACTCTTTTTGAGCAATTAACTGAGGTAGGTTTTTGGCTACTTCTCGAGCTTGATCTAAGACTTCTTGTACCTTAGTAACGGATATTTCAGGTTTTATTGAGGCAAATTCAGCTTGCTGTGCTTTTACAGCAGCAGAGTCCCCATTGTCTACTGATGCTGCTAAATTAGCACTCTCTACTCTACCAATAAGATTTTCCAATTCTTGCTGAAGGGCGATCGCTTCAGTATGGCTAATCGGTGCTTGGGAGTGGGGTATGACATCTAAACTGACTGCTTGTTCAAGTTGATCGATAGCTTCATCCGACTTTTCAGGAGGTGAGACGTTAGGAATAAGTTTAGCTCTAGGAGCGAAGGCTGTTGTATTGGGACTAGCTAAGGGTCCCCTTTGTGGTTGGGGACGGGAAAGGACAGAGGAAGAGTGATTATTGTCAACGACCTCCCTTATCTTTTCTGTCTTCCCCATCTCTCCCTCTCCAGATCTTCCTCCGTTAGCAGTTTCGGTAGCTATTAATGTAGAGCAGGTTTGAGAACCCCCTTCTACTTCATTAAGCACAATAGAGGAAGTCTTTATACGGTTGATAGCAGCTTGCAGCCAAGCAATATCTAACTGTGTCGGTGAAACAGTATCTACTCCCCAACGCCAACCAAAAAAAGTGGAACGCTCAGTCGTCAATACTGCTGGTGGATGATCTTTAGAATCCCAAGTAGCAGAAACTTGAGCGGTTAAGTTATCAGAAATCACGACGCCACCGCTGACTGTTCCAAAGAGTCCATTTTGATTTCCCCAGTCACGCATGCCACTTTTTGAAAGTTGCAACTTTTGTGGGCCATTCAGACTAAATCCCCAGTACCCTCCTACCAAAGTCCTCAATAACTGGCGTACTCCAGACTGTGATAGGCTACCAAAAGGACCACTGACAATTAAGTGCCCACCTTTGCTCATCCATTCTTCCAGGGCAAGCACTTGTGCTGGTGTCAATGTTTCCACATCTGGGAAAAACAATATTGCACGATTACCGAAATCTGCGGCAGATCTAACACTAGCCAGAGGAATCACACAATACTTTACTCCTGTTGCCTGCAGGCGATTTGTAATACTTGTCCATTGATTGGCATTTTCTTGTGTTTGAACTACGCTCAACACAGGTTCAGACGGAGAGCTTGCTGTCGCTGGCAAAATAGGAAACAAATATAGAATTAAAAATTGAACCTTAAGAATAAGTAATCTTGTTTTTTTGATTTTAGTCATGAGTCATTGGGAGCCAGTGCTTTGGACGGGTTTTTCAGCTTGTGGCAGGTGGCGTTTATTGGTTATTGGTTATATAGGGACAGGGAGGACAGGGGGGAGAATAATAATTTTTAGCAAAGGAAAAATGACAAATAATACATACCTAAAAAGGTTTTATACAAGTTTTGATTAATTCTTCTACTCCTGAGACCGGGAATATTTTGGTATTCAGTCGGCAAGCAACTTCTTCAACACTTATATCATCTAAAAAGATATGTTCACCATATTTCAGCATTACATTTGGTAGTAAGATACCATCTCCTAAATCTTGTTTCTGTAACTTTAAAAGTAAATCATGACCAGTTAACAAGCCTGTAACAGTAATTTTCTGTCCCCAGTAATCACTATTTAAAGCATGCATATTCACCTGTAACCCTTCAACAGAGTTTAACTGTTGAAGTATAGGTTGAAATGCTTTTTCTACTGCATTACCTACAACCCAAGTTAATTTCCTGTTCATCACTTTTGATGGCAACAAACTTTCGGCTGCGTCTGAGAATTGTTTGAGAAATAATCGAATAGAACCGACACCATTATCAATTTGGGGATAATCTTCGTATTCAGATTCATTCGGTATTTCTTCACCGGCAATCAAAAACCACTCATCAGCTAACCAAGCAAAGGTAGAACTTAATTGACGACGAAATTCCTCACGAAGCGATCGCACTTGAGAAATCACTTCCTGAGCTTTTTCCGGGGTTACAGGTATAAGTTCGTCTTTTTCGGGACGAAACCGCGTTAAACCAACTGGCACAACTGCGACAGAAGCAACAGCAGGTACTTCGCCTTTGTGAAAAGACGCCAAATCTCGCAATGTTTGTTCCAGGTGTTTGCCATCATTGATACCAGGACAGACGACTACTTGTGCGTGAATTTGCAGTCGTTTTTCTTGAAACCACTTGATTTGCTCGAGAATTTTTCCAGCGCGGGGATTTTTTAGCAGTTTAAATCTTACTTCGGCTTCAGTGGCATGAACAGAAACGTATAATGGAGACAATCTCATCTGTTCAATCCGTTTCCATTCCCGTTGGGGTAAATTAGTGAGCGTCAGGTAAGAGCCATATAAAAAGCTCAGTCGATAATCGTCGTCTTTTAAGTAAAGGCTCGAACGCTTACCTGGTGGTTGTTGATCAATGAAGCAAAACGGGCAGTGGTTATTACACTGAATTAAATCATCAAATAAGGCACTCTCAAATTCTAGCCCTAGATCCTCATCATAGTCTTTGTCAATCTCAATATGATGGACTTTCCCTGTAGCGTCTAAAATTTCTAATTCCAGCACCTCATCAGCGCATAAAAACCGATAATCAATCAAATCACGGGGACGTGTACCGTTGACGCTAATGAGTGCATCTCCTGGTTCAAATCCAATTTCTGCGGCAATTGAATCAGGTAATACTTTGGTAATTCGGGCAGGATGAATGGTCGTCATAAGTCATTAGTTGAAGATGGCAACAGTCATTAGTTTACAAATGGCTATGAGCTGTTGACTGTTGTGCAAATCTGGATAGCCTCTGGGTCTTTAATCGTACCTGTAGAATTAAGGTAAAATAAAAATGCCCTTGGGGGGGATTTTCATTGTGATATATTAAATAAAATAAACTTAAGTAACAATTATTAAAAACTTTGGTTCAAAATACATTGTCCTCTTACACAACTCCCTCCCCGATTCATACTGTGCTCCCTGAATCTCTCATAGAAATTGATACAAAAATACAAGAACACAAAAACACAGTGGGATCTCCCCTGTTGGTGTCGAACCGTCTTCTACTGTTTGCTTCTTCCCAATCAGTGTGGATAGTCTTTACAGCAGCGGTGTTTCTGGTCTCTGTACCAGTTTTTATAGAAGCGCCACTAGTGCGATCGCTCCCATGGCTGAGTTTACTTATGACAGCAGGCTTGGTGTGGTTGAGTCGTGTTTTAATGTCACGTCCTACAACCTATATTTGGGGAGATCTACTTGTCGGGTTTAGCTGGAGTTGGTTGGCGGGGTCAATTTACTGGGGTTGGCTACGCTGGGAACCCTTATGGCACTTACCAGTCGAGGCTATAGGTTTACCATTTGCCATTTGGTGTCTCAGTCGAAACTGGGCTAGAGTGGGCACCTGGTTTTACTTAGGTTCTTTACTCGGTACAGTATTGACTGACATATATTTTTACCTCGTCGATCTCATACCTTATTGGCGTCAAGTTATGCAGGTAGAGCCAGTTGAGGTAGCTTCAATTTTACAAAGTGCTGTGTTGCAAGTACGCACTCTTTCGGGTCAAGGCTGGGCTCTAACTCTCGCCCTGGTACTATTGATAGTAGGGATTTTACCGTTATCACAAAAGCAGCAGCACTGGTATGCTTTTAGTGGAGCTGTATTAAGTACAATTTTAGTAGATGTCCTATTTTTACTGGCTGCTGCCTTGGTATGAGCAAGTTTACCTTCCCTAGCAGACTACCTTAAAAACTCTCTAAGGCATGGTTACTTGAAGTCTCATTCAATAAGTTTTAACAATACTACAGCAAAACCCAGTAGCAGTAAGTATTGTGGATATTAATAAGCTGTATATTAGTTTCTGATAACTGCTGTGTTGATTAAGCTATCAGCTTCTAGTCAATGGTCACATAGTCAATATCGAGATTCTGAAACTATTGACCACTGATGACAGAGGTTTCCTAGCTTAAAGGCCATATCTCAGTTTGACGGAAAGAGGTAAAAAAATCGTGAAACAATTAGCGCATTTATTAACAGTGTTTAGTTTGTTGATAGCATGCTTAGGGTGGTTTGGAGCCCCTCAGACAGCTCAAGCAGCTAGTTTCAACAGCATTACTTTTCAATCAGTCCCTGTTTTGGCAGTAGAGGAAACTCAAGTTCTTCGAAATCGGGCAGATGCTAAGCTAGCAACTGAATTTGGTAAAAAAATTGATCTGAATAATACCAACGTGCGAGCTTTTCAACGGTATCCAGGGTTATATCCTACCCTAGCTAGGAAAATTATCACTCATGCTCCTTACGCAAAGGTAGAAGATGTCCTAAGCATCGAAGGATTGAGCGAACGTCAAAAACAAGTTCTAGAAGCTAACCTACCCCACTTTACTGTGACAGAAGTAGAATCTACCTTCACTGAAGGAGATGACCGCTTCAACAACGGTATCTATAGATAGATTACGAGATAGATTACGTGGGAGAAGATAGGGAAACAGGAGAAGTAGGGGAATTAGGGAAAGAAATTCTCAACATTTCCCTTACTCCTTCCCTCACTCCCTCACTCTCTCCCTCACTCACTCACTTCCTCCCCCATTCCCCTTCCCTTTGTCCCAGATCAATATTCCAAGTGAATTCGATGTCCTAGTAGTTGGTGCAGGCGCTGCTGGACTATACACAGCTCTATGTCTACCAACTGAGCTGCAGGTAGGCTTGATTACTAAAGAAACAGTTTCTTTGTCTGCCAGTGAATGGGCGCAGGGCGGTATTGCCGCTGCGATCGCACCAGACGATTCTCCGCAATTACATATAGAAGACACAATACAGGCTGGTGCAGGTTTATGTGACCGCCCTGCCGTAGAATTTCTGGCTCAACATGCTTCTAGCTGCATAAAATCCCTAGTAAACTTGGGAGTGGCCTTTGATCGTCATAACAATCGATTGGCTCTAACTTTAGAAGCTGCCCATTCTCGCCACCGAGTCCTCCATGCAGCTGACACTACAGGTAAAGAGGTCACTACCACACTCACTGCCCAAGTTTTGCAACGTCAAAACATTCAAGTTATTCAACAAGCATTGGCCCTAAGTCTGTGGTTAGAACCCCAAACCAATCGCTGTCAGGGTATCAGTCTGTTTTATCAAGGTCAAGTCACATGGATAAAAGCTAGTGCTGTGGTTTTGGCAACAGGCGGCGGTGGTCAGGTATTTGCTCAAACCACTAACCCTGCTGTTAGTACAGGTGATGGAGTAGCGATCGCATGGCGTGCTGGGGCAATTCTTCGAGATTTAGAGTTTGTGCAATTCCACCCTACTGCTCTTACCAAACCTGGAGCCGAACGCTTTCTCATTAGTGAAGCTGTACGTGGTGAAGGTGCATATCTTGTTGACGATCAAGGACAACGTTTTGCCTTCAACTACCACCCAGCAGGCGAACTAGCTCCCAGAGATGTGGTCAGTCGTGCAATTTTCAGTCACTTGCAGCACACTGCAGCAGATCCTGCAGCTTCTCATGTGTGGTTGGACATGCGTCCTATACCCACCGAAAAAATCCGCCACCGCTTTCCCAACATCATTAGAGTGTGCCATCGCTGGGGTATTGATGTTTTTTCTGAACCAATTCCCGTTGCTCCTGCGGCTCATTACTGGATGGGTGGTATTCTCACAGATCCCATGAATCGAACAAATATCCCTGGTTTATATGCCGTGGGAGAAACTGCTAGTACCGGAGTCCATGGAGCAAATCGCCTTGCAAGTAATTCCTTACTAGAGTGTATTGTATTTGGTGCACAGATGGCTTATCTGAAAGATGAACTCACAGAACTTGGGTTCATTTCAAGCTCTCCAAGCTTCAAGCAAGCCACTCAGATACCGTATAAATCATTCACCCTTTCTGAAAGTGAGTGGAATACTCAGCAAGCACAATTAGAATTTCTACGTCAACAACTTCCACGTCTTGTGTGGAAAAGCGCTGGTATATGTAGAGAGCAATCTGCAATGGCAGCAGCGATTGAGACTGTTGAATCTTGGCAATACAATTTTTCGACTTTGCCTGTCAGTGAATTTATATTTACTCTTAGTCCTGCAGAATCGGCTACTTTTGATTTTCCCAATATTGAACGACAATTGCGACTGTGGGCAGAAACCCGCAATTTACTGGACATTGCCTATTTAATTCTCAAAAGCGCAGCCTTTAGAACCGAAAGCCGTGGAGGGCACTACCGCCTAGACTATCCGCAAACAGACCCCAACTGGCAAGCCCACACAATCGTACAAAAACACAACTGGTGGAAAGCTCCTGTTTTTACTCAATAGAATATAACACCACTAGCGAAAGGCAACGGATTTCCACACTTATAGCGAGGTTTTAAGCGCTAAGAGAATTTACTTGTCGGGAGCATCGCGATTTGGCAGATTTATTTTGTAGTGCTAGCATCTTGCTTGCTAGACATATCACGCGAGCGAGACGTGAGTGCAAAGCACACACTTCGTGAACGCACTACTTATTCCATTTAGGGGATGCTCCCTACTTATCTGGTACCACTTCCATTCATACTATCAGGACCACCATAGTTGGGTGGTACAAAGTCAATCTTTGATTCGACTTTCAGATTTTTTAATTTCTGAGAAGTCTTATCACAAGTAGTTAATTTATTCTGCTGAGAATAACTCACAACAGGAACAGTTAAATGAGTAATAGTTCCTTCAGCATTGGCAATCTTGGGAATTATAAGGTATGCTCCGACGGCCATCATGATTAAGCTCATGATTCTCAAGTTTATTCTCGTAAATATCAGTAAATTTCCTGACTTAATGTATTTCATTTTTAAGTTTTTATAGAGTTTTTGCTGTTATCCGAACTTTTATGTAACTAAAAAACTCTTATTCAGAGTGTCCAGAATTTATAAGAATTGGAACTCTTGTTATTTTTTATTAGTTATTTGTCCTCAGTATTACTGACAACTTAAAACTAATGACTAAAACATTACATAGCTAAGTTTTATGAGCCACATCCTCTCATCGCCATCTGTCTAAAGTAATGGTTATTGATAGATACTACAACCATGCGTTTACTTAGCTTGTGAAGCTGAACTTTTATATTTCTCAGAGTAAACACGGCAACCTTGAAGAAAAGTTAGGAGTTAGGAATGGGGAGTAGGGTATGGGGCATAGAATAAAGTATTTTTCTCCCTTGTCCTCCTTGTCTCCCTTGTCCCCCTTGTCCCCCTTGTCCCCCTTGTCCTCCTTGTCCCCCTTGTCTCCCTTCCCTCTGCTCCTCTGTTCCTCTGCTCCATGCCCTATGCCAACTCATAGCGGTTTTTGCCAAGACGCTTGGCACGGTACATAGCAGCATCTGCTTGTTCAATTAAAGTTTCACTGATGTGGCTGTTAAGTGGATAAATGCTAATGCCAATACTGGCGGAGACTTTCATTACATGTCCATTTAAAACCATCGGTTCAGTGATTGTGGCTAAAATTTTTTCAGCAACCACAATCACTCCTTGTGCTTTGGGTATTGCCCGTAGAATTACTGTAAATTCATCGCCACCTAAGCGAGACACGGTATCACTGCCACGCAGGCAATTACTGAGGCGTCTTGCAACAATTACGAGCAAGCGATCGCCCATTTCGTGCCCTAGGGTATCATTGACTTGTTTGAACCCATCAAGGTCAATAAATAGTAAGCCTAGTAATGAATGATTTCTTTGTGCCCATTGCAGGGACTCTTGAAGTTGCTCTACAAAAAATTTGCGATTAGGTAGACCTGTGAGGGTGTCATGATAGGCAAGATAACGCAAATAATCTTCTTGTAGTTTTAATTCATTATTGGAGCGAAACAACTCAGCTGCAGCGCGTTTCAGTTCCTCTTCCATGAGTTTACGTTCAGTTATATCTCGGATAACCCCAACTAAAAAGAAATTACCAGCGGCATCTTTGTGGAGTGAGCGCTTAGTGGCAATCAGGTGTGTTTTTCCACTAGCATCCGTAAACTCTTCTTCATGTTCTTGGGGTTGTTGAGTTCTAAAAACTAACTCATCTTGTTCGTGAAAAATATCTGCTTCATGTTTAGGAAAAAAGTCATAATCAGATTTTTCAATTAAAGTGCTTTTGGCATGACCTATAAGTTGACAGTAAGCTTCATTCAAAACAATCCACTGATGTTTTTCATTCTTCACGAAAATTGGGTCAGGAATTGTATTGATCACTTGATGCAAAAACTCTTTAGAGCGTTTTAACTCTTCTTGCTGAGATGCAATTTGATAAGTAGTTATGATAGATGAACCGATGTAAGTGAGTAAGGCAGGTATAATTGGTATCCACCAACCCAACAGAAAACAAAGGTAAGCGCTACCAATCAGCATTAAAGAAAAAAGCATAATACTCAAGATGCTCATGCTTACATGCTGTATTCGCCACCTTACAAAAGCTCCTATATAAGCCAAGAAGAAAATGCATAGCCATTCTCCGACAGGGTTTAACCAAGTTTTCAGTAAAGGTCTTCCGTCAAGGGCGGCTCTGATAAACTCGTTGATAAAATAAGCTTGTAGCTCAATACCAGCTATAGGTTTTGCTGAACCAATCAGACGACTAGAGTATGGGATAAGTACAAAATCCTGGAGACTAGGTGCAGTGGAACCTATAAGCACAATACGATCCTTGAGCCAGCTTTCTGAAACCTTATCAGCTAGCACATCTCTCATAGAGACTTTACGGAAGCCACAGCTATCTAATGAGAATTTTTTGCAGCCAACTTTTACAAAATTGGACAAAATTTGGTATCCCTTGTTATCTACTCCTACGTAAGGTCCATCATTAGACTGAAGACGGTGAAACACGGCTTTACCCAACTGTAGATCTTCTGGGTTACCTTTTGCGTGCTGAGGAGTTACACCTTCTGATTGTAAATATAGTAAAGCTAACTTCAAGGCAAAACTTTCATGCACTTGATTGCCAACATGCCAATATAATAAGCTGCGACGGACTTTGCCATCACTGTCAAGCAGCACATTGTTAAAGCCGACTTTGTCTAGCTGACTGAGGACTGGTGGAGGTGAAACACTGGCATTTTTATTATGTGATAAGAGTTCTATTCCAACTAAGTTACTCAATAAATAATAGACATTGATTAAATCTTGATGACCTGGTTCTACTGGCAAATCTCGATAAATATCTAAACCAATTGTGCGAGGTTGATGAGCTTGTAATTTTCGCAATAACTGGGCAATAATAGAGTCTGGAATAGGCCAAGAACCAACTTGGCGTAAGGAAGCTTCATTAATTTCGACAATAGTAATACGTTCTTGAACTGCTTCGTTTGGACGTAACTGAAAAAATTGATCTAAAGCTGTCCATTCTAGAGACTGCAATAATCCAATAGAACGTAATATAAGGACAAAGATTGTAACAAGAGCGGCAGTCACCAATTCCTTGTTTCTTCGACCAAGCAAGTGCTTGAAGGTCAACACAAACCTTACAAAACACTTGCCCAGTTGCTGCTTACTCATTCCCATAACCTAAGTTGGGAGAAACACTTTTATTGTCCTGCAATCTTCCACAGATTGGCGAAGATCACACAAGACTGCCATAGAGTTGACACTTAACAGTTATCAGTTAACTGTCAAGGTGTTACTGGAAATCTTTGGGAAAATTCTTAAAGTTGCTCGGACCTTTATAGCCGGAAAGTTGAGCCAGTTTCTTTAATGGTTGTACGTTGGGATAGAGTTTCCCGTTAATTTCCCAAGTTGGGAAGCCTTGAATGCCAGCTGCTTGACACAAATCTGGACGTGGGTCGTCTTTGCCCTGTGGGTCGCAATCAATATGTTTAATCTCTGGATAAGCCTGCTTGCCAAATAGTTCTTTTTGTTCGTGACAGTGAGGACACCACCAAGCAATGTACTCTTTAGCACCAATTTGGGTAAGATGACGTGCTAACTCAATTTCTGCTTCCCCAGAGGTAGAGCGTATAGGCCAACCAACCCCAAGTGTAGGTTCTCCTATTGGTCTTGGGCTGGCAGGTTGTTCAGAATTTATGCTAGCGTCACTAACTGATTTATTAACATTTGCATAGACACCTAAAGTACCAATGAGCGTTACCATACCAACGACAATGGCAGTAAAGAAAATTTGCCCCAAATCCTCCCAAGCATGACCAATGATAGTTAGTGTCAAAAGACTTAGTGAGAAAATAGCTGAGGCAATGCAATAAATACAGACTGCCTTAATTTTAAAAAGCAGTAGATAAATCAGGTAACCACTGAAGACAGACATAGCGATCGCTCCAGCTAACAGCAATAGCCAAGTCTTGTTTTCTAAATTCGAGCGTAGTTCGTTCTTTTGCTTTGTGCCAGCAGCCAGAGGAGCTAAGGCGAATACTGCCATACTGGCGTAAGCAACAAACCCAAACAAAGCTAGAGGAAGTCCAAAAACTGTAGCATAGTCGCTAGCTAGTACCAAATCACAGCTTTTAGTTGGGCAAGCAGCAGAGCTTTGCGTGAACTTCACTACCGTGAGATATGCTGTTGTCAAAGCGCCACATCCAGCGATCGCGGCAATTAACAAGCGCGAATAACGATAAATCCAGGGAGTAGAACGTCGTCGAATCATAAATTGGTGTTATGAAGTTAGGAGTTAGGAGTGGGGAACTCGGGGCCCCCACGAAGTGGGGATTAGGGGCATGGGGAGGTAGGAGTGGGGAGTTAGGAGGAGCCAGTGCGCTCTTGCGGGTTCCCCGACTTGTAGCAACTGGCGTTTAGGAGTTAGGAGTTAGTAATCAACCTTGTCCTCCTTGTCCCCCATATCCTCCTTGTCCTCCTTGTCCCCTGTCCCTCATTCCCTATCTCCCTACTCCCCACTCCCCATTTTAAGAATGTAGTTTTACTGAAGAAATTGATTTGTTTTCATCTTGAGAGTTCCAACTTTGGCGTGCGGCTTCTACAAATTGGCTAACTCGAATTGGATCAATGGGTTGCTCTCGGTGACCGTGGCGTTTGAGGGAACTGGAGACAATAACACCATCTACTGCCCGCATTAGAGTACCGATGTTGTCCAAATTTGCTCCACTACCGATAAACACTGGTGTACCATTAGCAGATGAGGATGCTAGTTCCAAGTCTTCGAGAGTTGGAGGGCTACCAGTTGCCCAACCGGATAAGATAACGGCATCGGCTAAACCGCGCTCAATAGTGTCTTGCACTGCGTTAGTAAGGTTTACCGATCCTAAGGGACGAGCATGCTTTACCAACACATCGGCGAAGATTTTTACATCACTGCCTAATTCCCGGCGATAGCGTAGGAGTTGGTGGGCGTCTCCCTCGATTAATCCTTGGTCTGTTGCCATCACGCCTGTTAGCACGTTGACACGAATGAATTGTGCTTTGACGCAGGTAGCGATCGCCATTGCACTTTTGGCATCGTTTCGCAAAACGTTTATACCTATCGGTAGCGTCACCAAATTTTGTATCCGTTGCACTACAACGGTCATGGCGCTGACCACGGCTGGATCGACTTGGTTTTTTGTAAATGGTGCGTCAAAGAAATTTTCCACAATAATGCCGTCAACCCCTCCACTGGAGAGGGCTGTTGCTTCTTGTTCAGCACGGTCAATCACTGCTTTGAGGCTACCTCCCCAACGAGGTGAAGTAGGTAACGGTAGTAGGTGAACTACACCAATAATTGGATTTCGGGTTCTAAATAGTTGATATAAGTCCACGTCTTTAAATCGGCTCTAGCCAATAGTCAATTGTCGCTTATCATTGGTCAATTGTCCTTTGTCTTTGACCACTAACCAACAACTAATGACCAATAACTAACTAGTCAAGTTTGTTTTCTGTTAATTTACGGTTTCCCGCCTCCTCCCTGAGATGGAAATTGGCATCAAACCTTCTCTAAGATATGTTAAGATAAAACCTGGCTATTAAAGAGGAGTTTGCCCTTTAAAAAACGCGAGGCAGCTTCCCATGCGGCAGAAGAGAAACCTGCCAAGGTGTCACAGGCTTTGCCTGAGCAAAAGGGCAGCATTACCGTGCTCCGGGGCGTAGTCGCGCGAAATTTTCCGAATTGGTAGCAACTTCTCACAACAGGCCATATAATTCTGGTTTTGACGCAGATCGTCCTCTCCAGTGTTATGCTGAAGGCTGCTTCCTATGAGTAAATTAAACAAGCAAACGCTGCGGTAATGTAAAATACCAACAGGCAATTGTTAAAAAAGATTACTAACTTAGTGTCAAATTTACCCAAAGACTACTTATTTTTCCCCCGGAAAAAAGATTAATAAAGACATCATAGCATGATATCTATATTGATCATTGTCATGACTCCTACAGGGTGCAGTATGTATGACTGGGAGGAGTGAGGAAAGAGGAACAGGTCTTTCCCAAGTGTCAAAGAAGCTAGCACTAAAGCACCATATTCATTACAGGAAAAAACCAGCAGGATTTTTCATAAATTATGGGTGATAAGCCAATAATTGCAATTTCTCACCTAGGCTGCGAGAAAAATCGAATTGATACAGAACATATGCTAGGACTGCTGGTAGAAGCAGGCTACGGTGTAGATTCTGATGAAGAGTTGGCAGATTATGTTATAGTCAATACATGTAGTTTTATCGAAGCGGCACGGGAAGAGTCTGTCAGGACTTTAGTAGAACTGGCAGAAGCAAACAAAAAAATCGTGATTGCAGGCTGTATGGCGCAGCACTTTCAACAGCAGTTATTGGAAGAGTTGCCAGAGGCAGTAGCAGTTGTTGGAACAGGAGACTATCACAAAATTGTAGATGTAGTTCAGCGGGTCGAACAAGGAGAGCGTGTTAGGCAGGTCAGTTTACAACCAACCTACATTGCCGATGAAACGACACCGCGCTATCGCACGACGACAGAAGGAATAGCATACCTAAGAGTTGCTGAGGGATGCGATTACCGTTGTGCGTTTTGTATTATTCCCCATCTCAGGGGAAACCAGCGATCGCGTACGATTGAATCTATTGTTAACGAGGCAAAGCAGTTAGCCAGCGAAGGAGTCCAGGAAATCATTCTGATCTCCCAAATCACTACCAATTATGGTATTGATATATACGGCAAGCCAAAGTTAGCAGAATTGCTCTACGCTTTGGGGAAAGTAGATGTACCGTGGATTCGCATGCACTACGCTTATCCCACAGGTCTCACCCCAGATGTGATAGCGGCAATTCGAGAAACACCCAATGTCTTACCATATCTAGACTTACCCTTACAGCATTCTCATCCAGAGATTCTTCGTGCGATGAACCGTCCGTGGCAAGGACGAGTGAATGATGCGATGATTGAACGCATCAAGGAGGCACTACCAGAAGCAGTGTTGCGAACAACCTTTATTGTTGGCTTCCCTGGCGAAACCCAAGGACATTTTGATCATCTGCTGCAATTTGTCCAGCATCATGAGTTTGATCACGTTGGTGTGTTCACTTTTTCGCCAGAGGAAGGAACGCCCGCCTACGACCTACCCAATCAGCTACCACAAGAGGTAATGGATGAGCGGCGGGACGCATTAATGGCACTCCAACAGCCAATCTCTTTAAAGAAAAATCAACAAGAAATCGGCAAAGTGGTTGATGTTCTGATTGAACAAGAAAATCCACAAACAGGAGAATTGCTTGGCCGTTCTGGCAGATTTGCCCCAGAAGTAGATGGACAGGTGTATCTTCGTGGTCAAGCAAAGTTAGGAAGTATCGTTCCAGTAGTGATCCAAAGCGCAGATGCGTATGACCTATATGGTCAAGTTGTAACTCAAGAGTAAGGAGTATTACTCCCAACTCTTAATGACTAACTGTTCAAAATAAAAACCTTAGGAGAGTTGATGAACCTTTCTTTTCAAGAATTAGGAATTTCTCAAGAGCGTGTTGAGCAACTAGAGAAAATGGGCTTTACTGCCCCAACCAATATTCAAACACAAGCTATTCCGCAACTTTTAGCGGGTCGTGATGTGGTTGGTCAATCACAAACCGGCACAGGTAAAACGGCGGCGTTTTCTCTGCCGATTCTAGAGCGGCTGGATATTAATCAAAAGGCAGTACAAGCTTTAATTTTGACACCAACTCGTGAACTAGCAATTCAAGTTCACGATGCCATCTTTGAATTTATTGGTAATCAAGGATTGCGGGTGTTAGCAATCTACGGTGGTCAGTCAATTGACCGCCAAATTTTACAACTCAAGCGTGGTGTTCATATTGTGGTAGGAACACCAGGACGGGTGATAGACTTACTCGACCGAGGCAGTTTGAAACTCGATCAAGTAAAGTGGTTGGTATTGGATGAAGCTGATGAAATGTTGAGCATGGGCTTTATTGATGATGTAGAGAAAATACTCTCTCAAGCACCAACAGAACGCCATACAGCTTTATTCTCGGCAACAATGCCGCCATCGATCCGTCAGTTGGTAACAAGGTTTTTGCGAGCACCAGTGACAATCACTGTTGAGCAACCAAAAGCCGCTCCCACAAAAATCAATCAAGTAGCTTACGTTGTACCACGTCACTGGACGAAAGCCAAAGCTTTACAGCCTATTTTGGAAATGGAAGATCCAGAAACGGCTTTAATCTTTGTCCGTACCAGACGTACAGCAGCAGAACTTACCAACCAACTGCAAGCAGCAGGTCACAGTGTTGATGAGTATCATGGTGACTTATCGCAACAAGCACGTGAGCGTCTGCTAACTCGATTCCGCAATCGTCAAGTCCGGTGGGTGGTAGCAACAGATATTGCCGCACGAGGGTTAGATGTTGATCAGTTGTCTCACGTGATTAACTTCGACTTACCTGATAGTGTTGAAACCTACGTTCACCGTATTGGTCGTACTGGTCGCGCTGGCAAAGAAGGGACTGCAATCTCTTTGGTACAGCCATTTGAACGACGCAAGCAACAGGCATTTGAACGCCATGTGCGCCAAAGTTGGCAAGTGCTATCAATACCTACACGGGCACAAATTGAAGCACGTCAATTAGAAAAACTGCAAGCTCAAGTGCGAGAAGCATTGGCTGGCGAACGTTTGGCTTCGTTCTTGCCCATTGTGAGTGAGTTAACAGAAAAATACGATGCTCAGGCGATCGCCGCAGCAGCATTGCAAATTGCTTACGATCAAACTCGTCCAGCTTGGCTACAATCGGATATTGCTCTTGAAGAAGAAATGCTTTCCGCCACTACTCCCAAGCCAAAACTACGGTCTGGTCGTCGTGGAGAGTTTTCTGGTGAACGCAATCGCTCTAGTTGGAGCAAATCTGACGTGAGTGCAGCTGAAGGAGACAGAAACGGTTCACTCAAACCCAAATTGCGGACTGGTGTACGTCGTGAGTCTTCTGTAACTCCCAAAAAGCTAGGTTCTAGTACAGCTAGAGAATCAGCGTCCTAGGATAAGTTAGGAGTTAGGAGTTAGAAGTTAGGAATAACTCGTAACACGTAACTCACAATTCCTAACTCATTGCCAAGTGTGGTGGCTCATTCGACGAGAATGTTTTTTGTTCAAACAGGGCTTAGCTCAAGTGTTTACCACTGTTTGATACACTGAGCTTACAGGGTTTGTTTGTACAACTTATGCCCCAAGATAAGCCGTTAATCCTAACTGAGGAAGGTGAGATACTCAAAATGTACCCACGTCCGCCTATCCTCACCAGTTTTGAAACAAGTTGGGATGGCATTACTTTTGGGTACATGTGCCAGCCTGCGTATCAAGTTCCGGAGGTTTGCACACCTCGTTGGCACGGCATCAATATTTTTACACATGGTTCACGTATCATTAACGTTGACCGTAAACTAGATGGACGGTGTCAGTGTGATGCTGTTGTTGGGGGTGATATTGTCATTACCCCTGTAAATGTTGGTCAAGCTGCTACTTGGGATGCACAAGGGGATTTTATTCTTCTGGGGATAGAGCCTGATCTTTTTGCCCGTGCAATTGACGAAGCCGCAGAACCAGAAAAAGTTCAACTAGTACCGCATTTTGCCACACCTGATCCTTTGGTCTACCAGATTGGGCTGGCAATCAAAAATATTCTGGAAAACGACCCTTTAGGAAGTCGCTTGTATGTAGAGACTATGGTCAATGCATTATCAGTGCATTTGATGCAACACTATAGTACTCAAAAACCGAAGTTAAAAGAATATCCCAACGGTTTACCACGCCATAAGCTACAACAAGTTATTGACTACATAAATGCACATTTAGAAGAAGATTTAAGTTTAAACAAATTGGCAGGACTCATACAGATGAGTCCTCATTACTTTTGCCAATTATTCAAACAGTCTACAGGCGTCACTCCCCATCAATATGTGATTCGTCGTCGTGTAGAACGTGCTAAGGAATTATTAGTTAAAGGCGAAATGGCAATAGTAGAAATTGCTCGTCAGGTTGGTTTTGCTAGCCAAAGCCATCTCAATTTTCATACTAAACGCCTGTTGGGAGTTACACCAAGGCTATTCAACAAAATAGCATAAGAATCTGCAAAATATCGGACTAATCTGAAAGACTCCAATCAATAAATTCCCTAAACTTTTGAACAAGAATATTTTGTTAAGAAATATTAGGGAATGTTTTATGAGCAGAATTGAAACCAAAACTGACCCAATGGTCATTAATTTTGGTCCCCATCACCCCTCTATGCATGGGTGTTTTCGGATTCTTGTCACCTTGGATGGGGAAGATGTCATGGACTGTGAACCTGTCATCGGCTATTTGCACCGAGGTATGGAAAAAATTGCCGAAAACCGTACAAATATTATGTATGTACCTTACGTGAGCCGCTGGGACTACTACGGCGGGATGTTTAACGAAGCGGTTACGGTCAATGCTGTCGAGAAATTGGCAAATATTCTAATTCCTAAACGTGCCAGCTATATCCGGGTGATTATGTTGGAGTTAACTCGAATTGTCAACCATCTATTGTGGTTAGGACCATTTGTAGGAGACCTGGGCGCACAGACTCTGATCTTTTACACATTGCGCGATCGCGAAATGATTCTCGATCTATTTGAAGCCGCTACGGGATATCGCATGGTTAACAATAATTATTTTCGTATTGGGGGAGTTGCTGCTGATTTACCCTACGGTTGGATAAACAAATGCCAAGACTTCTGCAACTACTTCCTACCAAAGATTGATGAGTACGAGAAGTTGATCACGAATAATCCTATTTTTCGCCGCCGAATTGAGGGAGTAGGAGTGCTCACTCGAGAGGAAGCCATAAATTGGAGTGTCTCTGGCCCAATGTTGCGAGCCTCTGGGGTGAAGTGGGATTTACGAAAAGTTGACCATTACGAATGCTACGACGATTTTGAGTGGGAAGTAAAGTGGGATACGGCAGGAGATTGTCTTGCTCGGTATTTGGTGCGAATTGGAGAAATGCGAGAGTCCGTCAAGATTATTCAGCAAGCACTCAAAGGGATACCCGGTGGCGCTTATGAAAATTTAGAAGCTCAACGCATGCTAGCAGGTGCTAAATCTGAGTGGGACAAGTTTGATTATCAGTTCGCTGCCAAAAAAATTGCACCCACTTTCAAAATTCCCCAAGGAGAGTGCTATGTCCGTATTGAATCTGGTAGAGGTGAATTGGGAATTTATCTCATTGGTAACGATCATGTATTTCCTTGGCGGTGGAAAATTCGCCCAGCAGATTTCAATAATCTGCAAGTTTTACCCCAATTGATTAAAGGCTCAAAAGTGGCAGATATTTTCGTTATTCTGGGTAGTATTGATGTTGTCATGGGGTCAGTAGACCGTTAGGCAACAACACATTATTCTTGCTATCCAATCACAGAAATATCAACCGTTGGTCGAAACTGGGCACAAACTGAGAGCACTTGGTGAATTTCATTGGCCAAAAAATTCTCAAATAGTTGCTCATCCATTTGGGAGTCATTATCGAATGCAGTGAAAGCCTGCTGAGATAGAATGTAATCAAATCTTGGTGCCCATTTTCTTGCTCCAAGTCGCGCCGTTGTGGAGCAATTATCTACCATAAAAGCGATTCCCTTATAGTGCATGTAGGGATTGAGGGAATCTACACTTTCAATAATGGACTCGTTAGCAATTTCTGAATAGGGGTGTCCTTTTTCTTTGAGTAAGTCCACCTGAGCCATCATTGTTGCAATATAAATTCCGGCTGTGATGGGATGAACAGGGATTTCAGGTAGCCTGTGAGCACGTACATCAATACCAATCTGCCACATTTGAGTACCATCAATTTTCCCCAAAGTATAACGCTGATGACGTCTATTTGCTTCAATAACGCTACGTATTTCATTTCCAGACGCAACCTCATCGTAAATCTCTATCAATATTTCAAAAGCAGGATGATATGCAGCACAATAAGCTTTCTTAAAGATTTCTTTTTCTGTTTCATTTAAAGATGCATAAACTGACAGCATTCCCTTTTGAGAAATTATCTTAGTAATAGGTCCGGTAATGGATTCTACTGAATTTATAAAGGCTGCTTTCTTTTCATATCCATGATGAATAAACCAACGATAAAGACTTTCTACAAGACCGTGAACTGCACCCAATAAAATTCCTCTTTCTCCAAAAATGTCAGACTTGTACTCTGATTCAAGGGTGGTTTGGAATATGGCAGGAGAACCCAGTGCAACTGCCCATCCAAGTGCATAATCCACTGCTTTATCATTAATATCTTGATAAATGGCAAAACTAGAATTAATACCTGCTCCATTAATTTCTTTGCCTTGTTCGTAAAGTCGCCTAACAGAGTTACCCATCCCCTTAGGACACACAGCAACAACATTAATATTTTCTTGGAAAGATTGACCAATATTTTTTAAGTGTCCAAGTAAAAATCCATGAGACAATCCGAGTGTAGCGCTAGGGCGAATAGTATCAAAAATCTGTTGATAGTTTTCAGCTTGTGCTGCATCAGAAATCAGAAGAATCGTCATATCTGATTCAGAAATAACTTCATACATTTCCCCCAATGTCCTATCGGCTCTAGTAAAACCAGCTTTTTCGGCTAAAGCAATTGAAGTAGAGTTTTCTCTGAGTCCGACTTTGACTTTAATATTAGTCCCAGCCAAAGAATCTCTCAAATTTTGTGCTTGAGCAGGTCCTTGCGAAGACCAGCCAATCACACCGATTTGCTGAATTCCTTCGAATGCCTGAGGCAGAAGCCTGAAGAGATGACGTCCTCCCCGGACAATATGTTCTTCTGTTCCTCCTAAAAAGATTTTCTCTTTTTTAAAAATATTTGTATTGAAATTCAAATTCATAAAGAAATCCTCAATTATTTAAGTCTTGTATTTTTGTAGGGTGGGTAGTGCTTATCAAAAGCTATTAGCTCTTACCATAGGGGTTAGCTAATCACACTGTCCAACACATTTTTTATAGGCAATTAACACTTAAAAAGTTCAAATGGAACTTCGGCATTTACGCTACTTTGTCGCTGTTGCAGAGGAACTGCACTTTGGTCGAGCTGCTGCTCGATTACACATGACCCAGCAGCCTCTAAGTCAACAGATCCATCAACTAGAAACTGAGTTAGGTGTACTCTTATTCCATCGAACCAAGCGTCAAGTTCAGCTGACAGAACCAGGAAAAGTCTTTTTAGAAGAAGCGCGTCAAATCTTACTTAAAGCAGATCAGGCAGTCAAGATAGTCAGGCAAGTTGCTCAGGGCGAGAGTGGACTTCTCAAAGTGGGATTTTCTGGATTTGCCACATACAGTATTCTGCCTAAAGTTCTTAGGGTATTCCGAAACCACTTCCCGCGAGTGGAATTAGAGTTAGAGGAAATGACAACTACTGCCCAAGTAAAGGCTTTACAGGAACACCAAATCCACCTGGGTTTGATGATTCCACCTGTGCCTGATGCTACTCTATCTCTGGAAGTGATTTTACGGGAACCTTTGGTAGTGATCTTGCCTGAGACTCACTCTCTTGCAAGTCAGCCTGAGTTAACGTTGCTCGAGCTAGCTCATGAGTCTTTCATTTTAGTATCGCGGCAATTGGAACCTGGATACTATGATCAATGTATTAGTTTGTTCCAACAAGCTGGCTTCAGCCCCAAAGTGATCCAAAAAGCAAGCCAAAAACAGACAATACTCGGTCTTGTCTCAGCTGGCATGGGTGTTTCGTTAGCACCAGCTTCAATCCGCAATATTCACAGAGCAGGAGTAGTTTATAATACACTGAATATACCAATTTCCGAGGTTGCTCTGGCAGCAGTCTGGCGACAAGATGAGGCTTCACCAATTTTGCAGACGTTTTTGAAAGTGATTAGAGAAATTGTTGAGGATTAATTACTTTACCCAAGGACGGCTGGCTTCTTCTAGTTGTGCAATCTCATCATCACTTAATCTCCATCCTAAAGCACCAGCGTTTTGCTGTACTTGTTGTGCTGTTTTCACTCCAGCGATTGGGATCACATTACCCTGTGCAATTAACCAGTTGAGCGCAACTTGGGCAGGAGTGCGATTGTGTTTTTCTCCAAACTGACGCAGCAAAGATATCAATGGTTCAATTTTTTGCAGACCTTCTTTGTTAAATCGTGGGTCTATTCTTCTGGCACCAGTAGGGGTTTCGCCACCTGAAGCACTGTACTTACCGGTGAGTAAGCCTTGTGCTAAAGGACTATATGCTAAAATTGTTACACTTAACTCACGAGCAGTGTCAAAAATACCGTTACTTTCGATTTGTCGAGTTAGTAAAGAGTAGCGAACTTGGTTCACAGATAACGGCACTCCACGCTTAGCTAGTATCTGGTGTGCTTCTTGCATCTGTTGTGCAGAGTAATTACTGACACCTACAGTGGCAATTCTGCCTCGTTGTACTTCATCTGCAAGTGCATTCATCAAGGTTTCTTGACTCATGAAGAAGGTAAAAGGCCAATGCACTTGATACAGCAAGACTTGATCTACTTGTAGTCGTTTTAAGCTTTGCGTTAGTGCATCAGCGACAGACTCAGCTGTAAATCGCCAAGGCAAAGGACCGTATTTGGTAGCAATCTGCACTTGTTTTGTTGTCTGTTGCATGAATTGCGCCAAAAATTGTTCTGAGAGTCCTAATCCGTAAACTTCAGCGGTATCAAAAAAGTTGATCCCAGCTTCCAAGGCGGCTGTAAAAGCTGCTTGCAACTGCTCTACACCGTAATCGCTGCCATAATTCCAGAACAGCTTATCACCCCAAGCCCAAGTCCCAATACAAAGGGGTGTAACAGTTGGCCCATTTTTCCCTAGTGCGATGGTTTCCACAGTTATAAAAAATGATTATTGACATTTCTTTACACTTACTAGTGTATCGTTACATCACATTAATTAAGATTTATAACTTGTAGGGTTTATCTTAGTTGATAGTGCTTTCAAACTGAAAAGTATCAGAGTATTCAGACAAGTGCCAAGTAGGCGATCGCCTCTGTGTTGCAAAGCAAAATTGATTGATAATATTTATTTGCTAATTAATTGTCAATTTTCAGTATCTGTTAGTTGTAAATTTTACTAAAAATTAACCAATAAATACTTAAATAAAAATCAAATGACTGAATTTTGGGCAACAATTCTTGAATTCGCGCAAACCACTACTGCTAGAGTAGGCAACCAGTTAATGAAAGATTTTGGTCAAGTGCAGGCTTTGCAAAAAGCTGATGGCAGTCTAGTGACGCGAGCAGATCAATGGGCAGATCAGGAACTGCGGGATGCGATCGCCTCTAATTTTTCTGGTTATGGCATTCTCTCTGAAGAAGGCGATCAAACTTTTCCCGGTACAGAATGGTGTTGGGTGATTGATCCTTTAGACGGCACAACCAACTTTACACGTGGTATTCCCATTTGGTCAATTTCTCTGGGTCTACTATATCAAGGCACACCTGTCTTTGGTTATGTTTACGTACCCCCAGTAAATGAAGCTTTTCACGGTTTTTGGTCAGGTTCATCACAATTAGCCGTACCATCTGGAGCATTTCTCAATCATCATCCCATTCATACTAGTGATGATGCACCTAGTCACAATCACTTCTTTAATCTCTGTTCTCGCAGTACAGCGGCTATCCAAAAAGGCTTTCCTTGTAAGATCCGAATGTTGGGTGTTGCTAGCTACAATTTTCTTACTGTTGCCTCTGGTGCAGTACTAGGTAGTTTTGAGGCTACACCTAAAGTTTGGGACTTAGCAGCGGCTTGGGTCATTACTCAAGCTGCCGGAGGTGTTTGGCGTTCTCTAAAATCAGATCCTTTTCCTTTGTTACCAGGAGAAGATTATCGCACTCGCTCTTTCCCGAGTTTCGTTGTCAGTAGAGCAGAACTTATTCCGGTTTTTTCACCGTTTGTGGAGAGAGTCAAAATTTGAAATTTAGTCTATTGCCGTTATCAATTATATATTGCTGGATTGTGTTGATACAATCACGAATATGAATAAGATATATCCGACTATCTTTCATAAGGGTATGGCTTCCTTGAAAACTTTATCTTTAATAAAAGCATGCAAAGACTTAGTAGTTACTACATCAACTTTACGATTTAATAAAGTTTCTAAATCTTCAACCAACCCACTAGGAAACCAAGCTGTGATTTTATTCAAGTCATAATCAATCAAAAAATCTATATCACTTATTTCTGTTTCTTCACCCCTAGCTACACTACCAAAAATTCGGAGATTATAAGCTCCATGTTTAAAAGCAATACTTATAATCTCCTCTCGTTTGTCTTGAAGAATTTCTTTTAGGCCCATTTTCTTTTTTCTATGACACCATAGCTTATTTAAGGCAAATCTGTAGCTGTCTAGTAAAATCGAGGTTACTGAACTTCCTTGCTTATTGCGAAACAATAAAGTCTGCGATCGCCCTATTTTTAGAAGTACTCTCCTCATCTGGTGAACTGAGTAAAACAGAACGTTGAATGACCTTACCCTGCAAACGACGCGCCACACGGTTGGGAATGCCGTAGCCATAAATGATATGTCCTTGTCCTGCTAACACTATCACTTGATAATCTGGATGAGCTTTCACAAACTTGGCAACACCCTCTGCCATTGTTTCATCCCACAGTACTTGTGCTTGGAAGAAGAGGTCAGCACCATGATTGCTACCATGACTGACAGCTTGATGCTTTTGAAAGACTGCCAGCAACCTTTGGCGATATTCTTGATTATCAGTACGAATTTCTGAGAAGGGAGGGATCAATCGTCTTTCAGAGGCTGTAAGACTTTCTAATCCCTGACTGGCAACTTTACGGGTAATTTCGGTTGGAGTGTTTAGTGCTAAGACTGGTAGTTGTTTTTCCTTGGCAAATCGGAGGATAGGGGCGTAGTTTTCCCAGGGAAAACCCCAGCGTTTTTTGTACTCACTTTTCTCTAAAAATTCTTTTTCAGTTAGGTTTCCTGCCAGATATTGATTGACAACACTCTGATAAGGGCGCTGGAACATTTCCATGGCGATCGCGATTTTGTTGTGACCTTGGTAAAGTTCCTGAATGATTTTTAACTGATTTTGATGATCTTCTCGGCTATCGTGAGTTTCTCCTAAATACACGACATTGGCTTTTGACAGTGTTGGCATCATCTGTGATAAGTTTTCAACACACTTACTCGCCACAAATTTTTGAGAACAAGCACTTTTGACTTGTTGTTGAGCATACGTTGGTGAAGTGCAGAGCAACAAGATTCCTAACCCTAGAGCAATGACTCGGCTGTGAGAGAAGCGATAATACATCGTTGTCATGAATTGTTTCTTGTTTTTCACGTAATGCTAACTAGGCGCATCCCCTAAATGGAATAAGTAATGCGTTCGCGAAGCGTGTGCTTTGCACTCACGTCTTGCTCGCGTGATATATTCAGCGAGCAAGATGCTCGCACTACAAAATAACTCTGCCAAATTGGGATGCACTCCCTTGACTTCACGATACAAAGATCTCCAGCCACACACTACCAAAACAAGCTATAAATTGCTTAATATTGGGAAAAAGGTAAGAAGTGGCGCATGGCATGAAAGGACTTTGGCTCGAAAACAACCAACTGCAGCTACGCACTGACATTCCTACACCCAAACCGCCATCAGGCGAAGCCTTGGTGCGAGTTTTGTGTGCTGGTATCTGTAACACTGACCTAGAACTTAAAAGAGGTTACTATCCCTACAAAGGTATTTTAGGGCACGAATTTGTTGGTGTAGTTGAGCAAGGACCAGAACACTTAATAAATCAGCGTGTAGTTGGAGAAATCAACGCTGTTTGTGGTCACTGTCGATTCTGTCTTTCAGGACTACCAACTCATTGTGAAAACCGCACTGTTCTTGGGATTGTAAATCGCAATGGAGCCTTTGCTGATTATCTGTGTTTACCTGTAGAGAACTTGCACCTTGTTCCCGATCATGTGACTACAGAAGTTGCAACATTTACGGAACCTCTAGCCGCTGCTTTGGAAATACAGCAGCAGGTCGTGTTGCATCCTGATGCGCGGGTGCTGGTCGTTGGAGACGGCAAACTAGGGCAACTGGTAGCACAGACATTAGCTTTGACTGGTTGTGATCTCTTGGTAGTAGGGCGACATCACGATAAACTTGCTTATTTAGAAGCACGGGGAATTAAAACTGGTCTTGTGGATGCAGTTGTGGGTACCTTTGATATTGCAGTGGAGTGTACTGGTAATCCTGAAGGATTTGCACTTGCCCGTCGTGCCTTGCGCCCACGAGGAACATTAGTACTCAAAAGTACTTATGCTGGTAATCTGAGCTTAGACGCCTCCTCTTTGGTTGTGGACGAGATTACTCTCATTGGGTCTCGTTGTGGTCCTTTTACACCAGCACTTGATCTACTAGCACAAGGACAAGTCGATGTTAAACCCCTCATCCATGCCCATTATCCTCTTAAAGATGGGCTTGCTGCTTTTGAACATGCTCAAACTAAAGGTGTTTTAAAAGTATTGTTAGATGTTCATGAGGAGTGAGTATTAACTACCCATCGAGTAAGGATTGGTCTTTGGCTCATAATCTTTACAATTTATTGCTTCTTCTGTATTTGCACCACATGGACGGACAGTGCATTTGAGGCGGTGATCATTGGTAAAAAATTGACAACCAGGACAAGGAATTTGATGCATTTTTTTGGCTGTGGAAACACTATCTCTTGCAGCAGACCACAAACCCCAAGAGACAACAAGAATTAATGCCCAAGCACAGAAAAAGCAAATGAACACTGAAAACGGTTGAATGGCTTGTATTAGGTAATAAAGTAGTTGAAACACGGCAAACCTCGAAAAAAGTTAGGAGTTAAGAGTGGGGTGTAGGGTGTGGGGTGTGGGGTGTGGGGAGTAGGGTGTGGGGTGTGGGGAGCAGAGGAGGAACTATATACTATGCCCTATGACGCCATTTGCTCCACTTGGGGAGCCACCCCCGTGGGCGGGTTTCCCGACTTGAGGGGAGTGGCGTGAGACCCCTACGTACCCGTCAATGGC
>JAJPJF010000209.1 GCA_021324415.1 Nostocales cyanobacterium Centralia_MAG_434
AAGGGTCTCCCGACTTGAGGAGCCACTGCGTTGGGCGGGTTTCCCGACTTGAAGCATGTGGCGTCGAACTGTCCGTTGAGGTTCCCTCCGTTGTAGCAAGTGGCGTTGGGGAGTAGGGAAGAGCCACTCCCCATTTTCCAGACCGTTTTATATTAGAATTATTTAAACAAAATCTTATGAATTCTCAGGAATTTCCCCCAAGACAGCCGATGATCTTGGGCTTTGATCCAGGTAGAGATAAATGTGGTTTAGCTGTGCTCGGACTAGATCGGCGATTGCACTATCACGAGGTGATTTCAGCAAGTGAGGTTGTTAGCACTATAATAGCACTGCGCAAAAAGTATCCCATTTCCATACTAGTGATGGGTGACCAAACGACAGCCAAACGATGGAAACAGCGGCTGAGCCAGGAATTACAAGAGTCTCTGAATATTGTTTTAGTAGACGAGCGCTACACCAGTTTAGAGGCACGCGATCGCTATTGGCAGATGTATCCTCCCAAAGGACTCGTAAAGCTATTGCCACAGGGTATGCGACAACCACCAAGACCAATAGATGACATTGTCGCCATCCTCCTCATCGAAAGATATCTAAACCGTCTAACTGAATCAGTGAACAGTTAACACCCAACTAATAACTGATAACTGACTCACAGTTCCGCACGAATAGTAAAAGCATAATCTCCTCCTGGTTCTAATTGGTAGTCTCGTTGTTCAAGGAAGCGACCTAGGGGTTCTTTGATGAGAGCACGACCCTGAGAAGGCTTAACAGAGAGTTCACCTCGGCGGAAATGCCACTGGAAATGCCACTCATAGTCACCTGCGCTAACTTCACCTTCAAGGAAGCCATGTTGCCAAGATTGGCGGGTAATCCTGACATGGGCAGTGGTTTCTGGAAGACGCTTTGAACTCACAATGCTTTAATATCTAATCTTAGGATCAATGAGAGTAATCAGTAATATCTTTAAGCGTTAAATAAACAGCAAAAATACTATTTTTGGTTAAATTCCCTAGACCCTTACATCCAGTGCTGGTCATAAACATTTAACATAGCTTAAATAAATTAATCAGCAAATATATCAACAGGATGAATCACCCTTAATATGTTCAAAAGGATAACCCCTATCCCGTAGGGGTTATAAGTCATGAGGTTAGGCAGATTTTTGAAATGCAAAGCGATCGCATGTTGACCTAAAAGCGATCGCTATCTAGATTTTTAGATTTATGTGAAGACAAATCTACAATCTACTTATGAAGTTATCGATTCACGGCAGCAGCTTCCCGTGCAGCAGCAGCTTGATCTGGGTGAATACCCAAGCGGGTGAGATTAATTCTACCTTTGCTGTCAATCTCCCGTACTTTGACAATCACCTCATCACCTACTGTGACTTCATCTTCAACTTTGCCTACGCGGTAGTCGGCTAGTTGGGAAATGTGGATCATACCTTCTTTACCAGGCAGAAATTCGACAAATGCACCTATAGGTATAATTCTAGTGACGCGCCCTACGTATACATCACCTTCATTCAGCTTCCGCGTCATGCCCTGGATAATATTCCTAGCTTTTTTAGCTTTGTTTTCATCCACCGCAGAAATCGTTACCGTACCATCATCTTCGATGTCAATTTTAGCACCTGTTTCTTCAGTAATGCCCTTAATTGTTTTGCCGCCTGGTCCAATAACTAAACCAATCATGTCTGGATCAATCTTGATAGTTAACAGACGCGGGGCATACGGTGACATGTCAGTACGTGGTTGATCAATAGTCTGAAGCATCTTCTCCAGAATGTGCAACCGTGCTGACTTTGCTTGATCAATAGCTTTGCGGATAATATCCAAAGATAAACCAGGGATTTTCATGTCCATTTGCAGCGCGGTGATTCCGCTGTCTGTACCGGCTACTTTGAAATCCATGTCACCCAAAAAGTCTTCAATGCCCTGAATGTCTGTGAGCACTCTGACTTCGTCACCTTCTTTGATCAAACCCATTGCTGCACCACTAACAGGTTTGGAAAGTGGTACACCTGCATCCATTAGCGCCAATGTAGAACCACACACAGACCCCATTGATGTAGAGCCGTTAGAAGAAAGCACTTCTGAGACAACTCGAATAACGTAGGGGAATTGTTCTTTTGGCGGTAGTACAGGTAGCAATGACCGTTCTGCTAGTGCACCATGACCGATTTCGCGCCGTCCTGGCGCACGTAAGGGTTTAGTTTCCCCTACAGAAAACGGTGGGAAGTTGTAATGATGCAGGTAGCGTTTTTCCTGATCTACTTGTAGGTCATCAGTCAAATTCTGCGCATCTCCCGGTGTACCTAGAGTACAAGCAGATAAAACCTGTGTCAGACCTCGGTTAAATAAGCCACTGCCATGAACTCGTCTAGGCAAAACACCAACTTGACAAGAAACTGGCCGAACCTCATCTAGTTTGCGACCATCAACGCGGACATTATCCTCGATAATTTGACGGCGCATGAACTTTTTGGTGATTTCTTTGAAAGTATTATCAACTGCCTTAGTATTCGTTGTTGCTGCAACACGAATTGGGTCGTCTTCTGGCAGTTCACTAATTGCAGTTCCAATTGTTGCCTTGACTGCATCCAAAGCAGCATCACGTTCTGCTTTCTCTAGCTCAAACTGTGACAGAATTTTCTTAATTTCATCACTGCCACGCTCATATATGTAGTTCTCCAGAGTCAGATCGACTTCTGGTGGAGATGCTTGTGTGATTTGCAGACCTAATTCTGTTAGCAAATCTTGCTGTGCTTTGATTAAGTCTTGAACTGCCTCGTAACCAAACTCAATTGCTTCGAGAATGTCTCTCTCAGGCAGCTGATTGGCTCCTGCCTCTATCATGATCACACCTTCTGGTGAACCTGCCACTATAAGATCTAGGTCCCCGGCTTCAATTTCTGCATAAGTAGGGTTAATGATAAAATCATCTCCTACTAAGCCTACGCGCACAGCTGCCATAGGTCCATTAAAAGGTATCCCAGCAATTAGGGTGGCGATTGAAGCACCAGTGACTGCCAGCACATCAGGTGGCACTAGTTCATCCATCGACATGGTCAAAGCAACAATTTGGATGTCATCTCGTAACCAGGACGGAAACAAAGGACGCAGCGGACGATCAATCAAACGGCTGGTAAGAGTGGCTTTTTCTGGTGGACGACCTTCCCGTCGTAATAAACCTCCAGGAATTCTTCCTGCCGCATATAACCTTTCTTCGTAATCTACTGTGAGGGGAAGAAAATCAATGCCTTCTCTGGCTGTTGATCGTGTAGCTGTGACTAAAACTGCTGTGTCCCCAGATTGTATTAAAACTGACCCACCAGCCTGGGGAGCTAGTTGACCAACCTTCAGTCGAATATCCCGTCCGTCAAAGGATATTGACTTTTCAAATTCTCCCATTCAGTTTTTTTTCCTTCTCTTTCGCTATTCTCTCTCTGTGGCAATCCTAACATTTATGCTCTATGGCTGCCGCTAGTTACACATTTAAAGATTATCAACTATGAATGATACACCTAGAACTTTATATATTGAGACTGAGTGAGTGCAAGGGGATTGGGAGTTTCATACCTCTAGATCCTAGACTACTATAAGTATATACTCCTAAAAAAGCCTATATCTTATAATAAACTGATGTTTATAAGAGTGGGGTCTGAGGTTGTACAATAAAGTTAATGTTGTAAATGTAGCTAACCCGGCCTGGAAAGTTTAGCTATGAAATAAAACATCATAATATACGTTTTATTCTTCTTTCCTCAATCAATCTGCTTGTTGCCATAAAGCTTATATGTGTCTATACTCATTACCTAATAGCAAAAATAATCAGATTCAGGCTTTATTTATCGCCACTTTGGTAGTAGGAAGTGTCTGTTTTTGAAGATTATGTATTATTCAATAATATAGTTTAATAGTTTAGATATTTAGGTCATTTATTTACTATTTTGGGTTGCTATTTATTTTAAATGCATACAATTTATTTGGATTTGCTTTCAGGATTATTAAGTTAAAATTGTGCTTCTGCTAATTTTTTTAATTTTTATAAAAACTTACTATTTTTCATAAAAATTAAATATTAGTAACAATAATTTTGAAGATTTGAAAAATCCGACTAGGAAATGAGCAAATGTAAAGCTTGAGTTTTGCGATAAATATTGAGTAATTAGCAAATGGCAATTTTACACGGCAGTTGGTTACTAAAAAAGCAGGATAGCTGTTTATTCGTTTGGGGCGAGACGTGGCGATCTCGTGGATTAAGTGCTGACAAAAGTACATCTCATGATGTACTGCAGTATCCACTCTTCATGACACAAGTCGAATTATTAGAGTTGATGCGTTTGCATCACATTACAATTGGTGGTTCGGCACAACGATCTAGCAAGGCAGTAAATTTACCAACTCATTCTCAAATCATTGCGCTACCAACTTATTTTCAGCAAAACAATGAGAATGAGACAACAGTATCAATCTCTCCGCTACATTCTGCGACTGTAGAGCCATTGTCTTCTACATCTTTACAATCAGAATCCGCTCAATACTTACAACCATGGCAAGTCGAAGGTTTTTGCCTCAACCCACAGGCTGCTATGCAGTTTCTAACTTCTTTACCCCTAAGTGCGACTAATGGGGAAGATGCTTTTGTGGGAGGAGATTTACGCTTTTGGGCGCAGATCGCCCGTTGGAGTTTGGATCTGATTTCGCGGTGTAAGTTTTTGCCTACACTGCAAAGGCAACCCGATAATTCTATAGTGGCTAGATGGCAAGCACTGCTAGATAGTGCTTTAGACGGGACACGCCTGGAAAAGTTTTCTCAATTGATGCCATTGGCTTGTCGGATGTATCAAGAGGGAGTTGGGAGTAAAGAAACGACTCACTCGTCTGTAGACTTTCCACAGGAACCACAAGAATTGTTGCTGGGATTTCTCAACAGTACGATAGATGCCCAAATTCGGGCAATGGTAGGCACGCAAGTTCCAGTAGACAACAAGGTGATGGCATCTCTACCAGGTGCGGTGCGGCAATGGTTGCATTCTTTGAGTGACAACGTCAATCATGCAGTCACTACTGATCCGTTTGAGGGAGAACGACTGGAGGCGACATTAAAAGCCTGGACTTTGCCACTACAATATCAACTTGCAGGGAAAAGTCTATTTCGCACTTGTTTTCAGTTACTTCCTCCAGAGTCAGACAAAACGGATTGGACTTTAGCATATTTCCTACAAGCAGCGGATGATTCTAACTTTTTAGTGGATGCCACAACAATTTGGAACCACCCAGTTGAGCAGTTGGTTTATCAAAATCGGACAATTGAACAGCCACAGGAGATTTTCCTGCGGGGTTTAGGATTGGCTTCGCGATTGTATCCACCAATTGCACCTAGTTTAGAAACCCCATATCCTCAAAGCACTAGTCTTAATCCATTGCAAGCTTATGAGTTTATTAAGTCTGTAGCTTGGCGTTTTGAAGATAGTGGTCTAGGGGTTGTTTTACCTCCTACCTTAACCAATCGAGAAGGATGGGCAAATCGTTTAGGTTTGAAAATTACTGCTCAAACGCCGCAGCAAAAGCAGGGACGCTTGGGTTTGCAAAGTCTGCTGAATTTTCAGTGGGAATTGGCAATTGGTGGGCAAACACTCTCTAAGGCAGAGTTTGATAGACTTGTGGCGTTAAACAGCCCACTGGTGGAAATTAATGGTGAGTGGGTAGAATTGCGCCCTCAGGATATCAAAACAGCACAAGCCTTTTTTGCCTCTCGCAAAGACCAAATGTCGCTTTCTCTAGAAGATGCTTTACGTCTAAGTAAGGGAGATACTCAGGCAATTGAAAAACTACCAGTCGTTAGCTTTGATGCATCTGGAGCATTACAAGATCTGATTAGTACACTCTCTAATAATCAGGCGATCGCTCCTTTACCAACACCCACAAGTTTCCAAGGACAGTTAAGACCCTATCAAGAACGGGGAGTAGCATGGCTGGCTTTTTTGGAACGTTGGGGATTAGGTGCTTGTTTAGCAGACGATATGGGACTGGGAAAAACAATTCAATTCATTGCTTTTCTGTTATACCTTAAAGAACAGGAAGCTTTAGAAAAACCAGTACTACTTGTTTGCCCAACTTCAGTATTAGGAAACTGGGAGCGAGAGGTCAAAAAATTTGCTCCCAAGTTGAAAGTTCTGCAATATCACGGTGATAAACGTCCCAAAGGTAAAGCTTTTGCAGAAGCTGCCAAAAAGCATAATTTAGTTATTACAAGTTACTCGCTAATTCAAAGAGATTTAAAATCGCTACAAAATGTTTCTTGGCAGATTATTGTTTTAGATGAAGCACAGAATGTTAAAAATCCAGATGCGAAGCAATCACAAGCTGTTAGACAATTAGAATCTACATTTCGTGTTGCCTTGACGGGAACGCCTGTAGAAAACAGATTGCAAGAACTCTGGTCAATTTTAGATATCCTCAATCCAGGGTTTTTAGGAACCCGGCAATTTTTCCAGCGGCGTTTTGCCATACCAATTGAAAAGTATGGAGATACGTCGTCGTTGAGTCAATTGCGTTCATTGGTTCAACCTTTTATTCTGCGTCGCTTAAAAACAGATCGTGAAATTATTCAAGATTTGCCAGAAAAGCAGGAAATGACTATATTTTGTGGTCTCACTCCTGAACAAGCAAAACTGTATCAACAAGTGGTGGAAGACTCTCTAGCTGAAATTGAAACAGCTGAAGGCTTACAGCGACGAGGGATGATTTTAGCTTTACTCATTAAGTTAAAGCAAATCTGTAATCACCCCATACAGTATCTCAAGGGAGACTCATTAGAAAAATATCATTCTGGTAAGCTGCAACGCCTAAATGAAATGTTGGAAGTGGCTTTAGCAGAAGGCGATCGCGCTTTAATATTTACCCAATTTGCTGAGTGGGGTAAGCTACTAAAACCATACCTAGAAAGGCAATTGGGACGAGAAATATTATTTCTATACGGTAGTACCAATAAAAAACAACGTGAGGAAATGATTGATCGTTTTCAACACGACCCTCAAGGACCACCAGTTATGATTTTGTCTTTGAAAGCTGGTGGTGTTGGACTGAATTTAACACGAGCAAATCATGTGTTTCACTTTGATAGATGGTGGAATCCGGCAGTTGAAAATCAAGCAACTGATCGGGTTTTCCGTATTGGTCAAACCCGCAATGTACAAGTTCATAAATTTGTTTGCACAGGTACGTTGGAAGAGAAAATTCACGACATGATAGAAAGTAAGAAACAATTGGCTGAACAAGTTGTCGGTACAGGCGAGGAATGGCTGACTGAACTAGATACAGACCAACTCCGTAATTTACTTATCCTTGACCGTAGTGCAATCATTGACGAGGAAGAAGAGGAGGAGTTAGGGGTTAGGAGTTAGGAGTAGGGGCGCAAGGCATTGCGCCCGTACAGGAGTTGGGAGTTAGTAGGGAAAATAACAAAATATTATGGAAAATTCTACTCTTCAGGCAAGTCGAGAATGGTGGTCACAACGATGGCTAGATTTGTTAGATTCTTATCGCTTCAAAAAACGATTAGAACGTGCTAGGAACTATTCTCGTCAGGGAAATGTCCTGAATATTGAGTTTAAAGGTGCAAAAGTATTAGCTCGGGTGCAAGGTAGTGAAGCAGAACCTTATAAAGTTTCTCTTTCTCTTGACCCTTTTAGTGAGGAACAGTGGGGTTATATTATTGAGACGATGTCAGAGCGAGCAATTTTTGCTGCTAAGTTATTGGCAGGAGAAATGCCTCAGAATATAGAAGATGTCTTTACGGCCAATGGTCTGTCACTATTTCCTTTTACACTGTCTGATGTTCACAGCAAATGTTCTTGTCCTGATAAGGCTAATCCCTGCAAACATATAGGTGCTGTTTACTATCAGTTAGGCGATCGCTTTAGTGAAGATCCGTTTGTACTTTTTCAATTACGAGGACGTACCAAAGAGCAAATCATCAGTGATTTACGTAAATTACGTAGTTCTAGAATTACAGACAAATTAGATAAATCAGTACAAACAGTACAAACTGATATTCAAGAATCAACTCCTCACAATCAAAAATTTGTACAAATAGACTCTTTCTGGCAATATAATGAGCCGCTAGAATCTTCTTTAGTAGTGATTGCACCATCTAGCAGTGAAACAATTTTAAATACTTTAGGGTCTATTCCCTTGGCTAAGGAAGAAGACACAACAGTTAATGTCACTGCTGCTGATGTGGTTATGAAGTATTTAGATACAGTTTACAAAGACGTTAGCCAGAAAGCATTTTTAACGGCGATGAATATTGGTGGAAGTTAACTTAGCCTTGGGTGCGCTCATGCGTATCCCAAAGCAGACCTCTGCTTTGGATAAGGGTAATATTTACTACAAGCGATTCAATGCTATAACGGCAAGAGCAATCCAGTCAAATTAACATGGAACTCCAAAGCAAAATGATTACAGTAGAACTGACTGATGGTACTTCTGTCAGAGTTGAAGCGACATCAATTGGCGATCGCAAAATCAATTTTCAAACTAGACCTTTTCACGAAGTTACTGCCGTTATTGAATCACTTACTAGAGAAATAGCAGAAACAGTACATAAGGTAAAGCCAGATCGAGCCACTGTGAAATTTGGGATAGATATTGGTATTGAATCTGGCAGACTCACAGCCGTATTAGCAAAAGGCAGTAGCACCGCCAATTTAGAGATTACCTTAGAATGGGGTTAGTAGCTATTGTCCAAACTCAACCCTAGCCTGTTCAACTAAATCCGCTGTCACCACCTCTTGTTCTGCTTGACGAGCTAGCTGTTCTATTCGGATTTTTGCCTGGGTACGAACAAAGAAGGGAATATTTTTTAACTTATCCTTGGCTTCTTCTGTCCATTTCAAAGTGTCTGTAAAATAGTTTTCCATAGTACCCAAACCTTTATACAGTCTTTAACTGCGTGCTGATTAATATAACATATTGACTATTCTTTGGTATTTTGTCCATAACAAAAAAAGCTCCTGCTTTAACACAGGAGCACTTACTATTTAATTGTCAGTGATGAAAGAAAACTTATAACTTAGTCAAGTTCCTTCATGAACAATACTGGCTCTGTCTCACGGTCAATGCCTTTCTCAAAGCCACCAGCAGCAGCGCGAGCGCGACCAGCATGCCATAGGTGACCAATGAGGAAGAAGAAACCTAATACGAAGTGAGAAGTTGCCAACCACGCACGTGGAGATACGTAGTTGAAGGAGTTGATTTCAGTTGCTACACCACCTACTGAGTTGAGAGAACCCAGAGGAGCATGAGTCATGTATTCAGCAGCACGACGAGCTTGCCAAGGCTGAATATCGTTTTTGATCTTATCCAAGTCAAGACCGTTAGGACCACGTAGAGGCTCTAACCAAGGACCACGGAAATCCCAGAAGCGCATGGTTTCACCACCGAAGATGATTTCACCAGTAGGAGAACGCATGAGGTATTTACCTAAGCCTGTGGGACCTTGGGCGGAACCGACGTTAGCACCTAGGCGTTGGTCACGGATCAAGAAGGTCAAAGCTTGAGCTTGAGATGCTTCAGGACCAGTTGGACCGTAGAATTCACTTGGGTAAACGGTGTTGTTGTACCAAACCATGGTGGAGGCAATAAAGCCCATCAGGGACAGCGCACCCAAGCTATAAGAGAGGTATGCTTCACCTGACCAGATAAAGGCACGACGTGCCCAGCCAAAAGGCTTGGTGAGGATGTGGAATATACCGCCACCAATGCAGAGCAAGGCAACCCAAATATGACCACCGACAACATCTTCCAGGTTATCGACGCTAACAATCCAACCTTCACCACCGAAGGGAGACTTCAGCAAGTAACCAAAGATGACTGCTGGGTTCAGTGTGGGGTTAGTAATGATACGAACATCTCCACCACCAGGTGCCCAAGTGTCGTATACACCACCGAAGAACATTGCCTTCAATACCAACAGCAGCGCACCAACTCCCAAAATGATGAGGTGGAACCCAATGATAGTGGTCATTTTGTTCTTGTCTTTCCAGTCGTAACCAAAGAAGGAGGAATATTCTTCTAAGGTTTCTGGACCACGAACGGCGTGATAAATACCGCCAAAGCCCAGTACAGCCGAGGAAATTAGGTGTAGTACACCAACAACAAAGTAAGGGAAGGTGTCAATAACTTCACCACCAGGACCAACACCCCAACCAAGAGTTGCGAGGTGAGGTAGCAGGATTAAACCCTGCTCATACATGGGCTTTTCAGGAATGAAGTGAGCGACTTCAAACAAGGTCATCGCTCCAGCCCAGAATACAATCAAACCAGCATGGGCGACGTGAGCACCCAGTAGTTTACCGGAAAGGTTAATGAGACGAGCGTTACCAGCCCACCAGGCGAACCCGGTAGATTCTTGGTCACGACCTCCCAATGCAATAGATCTATTAGAGAGCGTTACCACGTGGTAGTACCTCTTCAGGGAATACAAAATGTTCGTGAGGCTGATCTTGAGGAGCCATCCAAGCGCGGATACCCTCGTTGAGCAAAATGTTCTTAGTATAGAAAGTTTCAAATTCAGGGTC
>JAJPJF010000091.1 GCA_021324415.1 Nostocales cyanobacterium Centralia_MAG_434
TCTGCGTGGGTGAGGCAACTCCTCCTCGTAAGTTGAGTCATGGAAAGAGAAAATCCAAGTCGTGAGGCTTAGAATCCCCCGGCTTCTAGCCGTGGGGAGAATGTCAACAGGAAAGTTCGTGCGATTGGGCAAAGCCCAGCAGCGAAGCTGATCGCCACCCTATTCTTCATCCTTTGGCTCAGCTAAAATCCCAAGAGCCTGAATACTGTAACCTCTGTCAAACAAATGCAAACATCTGACTTATGCTTAGAGGTGAAAGGCTTGCTTGTTGCACAATCATAAATTTTGAATGAAGATTTTTCAAAATCTAGTCGCTGTGATGACGGTTGAAGCTACCCCTTACTGAGAAAACGGGTGTAGGTGGTAGGGTGTGGGGTGTGGGGTGTGGGGTGTGGGGTATAGTGAACCCACGACGGCTATCCGTGGGATTGAAATAAGGACGTTTTCTGAAGAAAAATGAGTGTTAACTTTAGAGCCTGTAGTGAGGGTGATTTGGTAATAGTACAAAACTATGTACTTTCTCTTTACCAAGAAGACCCATCAGTGATGGAAATGACTCCCTCAAAAATACAAGCGACTTTTTGGGAATTTACCAATAAACCCCAAAAGGGACGCATTGTAGTTTTTGAGCAGGACAACAAAGTTGTAGGCTATGCGATTATTGTCTTCTTTTGGAGTAATGAATATGGGGGCGATTTTGTTGAGGTAGACGAACTGTTTGTACACGAAAATTATCGAGGTCATGGTATCGGTACTGCTTTCTTTGAGTGGTTAGAAAAAACATGGGCTAAAAAAGCAGTGGCACTTTCACTTCAAGCAACTCCATCCAATGAACGTGCATTTGCATTTTATCAACGCCGAGGCTTTCGGGCTGCCCGAAACCGTCATTTGATGAAGTTGTTGTAACCGTTGTTCTAGCAGCTTTTGGAGATTCGTCTTATTAACTTTTTCACCAAGCACCTGTGAGACTACTACGAGACTAAACCACACTGATGTTCCCAGCCATCCCCAGCAGTCACGTTCCAGCTTTTCGCGTAACACAGGTGTGGTGAAAGAGTAACTAGATTTGACATGATTCGACATTCTGAGAAAAACTTTATTTAAAAATGAATATTTAAACGTAAATTTCATAATTTATTTAATATGAAGACTTTATTATGACAGCTAGTCGATTAAATCGTCTAGCAAATAGATACTTAATTTTTTGAAAAAAATTATGAGACATGCCCCTAAAACAACTCTTCATGGTTTCACTCTAATTAAAGAAAAAGAATGAAGAATATAGAGAAAAACTAGGATTTGTTGAGTTGGGCAGAAAGCATAGAGAGAAAACAATGGAACATCCGTTTATTATCTATGTTTTTTAGTTTCTAAATAAAAATAAATTGAACTGAAAAGAGAAAAAGACATATGGATACGTATAAAAAAACTAGAGTTGCAAGGATTGTGACAAATCCAAGCCAACAGCAATTGTTCATGAAGTGGAATAACACCCAAACAAAGCCTCTGGAGAATATATGTATTCATCAGCTGTTTGAAGCGCAGGTAGCAAGAACGCCTGATGCTGTGGCTGTAGTATATGAAAACCAACAACTGACCTATAGGCAGTTAAACCAGCAGGCAAATCAGTTAGCACACCAGTTGCAGACCTTGAAGGTTGGGCCAGAAGTATTGGTGGGTATTTGTATGGAGCGATCGCTCGAGATGGTGGTGGCAGTCTTGGGAGTTCTCAAGGCAGGAGGAGCATATGTGCCGCTAGACCCAGCATATCCAAAAGAGCGGTTAGCCTTTATTTTAGAGGATACCCAAACTGGAGTACTCCTAACTCAACAAAAATTCAAACAAAGCTTACCAGCGCAGACAGGACAAGTTATTTGTTTAGACTCAGACTGGAAACTGATTGCTCAGAACAGCCAACAGAATCTGGTGTGTGAGACAAGATCTGACAACCTCGCTTATGTGATCTACACCTCTGGTTCTACGGGAAAACCAAAGGGTGTCATGATTCCTCATGCGGGAATTTGCAATCAGATCTGCTGGCGACAAACAACCTTTCAATTGACTGCATTAGACAAAGTTCTACAGACCATTTCTTTTAGCTTTGACCCTTCAGTGTGGCAGATATTCTGGCCATTATCATTTGGAGCACAGTTGGTTATGGCAAAACCTGGTGGACATCAAGACACCGCATATCTAGTCAAGACAATTACCGACTTGCAGATTAGTGTAATTGCACTGGTACCTTCAATGCTGAGGGTTTTACTACAACAAAAGGGAATCGAGAATTGTCGTCTCAAACATATCACATGCGGTGGTGAAGCGTTACCAGTCGATCTCATAGAACGCTTTTTTACCCAATTGAATTTAGACAATGTTCTGAGCAATTGTTACGGTCCAACAGAAGCATCCATCGATGCCACTTTCTTGACTTGCCAACGCGGTATGACTCAGACCATTGCTCCCATTGGGCAGGCAATTGGCAACACCCAGATTTATATCTTGGATGAGAACTTGCAATCTGTTGGGGTTGGGGAATGTGGGGAACTGCACATTGGCGGTGTTGGTTTAGCGCGAGGCTATCTCAACCGACCAGATTTGACGGCGCGGAAGTTTATTCCCAATCCCTCTTTTGGGAGTAGGGGGGGACAAGGGCGACAAGGGGGACTGGGGGGACAGGCGGGACAAGGGGGACAAGGAGGACAGGGGGGGCTGAGGGGACAA
>JAJPJF010000446.1 GCA_021324415.1 Nostocales cyanobacterium Centralia_MAG_434
AAGGCTGTTTTGCCGACTCCCCCCATCCCCAAGATGGCGACGATGCGGCATCTGTGTTGCAGCAACCATTGCTCTAGGGTTGTCAATTCTTCTGTGCGTCCATAAAAGGTGGACACACTGATTGCCTCTCCCCAATCTTGACGCTGAGATTGGTCTGCACTTGTGTAGCAACCTCTGTCTAGTTCTAGACCAAAAGCATTGAAAAATAGCTCTAGTGTGCGTTTATCTACGGCTTCATCACCTGAGAGTACCTTGGAGACTGTGGCTGTATTGACTCCTACACGCTCACTTATATCTTGTATGGAGAATCTGTTGCCACGATTCTGTTGATTCTCACAGGCAATTTTTGCTGCTTGTAGCTTTTGCATGCCCTCTGGTGTTAGATACAGACCTCGTTTACGTTTTTGTTTGGCAATCGGCTTGTTCATTTTCCTTTTGAACCACCTTTTTTCCCGTTCAAGGTCTCTGTAATTATTGCTGCTTTTGTATTTTTGCTTTGTTGATTATACCTTTGATTGAGCAGATACCTACTATATACTTACGTTGATTGTCTTTGCGTTTGTCAATGTTGCAAGATAAGAAGTATTATGCAGATTTAAGTAGAAAGTCAATAGCAGCAAAATAAAAAGCATGGATGGCAAATTGATTGTCTTTGAAGGGGTGGAAGGTTCTGGTAAGACTACACAGATTCAGCAAACTTCTGAATGGCTGCAAAGCTTGGGTATTTTTACACTGGTCACACGCGAACCGGGAGGAACAGATTTAGGGTTGCATCTGCGACATTTGTTACTAAAGGCTACAAAACACCCAATTGCTGACAGAACAGAATTACTTTTGTATGCTGCTGATCGCTCACAACATGTAGAACAAGAACTTAAACCTAGTTTGGCAAAGGGTGCAATTATTTTATGCGATCGCTACACCGACTCCACCATTGCTTACCAAGGTTGGGGACGTCAGATGAGTATAGAAATGATAGAACAGCTTAATAATTTAGCTACTGGCGGGCTCCAAAGCGATTTAACAATATTGTTGGATATTGATCCCGAATTTTCTTTAAAACGGATACTAGCTAAAAGAAAATTAGATCGGATGGAGCAAATAGATTTAAACTTCCATTACCGAGTTCGTGAAGGTTACTTATCATTAGCAAAAAAATATCCTCATAGAATTGTTATCGTTGATGCAAATCATGATATTGCTAAAGTCACTATAGATATCCAAACATTATTAGCTCATTTCTTAAAATTACGATCTTAACTTGACAATTAGTCTTACCTGTTCCAGCAATGGAAAATTTCATGGTAGTAACTCAAATATATAGCAGTCCTATTTGAACAGCATTGTCTTCTCTAGCAACCCTAAATCATTCGTGAAAAATGAGAAACCGGGTTTCTGAGACTTTTGATTTTACAACTCATCTAGGACTGCCATATTCAGAGATTTATTTGTAGCAATAACTTTTAGACTTTTTATAAAGTCTTCGTGATCTTTTTACGCTCTGATTAAGATATAAAAATGTAGAAACTTCACATCCACAAAAAAAATAATAGCTAAACTACAAACAGAAACCAGTCCACTCCTTGATAACACTAGCGGTGATAAAGTGTTCAAGAAAATCCTGCTCTGGCGTTTTGCATCCACCATACTGTCAACATTTTGTTTGTTAGGGCTGAGTGGTGCATCAGCTCCTACAACTAAAATAAGGGATGTGGACCTAAAAGTTGGTATTGTGCAGCGATTTGGAGAAAAACCAACTGCACAAATGCAACTAGAACCGCTTCCAGGCGATCACTTAAAACTGACATTTAAAGCTGGCAACCAGGAGCAAACCCTAGTTACAGCAAATCCAGTCAAGCTGGAAACAGTCATGCAGCCTCTACCCCAACCAGTTCTTGAAGAACGGGTAGTGCTAGGAACCTACCGTACCTTTGAAACTGCTGAAGACAGTGCCAAACACTGGAATGATCAAGGAATTGAAGTAGAAATAGCCCAGCCAGAACGTTGGCAAGTGTGGGCGAAACGGGAAGTTTACAACACTCCTTTGTTACGACGCTGGCTATTGCAAAGTGTACAAGCAACAGGAAATAATACTGCCTACCTCGACACCAAAATCTTAGAACAGTCACCACGAGTCGTCTGGGTAGTTAACGGTAACCGCTACAGCCGTAATCATCTAGAAATTAGCAGTGACAAAAATTTAATTCAGGTTATCCAAGGTCACACTCAACAGAGTACTCGTCTTTATGCTGGCAGAATGGAGTTACAACCAAATGCTTACGGGACTTATACTTTAGTAAATGAAGTGCCTTTAGAAACTTATCTGCGTGGAGTTGTACCCTATGAAATAGGAAATTCCTCACCAACAGCAGCCCTAGAAGCACAAGCTATACTTGCCCGAACTTACGCCTTGCGAAATTTACGTAGGTTTGCTGTAGACAATTATCAACTATGTGCTGACACTCATTGTCAAGTTTACTTTGGATTGAACGAAGTTTCTGCGAATACAGATCAGGCGATCGCAACAACTAAGGGTATGGTACTAACGTATAAGAACGAGTTAGTGGATGCTCTTTATTCTTCAACCACTGGTGGCGTTACAGCCTCCTTTAGCGATGTTTGGAATGGTGAAGATCGTCCTTATCTACAACCCATAGTGGATGCGCCAAGTCATCTTTGGAACTTGTCTGAGCAGAGTTTATCTGATGAAGACAACTTCCAGCGGTTTATCAGTCTACAGCAAGGATTTAACGAAAGTGGGAAAGATACTCTATTTCGGTGGCGCAAGGAAAGTAGCCTAGAAGATATTACCAAGGGACTACAAAAATTTCTGAAGGTGAAGAACAGTCCCTTCACTAAATTTAAAACTCTTCAAGAAATGAGAGTAGCAGAGCGTAGTCAGAGTGGACGTATTCTCAAACTGGATGTCAAAACTGATATGGGCTCTTTCACCTTATATAAAGACGAGGTGCGTAGTGCTTTTGCTGCCCCTAAAAGTACACTTTTTTATCTGCAACCTCTAAATAAAGGCCAACCAGGTCTTTGGGGCTATGCCTTTATTGGTGGTGGTTTAGGTCATGGGGTGGGTTTGAGCCAAACTGGTGCTCAAAAATTAGCTCAATTAGGTTGGTCAAGTTCAAAGATTCTTCAGTTTTATTATCCCGGCACTCAAATAAAGCAGTTGTCAACCCTTGATGAACAGTCTAATAACTAAATAGGTGTTTGTAGCTGAGTGATAGAGTGTGCCACACTAGAAGTAAGTCAATAAAACAGGAACACAAAATCCTGTGTTCCTGTTTTGACTACAACCTGATATAAACTGTTTGCCAATTTTAATTCAAGAGCAGACACAGCAGAGAAAAAATTTCTTGAACTGTGCTGCTTATTTTCTTGTGCTTTGGGAGGAAATAGGTGTATGAGATCTCTACTGTTAGTAAAGTTCTTCTTCTTTGTGGGTTTCGATAGTGACGTCAGATGTTGGATAGGCAACACAAGTCAGTACATATCCAGCTTGTATTTGATCGTCGTCTAAGAAGGATTGGTCAGACTGGTCAACAGTACCCTCTTTGAGTTTTCCTGCACAAGTAGAACAAGCACCAGCACGGCAAGAGTAAGGCAGGTCAATACCAGCTTCTTCTGCAGCATCTAGAATATAGGTATCGTCATCAACGTCAATTACTGTATTTAGACCCTCAGCTTCGTTGATGAGTGTGACTTTATAAGTTGCCATTCAGTAATCCTCTCTTTTGTTTTTTGCTAACGGCAGTATAAGTTATCTTAAAGCAAAGCAACGGCAAACCTTATCAGATAAGCCGTCTATTCAAATTTGCTTCACTTCTGATACTACGAGAAAAATCAAAGGATGTAACTGAAAATTAACCACGATTAGTAATGAAATTTAGTTGGTTAATACCGATAAGTTTTAATTATAGCTCTGATGAACTTGAAGTTAGAGTATTAAAAAAAGTTATATTCGTGGAAAGAACGCGGAACTTAGAATATCCCATGGATAAATCCACCAAATTCAGCAGAACATATCTTCTGTTGTTTGAGAGGCGCAATCCGCTTTCTTATCGCAAGACTTATCCTCCCACTTAATATAGAACTTCTAAGCTAAGTTCTTAGTTCTTGAGAGGTTAGCTGTCTTCTTCAGAGTGGGTAAGACCATGCAAAACAACACTACTTTTTTTACCGAACCCCTTGTCAGGGTGGGTTTAGTTGGTACTGGCTATGTAGCAAAGCTAAGAGCCGAAGCATTACTTCATGACAACCGAGCGCGTCTAGTAGCGGTTGTCGGTAATACACTAGAAAAGACAGAAACCTTTGCCAGAGACTATCCAGTTGAGGTAATGAGTTCTTGGCAACAACTTGTGGAGCGAGAAGATGTAGATCTGGTGATCATCTGCACTATTAACCGGGATCATGGTGCGATCGCACAAGCAGCACTGCTTCACAACAAACACGTTGTTGTCGAGTATCCCCTTTGTTTAGATGTGGTGGAAGCAGAAAAACTGATTACCCTTTCCAAAGCAAAAAACAAGCTTCTTCATGTTGAACATATTGAACTTTTGGGTGGTGTACATCAAGCCTTGAAGCAACACTTACCACAGATTGGGCATGTGTTTTATGCCCGCTACAACACCATCAATCCCCAACATCCAGCACCCCGCAAATGGACTTACAATCATGAGCTTTTTGGTTTTCCTTTAGTAGGTGCACTATCGCGATTACATCGTATTGTAGATTTGTTTGGTCAAGTTCTCACAGTTAACTGTCATAATCGATTTTGGCAAACAGAAACAGAATATTACCAAAGTTGCTTTTGCACAACTCAACTCAGCCTAAAAAACGGATTGTTAGCGCAAGTGATTTATGGTAAAGGCGAAACTTTATGGCAGCGAGAACGCAAGTTTGAAGTTCATGGCGAGAACGGCGGATTGATTTTTGATGAGGATCGAGGAGTTATAGTCCAAGCGGGAGAAACAACGCCGATAGAGGTCGGTAGCCGTCGAGGTCTGTTTGCCAAAGATACAAGCTTAGTGTTAGACCATTTACTCGAAGGCTCTCCATTGTATATCACTCCAGAACAGAGCTTTTATACTCTTAAAGTTGCGGATGCAGCAAGGCGTTCGGCTGCAACAGGAGAAACTATAATTGTAACAGATTCTTTAAACGAATTTGGGTTAGAGACTCACGACCAAAAATTGTGGCCTTCTAGCCCAGAGTTAAGTTGACACATGACTAAGCTAAGTCCTTAGAAATGATCTATGTGTTTTGTTAAAAAGACACACAATCATTAGTTTCCACACTTCCCGCAAAGTTTTTATGAGAACCGAAACGATTGTTATTTTATCAAAAAGAGAAATAGAGAAAATGCGTCAGGCTGGGCAATTGGCAGCTAAGCTTTTAGACTATCTTGAACCATTAGTCAAGCCGGGCGTGAGCACACTTTATCTGAACGACGAAGCGGAACGGTGGACGCAGGCGCATGGGGCAAAAAGCGCACCTCTTGGCTACAAGGGCTTTCCCAAGTCAATCTGCACTAGTGTAAATGAGGTAGTTTGCCATGGTATTCCCAATGCTAAGCAGATCCTCAGAGATGGAGACATTATTAACATTGATGTCACCCCAATTGTCGATGGTTACCACGGAGATACATCTAAAACATTCTTGGTCGGTACACCTTCACCAAAGGCAAAAAAGCTAGTTGAAGTGACACGAGAGTGCCTTTACAGAGGTATTGCTGAAGTTAAGCCTGACGCACGCGTTGGAGACATTGGTGCAGCCATTCAAGAATATGCTGAATCACAAGGCTTTTCTGTCGTACGAGACTTCGTAGGACACGGTGTAAGCAACATTTTCCACACTGTGCCAGAAATTCCTCATTTTGGTACTCGTGGCAAGGGTAAGCGTCTTAGACCTGGTATGGTTTTCACAATTGAACCAATGATTAATGAAGGGACTTGGGAAGTCGAGGTTCTCAGTGATGGATGGACTGCAGTGACACGCGATCGCAAGCTTACGGCTCAATTTGAGCATACACTAGCTGTGACTGAGGATGGTGTTGAAATTCTTACCTTACCACCGAAAGGCGAGAGTTAAAGCAATTTTTTTGCAGGCATTGCCGTCGCTGACTCTATTTTCCTTTAAGGACCTTAGTTAGTGACGGCTTGAAAAGATACCACCCTCCAATGAAACTATGATCAGAAAAATTGCTTTCGGCGCATTGTGGCTAGGACTGATTATTTATGCTTTTGTGTTTGCACCTCCCGATCAGCCCGATACATTAGAGTTGATCAAAAATCTCTCTATTGGTCAATGGCAAGGCATTAACCCTTTAGTCGTGGCACTTTTTAATATCATGGGTGTCTGGCCTGTCATTTATAGCTGTGTAGTCTTGATTGATGGCAAAAATCAAAAAATTCTAGCTTGGCCTTTTGCAGCAGCTTCGTTTGCCGTCGGAGCATTTGCCTTATTGCCTTACTTAGCATTACGAGAACCAAATCAAAAGTTCTTCGGAACAAAGAACCCCCTTCTTAAATTACTTGATTCTCGTCTGACTGGTATTGTTTTAACTATAGGTGCTGCTATTTTAGTGACTTACGGTATCCGTAATGGAGATTGGGGAAATTTTGTGCAACAGTGGCAAACGAGCCGCTTTATTCATGTCATGAGCTTAGATTTTTGTCTACTTTGCCTCTTATTTCCTACATTGTTAAAAGATGATATGGCGCGGCGGGGTATGAAAAATCCTCAGTTTTTCTGGCTGATATCATTAATACCCTTATTTGGTCCTTTAATATATTTGTGTGTGCGTCCGCCTTTGCTAGAAGTAGAAGAAGGAATGTTATCTACACAACAAAATTTGACGAATTAAAAACAATGACACTGTGTACTGTTGAGAAGTTGATGCAAACTAGAAAAAGCAATTTTCATTCTTAAACAGTGGTGCTTCTATGTGGCTACAATATGGTGTAGATAAAGATGGGACATTAGTGTGTATTGAAAATATTGCTCGAGGAAAAACAACCCTTAAATGTCCTTATTGCAGCAGTCACCTCATTGCTAAAAAAGGTAAGCTTAAAGAGCATCATTTTGCCCATCATGGAGAAACTTGCCTGCCAGTAAAATCTCGTCAATTTCCAGTTATCCCGCTCTATGAGAGTTTCAATATCCATTTATCTGGTAAAGATTTAGAACAACTACAACTACTGTGGAAGGAGTATGGTTTAAAAAATTACCCTATTAGTTCTGGTTTAGTTTCTCATAATCTACTCAAAGCAGAAGTTTTAAAAAAAAATGTCCAGATAGTTCCGTTTGGATATGAGTTTACTGACTTAGGCAAAATTCCTGTCCAAGCGTTAGATCTCATGCGCTTTAACGAAGTGCAAGAGCCTCTTTTACTTAAAAAACTTTTGAAACTAGAACTGGCAGTAGACCATGCTACACACAGAAATACTCTAGATTTATCACATCGATTTACTGATCTAATATTATACCGTACTCAACTCAAACGCATTTTATCTTCCACTCTGTATTTTTTACAAATACAAACAAATCAAGGAACTTTACACAAAATAGGAGTTACCCAGCGTTCTGTGGAAGAACGAGTCATAGAAGTAGAACGAGATTTGCTCAAGCACTATCAAAATGTTACTATTCAGATCTTGGGAAGTTGGCAACACCGAGGAAATGTGGAGAAGTATTTCAAACACCGCTATCAAGAATTTAATTATCCCATCGGTAGTTTGACAGAATATTATAAGTTTAACTCTAAATATGCAAATCATGTGCTAAGTGATCTACAAAATATGAGACCCAAAGTACTCTCTTCTATTGAATTAGATATTCTTGCAGATCATACTTCTCTAGGTTGACCCATTCTTTTTCTGTTAGTCTTTCATAATATGTATTCAACCCAAGCCAAGATAACAAAACCGTGGGGAAATGAGTAATACGAATTTAAAAGAAAAACTGAAAAATGCTTCCAACGGCTTGCTTATGCCTAGCGAGTCTGATTATCCCTTCGAGCCGTTTGTTTGGTCTGGTCAAGCTCAAGAAGCTTTATCACCAGAGAAACTGCTACAACTGACAAATCATCCTATAAATTCACCAATTGAAACAGTTGATCTAGATTATTTATTTCGGAACGTTGCCCAAGAAAAAGAATGGCATGACGAAGTACAGAAAAAAGATGTTCCAAAATTCAAATCTCTTTTAGAAACATTAAAAAGCAACCTAGATGATATCAAGGTTTATCGTATCGGCACAATAAGTATTGATGTTTACATTGTTGGAAGAACAAAAGAAGGTGACTTAGCCGGAGTTGCAACTAAGGTGATAGAAACCTAATATTAAATTTAGCATTGGTAAAATTTTTGTGGCAAGAGACGTAGCAAACCTATGTCTCTATACGTCCGTGAATTGTGAAGAACCGCCTAATATAGTCTAGAAACATCTCATACTTGGCCATTAAACCGCAAAAACTAATATAACCATCCGGACGTACAAGAAAAAGAGAAGATGTATTTGCTCCATAGCGATGATGAAATGTCCGGTCATTATCAAGCAAAGTTGAACTATGACTAGTGAACTCATTGGGAATTTTTTGACTGATGACAATTGCATGTGCAGCAATGAGCATCTCATAGTTCTCTCGAATGATTTTGCTGACCACTGCTAAATTTTGGTAATCATTTGCAGTCGGCTTAATCCCACCAAATAACAGGAGGGTGTGACGGGTATCTTGCAATAACTGAAATAAGCGGATTGATTCTCCAGATTGCTTGAGCAGTTGCCCATCTGGTGCGCGATCGCCTGTGGTTGGTCCTTTCGAGTGCAACCCAAAAACAGCCCCATCCCTATGCTGAGCCACAATTGGACTGTGACGATAATGAATAGCAACTTCTGCCAATTGGTTCACCATCAGGTGTGAGATTGGTTCTATCTTAGTCAAAACAGACACTACAAGATTGCGAAAAAGCTGAGTTAGAGGATGGCGGAGCGTGGCAGCTTGCGTAATGAAATCAGTCAATTGCAAGACGCCTTTTGCTACAGGCTCTCGTTCTGTATGATAACTATCAAGGAGTGATTCCGGTGCCTGATCAGTGGCAACGAGGGCAAGTTTCCAGGCAAGGTTATGAGCATCCTGAATCCCTGTGTTCATACCCTGTCCTCCAGCTGGACTGTGAATGTGTGCAGCATCGCCAGCTAAAAACACACCTCCTTTGCGAAAATGCTGGACTTTGCGACGTGAGAGATGAAATTTTGAGATCCAACTTGGATCACTCAATACAGTATGATCTGGACCACGAACATTAACCAGCTTTTGTATTTCCATAAGAGTCGGAACAGTGGTTTCCAAATCATTGGAGAGAGATATATCAGCTACAATGCGAAACATTCGGCCTGGCATGGGAAAGATTGCTAGCACACCATCTGAATGAAAGAAGATCGATGCTTCATCGTTTGGCAATGACCAGCTTAGCTTGACATCTGCTAGCACAAAGACTTCCCTATATGGTTTTCCGAGAAATGGATCTCCCAATGAATGTCGAACTGTACTATGCGCACCATCACAACCAACTAACCAAGCTACCGTGCAAGTTTCCTCACGCCCGTCAGGGTGATGAAGAATGGCGGTAATACCTTTTTCGTCTTGAGCCAAGCTGGATAACTCAACCATTCGTTCAACTTCTACACCCAAACTTGCCAGATGGTCTATAAGAATGCGTTCTGTTTGGTTTTGTGGCAGACTAATTACAAATGGATAGGGACTATCTACTTTATCGATGTTCAGGTGAGCCAGTGGTCGTTTCCGTGCATATAGGCTAATTCTGTGTAGTGGATTTCCAAATTTCAGCACAGGCTCAATCATTCCCATGTTCTCGAAAACTTCAAGTGTTCTAGGAAAGATAGCTAATGCTTTTGATTGAGATGAAGGAGCAGGTGCTTTGTCGATAATTCGGCAATGTTGACCGTGGCGCGCCAACTCTGCTGCTGCGGTTAGTCCAACTGGTCCTGCACCAACAACCAAAATATCGGTTCTGTTCTCTGGTAAATCAACCATTCTCCCTTCCTCATGACGAAGAATCTCATCACATGCCTCCACATTGGCCATTGTGCTAATGGTTCCCTACTATCTTTGGAAGTAGTTTGTAGCTTGATTGATATTTCTTCACGTGAACCAAAATACTCTCAAAATTTGGTGTTGGAATAACAACTATAGAAGATTCCTATGGCAGAAATAAAAATTAATAGCTTTTCACTATAGTTATTTCAGAGTACTATCAATTCAGAGGCAAGAAAAACTTAATATTCTTCCTGGCAACCGCATAGCTGCTGCTATTGCCCAACTTAATTGACTTAACTCTGGTAAAGGGTTCGAGTTCAAGATTGTTACCCAATTAAGGAAATTTTCGATACTTAATATTTAACTAAAATTACTTAAAAGGAGGCTCTCAATGGTAGCACTTGCTGAGGTTCAACGTAGGTTAACAATGCAGTCGGTCGAGATTGGCACTCATACAACAGCAATCCGCTCGTTAGACTGGGATCGTGATCGATTTGATATTGAATTCGGTCTCCAAAATGGTACAACCTACAACTCATTTTTGATTCAGGGTGAGAGTACAGCCTTAATCGATACCTCTCATGAAAAGTTTCGCTCACTATACCTAGAGATTCTCAATGGGTTAATTGACCCGGCAAAACTAGACTATTTAATCATTAGCCATACCGAACCTGACCACAGCGGCTTAGTCAAAGATATTTTGGCGCTAGCTCCTCAAGTGACTGTTGTTGGTTCCAAAATCGCAATCCAGTTTTTAGAAAATTGGGTACATCAACCATTTCAAAAACGAATGGTGAAAAATGGCGATCGCCTAGACTTGGGTAACGGGCACATTCTGGAATTTGTGATTGCGCCAAATTTGCACTGGCCAGACACGATATTTACATACGATGCCAAAACGCAGATTTTATATACTTGTGATGCGTTTGGTATGCACTATTGTGATGACCACACTTATGATGAGGATTTAGAACTCATTGAAGAGGATTTCCAGTATTATTATGACTGTCTGATGGGACCGAATGCTCGCTCGGTATTGTCTGCGCTTAAGCGAATGGGTGAATTACCGACGATTACAACTATTGCAACAGGTCACGGTCCTCTGCTTTACTACAATGTAACAGAATTGATAGGTCGTTACCGTCAGTGGAGTCAAGAACAGGCGAAGGCAGAAACTACAGTTGCAGTCTTTTATGTATCAGATTACGGTTTTAGTGATCGTCTTTCTCAGGCGATCGCCCAAGGCATCATGAAAACTGGTGTGGCAGTAGAAATGATCGACTTAAGATCAGCTGACCCCCAAGAAGTGAAAGAACAGGTGAGTATTGCAGCTGGCTTAGTGATTGGTACCCCACCAATGACAGGACCAGCTGCTACAGCTGCTCATACTGCTATCAGCACAATTCTGGCTACGGCCAAAGCCAAGCAATCTGTTGGCGTCTTTGAGTCTGGATACAGAGATAGTGAATCAGTTCATTTACTGCTCTCCAAGTTTCGAGATTTAGGACTAAATCCTGCGTTTCCACCAATTTTGGTGAAAGAGACACCAACAGAAGCAACATATAAACTGTGTGAAGAAGCAGGAACAGACTTGGGACAATGGTTGTCTCGTGAGCGTAGTATCAAGCAAATCAAAGCTCTAGATAACGACTTGGAAAAAGCTTTAGGACGTCTCAGTAGTGGTCTGTATATTCTCACGACTAGCCATGGTGATCTTAGCAGCGCTATGCTGGCTTCTTGGGTCATGCAAACTAGCTTCAAGCCCTTGGGTGTAACAATTGCGGTAGCTCGTGACCGTGCTATTGAGTCCTTACTGCATGTAGGCGATCGCTTCGTCCTCAACGTTCTTGAAGAAGGCAATTATCAGTCCTTGATGAAGCACTTCCTCAAACGCTTTCCACCTGGTGCAGATCGTTTTGAAGGAATCAAGACTTATCCAGCAACGAATGGCTCCCCCATCCTAGCAGATGCTCTTGCCTATATGGAGTGCGAAGTCACTAGACGCATACAGGGCGGCGATCATTGGCTGATTTACAGCACTGTCTCTGTAGGTCGTGTTTCGAAACCCGATGCCCTAACTGCTGTACACCATCGCCAAATTGGAAATCACTACTAATTAGTCATTAGTCCTTTGTCATTAGTTATAAAGGACTACCCCTAATATTTTTTATCTCAACCCACTTAATAAGCTATGTCAGACATCAAACCACGGGATGTTCAAGTCGCTTTGATTGATGCCGATACAACTGTACTGAGATCCCGCACTTGGGATCGGCTCAAATTTGAAGTGGAATATTCCCTACAACGAGGCACGACTGCCAATTCTTACCTGATTCAGGCTGATAAAACAGCTATTATTGATCCTCCTGGAGAATCGTTCACAGAAATTTACCTCGATCAATTACGCCAGTATATTGATTTACACCATTTAGATTATGTCATTTTGGGTCATGTCAACCCAAATCGCTCTGCAACATTGAAGAGACTGTTAGAGTTAGCTCCTCAAATTACCTTTGTCTGCTCTAAGGCGGGTGCTGTTGCTTTACGTACAGTCTTTGTAGGACGAGAGCTAAAAATTCACATAGCAAGAGGAGAAGAAACTCTAGATTTGGGCAAAGGTCACCAACTGCAATTTGTTACTGTTCCCACTCCACGCTGGCCTGATCAACTTTATACATATGACCCTCAAACTCGCATCCTGTTCAGCGATAAATTATTCGGTGTCCATGTCTGCGGTGATCAACTCTTGGATGAAAACTGGAAGCTGTTAGATGAAGACCGACGGCACTACTATGATTGCCTTCATGCAGCTCAGTCTCGGCAAGTGGAAGTAGCACTTAGCAAATTTGCACCTCTATCAATCAAGTTATATGCTCCCAATCATGGTCCTCTTGTACGCTATAGCAAGAGCAGACTCACACTTGACTATAGACAGTGGAGTCAACAGCAGAAGGACAAAGAGCTAACTGTGGCGCTGATTTATGCATCTGCTTATGGTAACACAGCAACTTTGGCACAAGCTATAGCCAAGGGTATCACTAAATCTGATGTAGCTGTGGAATCAATCAACTGCGAATTCACCGAACCCTCTGAAATTCAAGCAGCTCTGGAAAAATGTGATGGATTTATCATCGGCTCACCCACACTAGGGGGTCATATGCCTACCCAAGTGCAAACGGCTTTAGGAATTGTGCTTTCCACAGCGAACAAAAGCAAACTAGCAGGTGTTTTTGGTTCTTATGGTTGGAGTGGGGAAGCAGTTGATGAAATCGAGAGTAAACTAAACGATGCTGGTTATCGCTTTGGCTTTGATACCATTCGGGTCAAGTTTAAACCAACGGATGAAATTCTCCAACAGTGTAAAGAAGCTGGAACTGATTTTGCCCAAGCTTTAAAAAAGTCAAAGAAAAATCGCACTCTCCGTCAAGCAGTTAGTGACTCTCAAATTGATCGTACCGAACAAGCCGTAGGACGGATTGTTGGTCCTGTTTGTGTCGTATCAGCTAAGCGAGGAAATGTCTCAAGCGCCATGCTAGCTTCTTGGGTAGCGCAAGCTAGCTTCAATCCTCCTGGTTTAATGGTTGCAGTTGCTAAAGACCGAGCTATTGAGCCTCTGATACATACTGGAGATAAATTTGTTCTGAACATTTTACAGGAAGGTATGAACTTAAGGCGAAACTTCCTGCAGTCTTTTGCTCCAGGCGCGGACCGTTTTGCTGGGTTGAACACTCAAGAAGCCGAAAATGGCTGTTCGATCCTAAGCGAAGCACTCGCATATATGGAGTGCACTGTCCAAACTCGCGTCGAATGTGGTGATCACTGGCTGGTATACGCGGATGTGAACAACGGCAAAGTGCTAAACCCTGGAGGTACAACTGCAATGTATCACCGCAAGTCGGGTAGTCAATATTAAATCAGAATTTTTTACTAGATAGTAGGAGCTTTCAATGCAAGAGACAATTAAAAATCCTTTCACAAATCACCTGAGATCGTTAAATCGCAATCATCTTGTGCAATGTCTAGAAACTATCCAAGACTTGATTGTGGTTTCCCTATGTATTGGTTTGTTCAGCGTCATGGTTATCCAGCTGCGAGCCATGTTTTACTCGCTGCTTCCTCCTCTTGATTTCAAAGCTGTCACTTCAGATATCTTATTCCTGTTGATCCTAGTAGAGTTATTTCGACTATTAATCATTTACTTACAGGAGCAACGAGTCTCGATTGGTGTTGCTGTGGAAGTGTCCATTGTCTCTGTTCTGCGAGAAGTGATTGTGCGGGGAGTACTGGAAGCAAGTTTGAACCAAATTTTAGCCGCATGTGCTTTCTTGCTTGTCATGGCAATACTGCTAGTTGTTCGCGTTTGGTTACCACCAACATTCAATGGCATTGACCCTGAACAGCGATTTTCAATTAGGAATAAGAAATTTGCAACAGATAAATCATCTGAATTTACAGATAATTGGTCTTTTCAAAACAATGATGGTCATCATTAATACCACTCTATATATAAATAGATAGATAGTGCAAGAAACATAGCGTTACTCTAGCCGCAATTTTCATGCCTAAAAAGTTTTTTGATCAATCAGGAGATGTATATGAATGAATTTTTCAATTCGATTTCTCGACGGAAGTTTTTGTTAACAGCTGGAGTATCTGCTAGTGCTGTATTCTTAAAAGGATGCTTAGGAAATCCTCCTACAACTTCGAATAGTGGTGGTAGTGGGATTCAAGCACAGCAAGTAGCCAACGTTAACCCTGAACAAAAACTGGAAACCACTAAGGTCAAATTGGGATATACCCCTATCGTTGAATCTGCGCCTTTCATCATTGCAAAAGAAAAAGGCTTTTTTGCTAAGTATGGCATGACTGATGTAGAGCTTGCCAAACAAGCTTCTTGGGGTTCAATGCGAGATAACACCGAAATTGGCTCAGCGGGTGGTGGGGTTGACGGTGGTCAATATCAGATGCCAATGCCGCATTTAATTACTGAAGGTTTAATCACCAAAGGTAACCAAAAAATTCCCATGTATGTGTTAGCGCAGTTAATTACTCATGGGAATGGCATTGCGATCGCAAACAAGCATATAGGAAAAGAACTTTCTGTAGACACAGCAAAGGCAAAAGAACTGTTTAATGGTCTTAAATCATCAAAAGATCCTTTCACTGCAGCATTTACTTTTCCACATGTCAATCAAGACTTTTGGATTCGCTACTGGTTAGCAGCTGGTGGTATAGATCCAGATAGCGATGTCAAATTAGTGACAGTACCTGCAGCACAAACTGTCGCCAATATGAAGACGGGCACGATGGATGCTTTTAGTACTGGCGATCCTTGGCCTTATCGAATTGTCAAAGATAAAATTGGCTTCTTAGCTGCATTAACGGCAGAAATTTGGAAGAATCATCCTGAAGAATACTTGGCTTTGAGGGCAGATTGGGTTGACAAACATCCTAAGGCAACAAAAGCGCTATTGAAAGGCGTTATGGAAGCGCAGAAGTGGTTGGATAATTTTGACAACCGTAAAGAAGCAGCGCAAATTTTGGCTGGACGAAATTACTTTAATTTACCAACAGCAGATATTTTACTCGAACCATTTGAAGGCAAGTACAACATGGGTGATGGTCGCGTTATTAATGATAAGACAAAGGCTGCTTACTATTGGAAGGATGAAAAAGGTAGCGTTTCCTATCCCTACAAAAGCCATGATTTGTGGTTTATAACCGAAAGTGTCCGCTGGGGATTTTTACCAAAAGATTACTTAACAAAAGCAAAGACACTGATTGATAAGGTTAACCGTGAAGATATTTGGAAAGAAGCTGCTAAAGAATCAGGAATTGCTGCTGCTGATATTCCCACAAGTACATCTCGTGGTGTAGAAGTCTTTTTTGATGGCATCAAGTTTGATCCACAAAAGCCAGAAGAATACTTGAAGAGTCTCAAAATTAAAAAAGTCACCATTTAATAGTAAGTATTACAACCAACAATCATGACAACAGTTCAAAGACGTTCTGCAATACCTACTTTTGATAATAGCTTCATATCACGTCTACAAAAGCAGCTGCCAGAACTTGTACCTCCTGCCATTGCGATCGCTATCTTTTTAGTTGTATGGCAGCTGTTTTCTTGGACTCCAGGAGCCACACTACCAGGTCCTATTCAAGTTGTCCAAGACACCTGGATACTTATCTTCTGGCCCTTTTATGACCGGGGTGGTATTGACAAAGGTTTATTTTGGCAAATTTTAGCCAGTTTACAACGGGTTGCAATCAGTTATTCTTTAGCAGCGATTGTTGGTATTAGCTTGGGCATTTTGATTGGTACTAATAAAATCATGTCCAAAGCATTAGATCCGATCTTTCAACTACTACGAACCGTGCCACCCTTAGCTTGGGTTCCGATTTCTTTAGCAGCCCTCCGACAAAATGAACCAGCTGCACTATTCGTGATTTTTATCACAGCAATTTGGCCCATCTTAATTAACACTGCTGTGGGAGTCACCCAAATCCCCCAAGACTACAACAACGTGGCCAAAGTTCTGCAACTGAACAAGAAAGAATATTTCTTGAATATCTTGATTCCAGCTGCCCTTCCCTACATTTTTACAGGTTTGAGAATTGCAATAGGCTTAGCTTGGTTGGCAATTATTGCTGCAGAAATCGTCATGTCTGGTATTGTCGGCATAGGCTTTTTTATCTGGAACGCCTACCAAAACAACGCTGTGAGTGAAGTGATTTTAGCCCTAGTCTATATCGGCATTGTCGGTTTACTACTCGATAAACTCATGGCTTGGGTTCAAACACTAATCCTCCCAGCAGAACAGAAATAGGGAGTAGGAAATTTAAATATTCCCCCACTCCTAACTCCTAACTCCTAACTTTTCTTAACCTCCCATGTCTATATTCGTTGCTGTTGATCAAGTCGATAAAGCTTTTGATTTAAAAGGTGGTGGCCAATATATTGCCCTAAAAGGAATTGACCTTCAGATTAAAAAAGGAGAATTTGTTTCGCTAATTGGTCATTCTGGTTGTGGCAAATCTACCTTATTAAATATGATTGCTGGGTTGGATTTACCAACTGAAGGAATGGTAACCCTGGAAGGAAAAAGAATCACCAGACCAGGACCAGACCGAATGGTGGTGTTCCAAAATTATTCGCTTCTACCTTGGCGAACAGTAAGTGAAAATATTGCTCTTGCTGTGGATGCCGTGATGAAGGATTTACCTGCGGGGGAACGTCGAGCAATTGTCGAAAGGCATATTGATATGGTAGGCTTGCGTCCCCATGCTGATAAAGCTCCCGGAATGTTATCGGGTGGACAAAAACAGCGGGTGGCGATCGCTCGTGCTCTAGCAACTTGTCCTAAGTTACTGCTGTTGGATGAACCGTTTGGTGCTTTGGATGCACTCACACGCGGTAATTTACAGGAACAGCTGATACAAATTTGTGAGCAAAATCAAGTGACTGCAGTGATGGTGACACACGATGTTGATGAAGCCGTGCTGCTTTCTGACAGAATCGTCATGCTCACGAATGGCCCAGAATCTAAAATTGGTGACATTTTAGACGTAGATATTCCCAGACCTCGCAAGCGGATGGAGGTTGTAGAACATCCCAGCTACTACAGCTTGCGCAGTGAGATGATTTATTTCCTCAACCAGCAGAAACGCATTAAACAAATTAGAGCGAGGAAAACGGCCAATATCTCTCGTCATGGCTTAGAAAAAGTCAATTTAGAAATTGGCTTTGTCCCTTTGACCGCCTGTGCTCCCCTTGCAGTGGCAAAAGAAAAAGGTTTCTTCGTTAAACATGGTCTAGATGAAGTGAACCTAGTGCGAGAAACAAGTTGGCGCGGTATTGTTGATGGCGTGACTGGAGGATATTTAGATGCTGCCCAAATGCCATCAGGAATGCCGATGTGGTTAACGTTGGGTGGACATCAAAACCGACCCCTACCTGTCGTCACCGCCCTAACAATGACGCGCAATGGTAACGCTATCACCCTATCTAAGCAATTTTACGATCAAGGGGTACGAACTCTTGCTGATTTCAAGCGCTACTTGCTGGCTAGCAGTCACCTCCGTCATACTTTAGGAGTTGTACATCCTAGTTCTATGCACAACATGCTGTTACGTTACTGGTTAGCGGCGGGTGGCATAGACCCCGATCAAGATGTTGACATTAAAACCATTCCTCCAGCGCAAATGGTAGCTGACTTGAAAGCCGGAAGTATTGATGGTTACTCAGTGGGCGAACCTTGGAATATTCGTGCTGCTGCTGAAGGGATTGGCTTTACTATAGCTACTGACTTGGAAATCTGGCTAGGACATCCAGGTAAAGTCCTTGGTGTGCGCGAAAATTGGGCAGCAGTTTATCCCAACACCCATATTGCCTTAACCAAAGCCTTGCTGGAAGCTTGCTTTTACTGTTCAAATCCAGAAAATGCTGAAGAGATTCGGCAAATTTTGGCACAACGGGAGTATGTCAGTACTGATATTTCATACATCCAAATCGACGAGCCGAATAACATAACCTGTAGTTTAGACCATCCAATGCGAGAGTATGCTCATCACCAATTTTATGCAGAGTCGGCTATTAACCGTCCCAGTAGAACTGAGCAAATTTGGATTATGACTCAATTGGCCCGTTGGGGTGAAACTCCCTTCCCCAGAAACTGGGTAGAAATTGTCGAAAGAATCTGCCGAGTTGGTGTATTTAGCACTGCAGCAAGAGAACTAGGCTTGGATATTAGTTACATTCGTCAACCTATTCAGCTGTTTGACGACACACCCTTTAATACCGATGACCCCATTGCTTACCTCAATAGCTTGAAGATTAAACGCGATTTTTCAGTTGCAGAGGTTATTCTCGACCAACCGAGGGGGATGGCAGCCTAGTTAAGAGACAAGGAGGACAAGGAGGATGAGAGTTATACGTTTTGATGACTAACATCTGAGGTTTTCGGTAAGATTTTGGGTCATGTGACCCGAATACCAGTTACTTACAGAGGGAAACTCCGAAGTTCTGATGGGAGGAAGCCTCCGATCAGACTTTTTTTCTCGAACTCACAGCTAACAAATAACTGAACAAATGATGACTACAGTGTATCCTCGTGAACCATTTTTGGAAATCAATAACGTTACCAAAGTATATCCGACAAAGAAAGGACCTTTTACTGTACTGGATGGTGTTGACCTGACAGTTAATCAAGGTGAATTTATCTGCGTTATCGGTCACTCTGGCTGTGGTAAATCAACTTTGCTAAACATGGTTTCGGGTTTTAATGTTCCCACCTCGGGACAAGTCCTGCTAGAAGGACAACCAATTACTAAGCCAGGACCAGACCGAATGGTGGTGTTCCAAAATTATTCACTTCTGCCTTGGCGAACTGCTTTTGAAAATATTTACTTGGCTGTTGACGCTGTCTATCCCAATAAGCCAAAGGCTGAGAAAAGGGCGATCGTGCGAGAGCATTTGTCAATGGTAGGATTAGCTGACGCCGCCGACAAAAAGCCACCTCAAATGTCTGGTGGTATGAGACAACGGGTTTCTATTGCCCGTGCTTTGGCAATCCGTCCCAAAGTCTTGATCTTGGATGAACCCTTCGGGGCACTCGATGCCATTACCAAAGAAGAATTACAGGAAGAACTGCTGAAAATCTGGAATCAGAACCGCTGTACTGTGTTGATGATTACCCACGATATCGATGAGGCCCTGTTTTTGGCAGATAAATTGGTGATGATGACAAATGGTCCCCATGCCAAAATAGGTGATGTTGTGGAAATTCCTTTCCCTCGCCCCCGCGATCGCACCCGGATAATGGAAGATCCTCAATACTATCAACTACGTAACTACGCCTTAGATTTTCTCTTTAACCGCTTTGCTCATGATGACGTAGGGTGAAAGGAGTTAGGAGTTATACCAATTCAAAATTAAAAAAGCTAGACTTAACAAGGATTTTTCTCCTCTACTCCCTTGTCCTCTTTGTCTCCCTTGTCCTCTTTGTCTCCCTTGTCCCCCTTGTCCCCTTTGTCTCCCTTGTCCCCCTTGTCCCCCTTGTCCCCCTTGTCCCCTTTGTCTCCCTCGTCCCCCATGCCCTATGCCTAAACTTAACAAATAATTATGAATATCATCTTACATATTACCCAGAAGCAACAATGGGAACAAGCAAAACTCAATGGTAGTTATCGTGGAGATACTCTAGATTCTGAAGGCTTTATTCACTGTTCAATACTAGAGCAAGTTATTAAAGTGGCAAATTCTTTTTTTTATAATCAAAAGGGGTTGGTACTTCTTTGTATTGAATCTAATAGAGTTCAACCTGAAATACGCTATGAAAGTGTAGAGAATGAGGGAACATTTCCTCACATTTATGGGGCTTTAAATATTGATTCTGTGTTCCAAGTGGTCGGCTTTGAACCTAACGAAGATGGTTACTTTGCACTGCCACAAGAAGTTATCAGTTTATCTAAGTAAGCACATACAAGGGAAGTAAAACAAATGAAAAGTGAAGGGTTAAATGTAGGTGAGTATGTAGATATAATGGCGTTGCTGTTAGATTTGCAATTGACAGAAGAGTATAGAGATGGGGTAATCGCAAATTTTGAGAGAATTCAGGCGATCGCTCAAGTGGTCAATGAGTTTTCATTACCGGATGATATCGAAGCAGCCCCCGTGTTTGAACCGTTAACAGCCAACAAAGCTATCTCGAAGGAATCAAGCAAAGATTAAAAATTTCGAGCCATGTGAGTCATTGGGTCAAATTCAACTCGCTTTTGCGCACAAGTTTCACCATAAACATTAAAAGTCACAATTGGTTCATCACCAATTGCCTCAATACTATGAATTGTATCGGCAGAAAAGCTAATAATATCACCAGGAAAAAGAGTTAATTCTCCTGTTCGTTCTATTTTTTCTTTAGAGTCTGCTGTAAGAATTCGTCGCCAAAAAGTATTTCTTTCCTGACCTTTTAAAACTGCGACAACTCCCCAAGTTCCATGGGTGTGAATCGTCGATTTTGCCCCTGGTGAAAACGTGACTGTTTGCACAGTAAAAGGAAAACCTAACTCATCATACAGTAGTAAAACTGACGTTCCAGTTTGGGAACGAGGCTCTAGATATTGACTTTGTACCCAATAAGAGTTCAAAATCAAGCGTCTTACAAGCATTCGAATTTCTGGCAGACGGCTGCTTTCATCTTCTACATCCTTGAGAACATCTTCCATTTCAGTCAGAAACCGATAAAGACGATAATTCTCTCGCAATAAATCCCATACTCTAACAGATTGACAGGCTTCGTAATGCCCATCTCCATTTACAAACCAATCTCTACCTTTCATAATCTTTACATAGTTAGTTAAGAATAGTACTGGGAGTGGGACGAGGAGGATGTTACTATCTCATCTCCCTCCTCTCTCTCATCTTCCCCCTGAGGACGTGTCAGAATATCAAGTAGAATTTTTGCACCGAACTCGTTGTTATCATCAATCTCTTTCACTTGAGTACTGATTTCTTTTGCTTGTTCTATTTCTCCTAGCTTCGCTAATACTAATCCTGAAGCGGTATAAGCATTTAAGAATAATCTAATATTAGCGTTCTCTTTTCGAAGAGATAATATTGTCTTCAATTGCTCCCAATCATCAGGCAATTTTTCTAAATCTTTAACTTTGCGAATGATTTTTTTTGCAGCTTCCAGAGCCATGGAGTAATTATTTTTATAGTAAAAGCATCTATATGCTGCTACTAAAATATCTATATTTTCACCTGTTATTTCTAAAGCTTGGTTAATATAATTTTCTGCTTCTAAGGGATTTTCCCAAGTTTCTGCTGCCAGAATCAATAACTTTTTAACGTCCTCTGGAACTTTGAACCACGAGAATTTTTTTGCCTGGATTTCCATAAATGGGGAGTTATCAGTTATCAGTTATCAGTTATTAGTGGGGAGTGGGAGAATATAGAGTAGGGTAATAAGGAGTAAAATAAGTAATATTTTTATTCATTATTCCTAACTCTCTCTCCGCACTCTCTACTCTCCTTAAAACAGCGTCAGAATGTAAAGGAGAGTAAACAAAATAATCCAGATGATATCGACGAAGTGCCAGTAAATTTCTGCCATTTCGATGCCAGTGTGTTTGGTCGCAGAATAGTGACCGGGACGACGCGATCGCCACAACACACCCAAAATGAGCAAAAGTCCCACAAAAACGTGTAAACCGTGGAACCCAGTCATTAAGTAAAAACAGTTAGCAAAGACGTTAGTTGTCAGCCCGTATCCTAGACTCCAGTATTCGTAAGCCTGACCAAGTAAGAAAATTGCACCCATGATAGCAGTGATGGCGTACCATTTCTGCATTCCTTTGACATCATTCTTTTTAATCGCCGTATCACCAAAGTGAATGACGAAACTACTTGAGACTAGAATGATTGTATTAATTGTGGGCAATAAGAGCTCTACCTCTGTTCCTTCTGGAGGCCACACATCAGTAATGCCTCGAAAGAATAAATAGGTGGCAAAAAATCCCCCAAACATTAAGGATTCAGAAACGAGGAACACCAACAAACCCCAAACACGTAAATCTTGATGTTCTTCGTGATGTTCCGCACTCGTCGTACTTACGACGATGGGGTGATTGACAATCTGATCTGCTGCGTCCATTTTTTACTCTTGCTTAAATCTTTGATTAGTTAGTAGTAAGCGCCTAAGCACCTACTACTAACCCATTAATTTGCTGGAACAGTCGTTTCCCCTGCTTCCAAGACAGCATCATGACCCTTTTTGCCGTAGTCATAGGGACCATGAGTGACAACAGGCAACACTTCCCAGTTTTCAACTAAAGGTGGTGAGCTCGTTGTCCATTCTAGGGTGAGGGCATTCCAAGGATTATCACCTGCTTTTTGTCCAGCCATCCAGCTCCAAATGATGTTGATGGCGAAAGGAATCACTGATATTCCTAGAACGTAAGCACCAAATGTACAAATCTGGTTGAGGCTGATAAATTGCGGATCATACATTGCAACGCGTCGCGGCATTCCTTGCAAACCTAACTCATGCATTGGCAAAAAAGTCAGATTGGTGCCAATGAAGGTGAGGAGAAAATGGACACGACCCCAGGTTTCATTGAGCATTCGTCCTGTCATTTTGGGGAACCAGTGATAAATTCCGGCGTAGATGCCAAATACGGAACCACCAAACAAGACATAGTGGAAGTGTCCTACGACATAGTAAGTATCGTGGACATGAACATCAAAGGGTGCTGTCCCCATCGTCACACCACTCAAGCCACCCATAACAAACATGGACAATAAGCCAATGGCAAACAGCATGGCAGTGGTGAAGCGGATTTTTCCACCCCAGAGGGTTGCAACCCAGGCGAAAATTTTCACACCAGTGGGAACGGCAACGATCAAGGTAGAGATGGTGAAGAACATCCTCATCCAACCAGGTGTACCACTGGTGAACATGTGGTGTACCCAGACGAACAAACCCACAAGACAAATCGCCAAACTAGAATAAGCGATCGCCTTATAACCAAAGATTGGTTTGCGGGAGTGAACTGGAATAACCTCAGACATGATCCCGAAGATTGGCAGAATCATCAGATAAACTGCCGGGTGAGAATAGAACCAAAACAGGTGCTGGTAGATCACAACATTACCACCAGCATCTGGTTTGAAGAACGAGGTTCCAAAGTTTAAGTCAAACAACAATAGCACTAACCCCGCTGCTAACACTGGTGTAGAGAGGAGTGCTAAAACAGAGGTTGCTAAAATTGCCCAGCAAAACAAAG
>JAJPJF010000190.1 GCA_021324415.1 Nostocales cyanobacterium Centralia_MAG_434
ACTGAGCTGATAAATAATCTTGGTTTGTGAACTACCTACGTCTACGCTAAGATAAATGTCAGCCATGCAAATATTTGATGAAATACTTTGTTAAATCATGGCGTAAAGAAGAGTAAGGTTGCAACAATAGACACTGACAAATTAACTGAGCAATTGATCTAATAAATGATTTTGTTCCTGATTCACCGACGTCTATGCCAAAATAAGCAATCATGCAAATATACGCCTTTTAGCATGACGCAAATCAGAGCAAGTCGGCACCTGTTTGGAGCAGATTTCACACAAAAAGCTAAAATTCTGCTCTCACTTCAACAAAACTTGGAAAGAGCAATGATTTGCAGCCAAAACCAATTGTGCCAACTTGTGCCAATTTTAGGCTTTTATCCTGCTAATAAATTGCAAGTATATGTCAAACAACTTCACACTCCAGTGACCCTTTCAAAATTAGTTTCCACGACAAAAACCTTCACCTTCAGCACGTCAAAATCAAAGTGTACTCACTACACTTCCAGAATTTTTGGGTGTACAACATCGACCCAAGTGAGTACAGTAGGTATAATTACTACTAAACGAGCTTGGCACAATTGTAGCGATCAAGAAAATATCAGTGGTGGCTATAGCAATTCTGCGCGTTGAAAAACTCAAATCTTTCGGCAATGTTGGCGGTAGTGAGAAGCATACTGCTCGCTTACAAGATACCCCCAATGCCGACAACACTAAAAAGAATATCCGATTGATTGGTTTAGAGGATGACACAACACTAGAACAGTTGGTAAAAACTAAAATAGAAATCGCCATTAGACATAAACCTCGTAAGGATGCCGTGCTGTGTAGCGAGCTTTTTCTAAGTGCATCCCCCGAATATTTCCGTCCTCATGACCCATCGAAGGCAGGGGAATGGAATGAGCAGCGGTTGATTGATTTCACTTCTAGCACTCGTACTTGGTTGCTCAACACTTATGGTGATAAGTGCGTCAGGGCAGAATTGCATTTGGATGAAGCTACTCCCCACATTCATGCTTATGTCGTCCCTATCAACGAGCAGACCAAGCTGTTAAGTCATAAAGAAATGTTTGGGGGCAATGGTCGTACTGCCAATATCAAGTTGTCCAAGTTGCAAGATAGTTACGCGGCGGCAGTTGCTCCTTTGGGCATTGAACGGGGAGTTAAAGGCAGTCAGGCTACTCACACCAAGGTAAAAGAGTATTACCAAGCCGTTAATAGTGAACCATTCACCGCCATCTGGTCTAATAACCAACTAGCACCCACACCTTTTGAATCCGCCAGGACTTACATTGCCCGGATTCAGTCGCATGAGGATTTCCAAGCTATTAACCACCAACTTGCTGACCGAAAGTTTATGGTACAGCGTTTAGAACGAGCAGAACAACGCGCTATAGCTAGTGAAAAGCAGCGACAGCAACTAGAAAAACGGGTACAACTATTAGAATCTCAAACTCAACAACTGCACGACTTGCCCTTAGAGAATGTCGCTTGGGAGTTGGGCTTGCATCACGAGCAAGGAAACTGGAAGGGTCATGGTCACATCATTAATATCGATGGCTCAAAATTCTATGACTTCTCACCCCACGAGCACCAGGGCGGTGGTGGTGCAATTGACTTGGTAATGCACGTCAATAACTACAATACTAAGCAGGCAATCATCTGGCTACATGATCGCTTTGGTGAAGCTGGAGCAGAACGGGCCGCAATCGCCAAAGCTCGAAGTGTAGCCGCTGAGATCATACAGCTAGAGCCACGACTCGAATTTACACCACCTGCAGAGGATCAAAGTAAATGGCAGGCAGTACACGACTACCTGACCCAACAACGGGGGCTACCATCAAACTTTGTACAAGGGTTTCATCAATTAGGATTGATTTATGCAGATCAGCAACAAAATGCAGTTTTTTTGATGCGAGATTTCAATCATGAAGTTCAAGGTGCTTACTTATTGGCAACAACAGCACAAGAGAACTCTTTCAGCAGCTATAGCATAGGCACAAAACGTCGAGGGAGCTGGTTTCACTTCCAGATGGGCCAACCAGAAGCAAAGCAAGTACAGAAGGCGGTACTTTGCTCATCACCCCTTGATGCCTTCTCATGCGCCATGTTTGAACTTGAGCTTACCCAGGCAATACCAAAGCAGCGGACATTGTACATGGCAATAGATGACCCAAAAAGCGTTCCTACTGAACGCTTACAGCATATTCCTCAAATAAAAGTAGCTTTTAACCCTGATGATAACGGGGAAGCAGCAGCAAAGGAAATTAAAAAAATACTACCTCAGGCTAAAAGGCTGAAACCCAAAACTAAAGATTGGAATGAACGGCTCTTGGATTTGCGCTCAACGGCAGAACAGTTGGAGTCTATAGAAGTTGATTTGCTAAGCCTTTAGGGAGGCGTATTAACAATCAACTTCAAAAAAATCAATAGCCAAAAGTACAATTTTTTTCTGTTCTGTTGACTATTTAAAATTCCAATTCAGGCTTGTAAGATCCAGTGTAGAATCCACTGAAGGCCATGACATTACTTAAAAAAATCTTTGACCAAATAGAACAAAACATTCCGTTGATTGCAGTTGAATCGCCATTACAAGAGAGGCCAAAATTACTACACACTTTAACATCGGAATGTGCTAAAAGAAACATTAACCTGTATCTGTGGATGCTAGAGGATGATCAGCTACAACAGTTCATGATTGAAGGGGAACGGCTAGTTTGGTTCCCAGTCGGCGAGTATAAAGCCATCTCAGCTAAAAATAGGCCCGAACATTATTTTGAAATTCTGCGCTTTTGGAAAACTACGAACTTGCAAGGCGTTCTCGTATTAGAAGGGATCTTTCCCTGGCTTGGTCAAGGTAGTAGCAATCCTGATTTTTTTCTCACCTCAGAATGGCTCAAATCTGCCCTACTCAATATCAAACTTGACAATTCTAACTCTAGAAAAACAACAATTTTATTAGGACCAAACACTAGCTTGTCATCTGATCTAGCAGCAGAAATTCCCACCATCATTCAACAATTGCCTACACCAGAGGAAATCAATGCTTATCTACTGGAATTACAGAGAGCCAACTACACTCAAGCTAGGATTGACGAAATAGCAAATATTTGCGTAGGAATGCATTTAGCAGACATTCAAATAGGCATCAGTCAATTCCAATTTCTTACCCAAGCAGACAGTACTACTAATATTGATTTAGCTAGTTATCTGAGTGCCTACAAAATTGACCTTCTCAAACGAATTTACAATATTGAGTTTCTACAACCCCCAGCGATCGCAGTCGGGGGGCTGGAATTAATGCAATCTACGTTTGAAAAGTATAAGCGACTACTAACACCATTAGCAAAGTCCTACAATCTACGAATACCCAAGGGGGTTCTTCTGATTGGCCCTCCTGGGACAGGGAAGAGTTTTTCAGCCAAAGCCTGTGCCCAGATTTTGAGATTTCCATTGGTCATCGTGGAGTGGGGGAACTTTCGCAGCTACGGCAACATGGCCGAATACCATCTGAAAAAGTTGCTAGCACTAGTTGATCGAATCAACCGGATTGTTTTTTATTTGGACGATTTCGATAAAGGGTTTGCAGGGGATGATGACCTGTCAAGACGCTTAGCGGGAATTTTGCTCACCTGGATGCAAGAGAGAACATCAGAGGTTCTAGTCATTGCTTCAGCTAATAATGTCCAATGGCTCCCACCAGAATTAACACGTAGCGGTAGATTTGACGACATATTTAAAGTAGACTTGCCCAATTATGGGGAACGGCACGAAATTTTTAAAATTCACTTAGCAAGATATGACCATCGATTTTGTAATGGCGGAGATGCCTATAGTACCGAGCAATGGCAAAAACTACTCAAAGCTACTCAGCGATGTGTGGGAGCTGAGATCCAAGCAATTGTTGAAAAAGCAGCTATTAACACTTTCTGCCACATGTTTGGGGAAGATGATAATTCCCTGATTGAAGAAGGGACCTTACCTAGATTAGAAATAACGCCAACCGCTTTACTTGAGTCCAGAAAAAATATAAATCCTCTAGCCATTCGTCAAGCTGAGCAGATCGAAAGCATGAGAAACAAAGCAAATTTACAGGGACTACCTTCTTCTGGAGCCGATACCTCTATCTACAGTGTCAGCAATATTGATATCTTTGCCTGATAGCATAAAAGTAAAAAATTAAAAATGCATGTCGCAGGGAGAAGACCCATCTTTTTTAAAAAGCGCAGTATATCCGACTGGTACACAATCGCTTTTAGATTAATGAACATTCTTGGTCCAGTAGCTGGAGCATTAGTCGTTTTATGTAGCGGAGTGGGCAGATACTTGGAAACTCGTCCCCAGAAGCTACCACTAGAATATCGACTTGTTTACAATCACAAAATCTTTTACCTCGAAGTAGCCACCAAACCAGAAGAACTCAGCAAAGGACTTAAGTGGAGAAGCTCATTACCCAGCGATCGCGGAATGCTCTTCAATTTAGGTAAACAATACTTACACGTGCCTTTTTGGATGTACCACGTCAAGATTTCGTTGGACATTGTATATCTTCAGAATAATGTCGTGACAGCAGTGGTCTCTCATGCCCCACCTTGCGCTAAAAACCCCTGTCCAATCTACTACGGCAAAGTTGCGACACACGTACTAGAACTACCTAGTGGCGTGATTCATATTCGAGTTGGAGAGAAACTTGACATTAAACACATCCCTTTTCAGGGAATGCACGAACATCAATCACATCTATGATTTGGCAGAAATGAATCTGCTAACATCTTACTAGCGACTTAGGGAGATCCAAAAAATAAAATGTCCAGCCTTTGTTGGTTGATCTGTGAGGGAGCCGATGCCGAGAAAAAGGGTTTGGAATTTTGCCCTAAGGGAAAGGGCAGGCTTGAAATGTTGGTTTGTTTGGTGTTCTGATTAATTAGTTTTAATGAAGCCTGCCCTTTCCCTTGATATCGGCTCCCACGCCTTCTGTGGTTGA
>JAJPJF010000405.1 GCA_021324415.1 Nostocales cyanobacterium Centralia_MAG_434
AGCCCATAGCCACTCCAGTACCGCTGGTAGATATTTCCAGCTTTACTTGTGGCTTGTTCGCCGTGCTGGATGAGATTGGCGATTTGTTGCTTGGATAATGGAAATTCGTGTTGCCAGTTCTTACGCCTGGGGCTTTTGTCTTGTAGAGGAGTGAGTGCCCAGCCATTAGGGATTTTGTCTAGCCCTTTGACTATCTCAACTGCATTTGGGACTTGATGAAATATGTCCCATTCATTTTGCAAGTGAGTACTTGCGTTTGGGTTTTGAGGTATACTTGTAGTATCCTGCAAAGCCCTTGATGATTGATCCTCGCGGGGGTCTTGTTGCATTTTTTGGGGTCCCTAACTTTTGAGATTTGGGACTGCCCTCAGTTTTTAAGCTTGCTAACTAGTTCGAGATCTTGTTACCCTTGATTTATAGTTTTAAATAACCTTTAATGGAGCTTCTTTGGGAGAAGTCGAGTGGAACGGCTGGAAACCGTTTCAGCTAGAGGGTAGTAAGCTAGCAGCTCGTTTTAACTGAAGGAGTCCTTTTTTTGTGTTTACGAGCGCAGAATAATTTATGTAGTGTTTGTACTACACAATTTTCTTGAGAAAGAAAATCCAAAAATGTCACATTCTTGTTGCCTCCGCGAAAAATCCTTATAGAAAAATTTTGTTGGATTGGTAGGTTGAGTAATAAGTTTTACTCTTTGAATGGTCTTTTAGTTATTAGCTTGTCCACCATCCCCTCTCCCATTGCCTGTTCTACGTTCTAGGTACTGCCAGATCCTGTTTATTTCTATAGTGTTAGTTGCTATCAATTGCAGGCATTCAGCTTGTGTTTGGCTTAATGCCTCAACAGTGCGGTTAGTTTGCTGTACTTGAGTATTTAGATCAATAATTGATCCTTCAATACGGAAGAATGCTTCATCATGTCTAGTTATATTAGCTTCTAAGCGACTAAGCGTTTCATCGTGTCTAGCTGAGTTAGCTTCTAGTCTGCTGAGTAAGTTGTCATGTCTTTCAGCCGTGGCTTCAAGTCCAGCAATTGCCTCACTGTTTTGAAGTGTAAGACGAGCTGCACGGTTAAGGATTTCTTCAATACGCGATAGGCGATCTTCTTGTTCAGGTTGGTTGGTAGTCATGCTGATAAAGTTTCTTTAACTTTTTGCCTATTTGTTAAGTTTTGTTTGCCCTTACATAAACTATTTATCTTTATTAGGAGACTGATTAGTTTTAGCCTTCTGTTCTGCGATCGCACGCCTGACAATAATTTTTACCAGCTGGGTAGGGTTCATAAATTCATTCTCTGCCCACTGCTCTAAAAACCTAAATTCCTCCGGATTTAATCTAATTGAGACTTGTGGATTTTTTGAAGGCATTTGATAGAGATCACTTATTTTGTCTCTATCATAAGCTCTTGCTGAAATTTTACAATATTTGCTACCAAGTGTTGACATTGCTAGCACCTGAGGATACTATAGCACTATAGCCAATCAAACAGCAATCAATGATGATTAGTGACCGATGAATAGCTCAAACGATGATGACTCCAGAGCTATAGTGATTTGGCACTACACAGTGACCGATACTCCGTTCGATAAGTGTCATTACCCGACCGATAAGATGAAACCCAGACGTAATAAGGATTGTACAAATATTGACATTTTTTTAGATTTCTGGATTACGAAATCTGACTTAGCTAATTTACTGGGGGTAGCAAGATCAACCATTAATGTGTGGGAAAACTTAGCATTCTGGCGAATAGACCATTTTCGGCAGTCTTACCCTAAGAAGTCCGATGGAACCTTTGATAGAGAGTCGCCGATAAGTCCTTACCAAGCTTGGGTTTTAGGACGTATTGGTAGAGTTATGAGTCAAGTTAGGAGGTCGCAAAGAGTAAAAAGTTATATCCAGCAAAATCCGCAAGAGTTCAGCAAGTTTAGATATCAAGCAATTTCACAACAAGTAAACCAAAGGGGAGCGTAAAACGATGGCACGTCAAAAAAAAGCTACCAACAGCCAAAAACAGCAACTTACAGAGCCAGTGCTAGATCAAGCAAACCAGCCAATACCTGAGGCAACAACGGAAGTAACACAAGCAACTATGGAGACACCAACAATAGAAGCGACTGTGGAGACAGACGAGACTACATCACAAACGAATCAACAGGAGCTAGTAGAGCCACCTACTTCGTCTGCACCTACTTTTGTAACAGAACCAGTGATAACTATCTCCATTGCAGATGCTTGCACTCAACTGGCAATGCCAGAGCAGATGTTCAGACTGGCGTTGCAGCCATCTCACCCAGAGGACTTTGACATCTTAAAAGAGTTGTCGTTGGAAGAGTTCAAAATTATTGCACAAACCTTGCAGCGTAAAGTATTAGGCGGTGATGAGTTATCAACAGAGCAGTCAGAACTAAATCAACAACAGCAACCGCAACTACAAACAGCGCTCGCACAAACTCAAAGCTCTATCCCAACAGACCAACGTCAGAAGTTGGAGATGGGAACCAACAACGCTTTGGCGCAATTTGCAGGGGAGTATGTCCTGACCTTGGATAAAATCACCTCTGCTTTGGCTTACACGGCTTCTAAGAAGTCTCTAAACAACTTTGTGACAATTCACTCGAATGTCTTCCGTGATGGCTTAGAGGACTATTTGGAAGAGTTTGCAGAGGAAATGACAACAGCTGCTCATGCCATTTCCCAAGTGAGTGCAAAGGATTTTTTGCACAATCACGGCATAGCCCCAAAGGAGCGGCGTGCCAACAGGGCGATCACCGAAATCTTGAATCTGGCAACCAATGTGTAGGAGGAGAGGGAATGCATACATTTGTTTATCACACTGGCGTAAGCGTTCTTTCTGTTGTTGGTGGTTCCGTCCTTACGGGTGCAGTACTCGTCAATCCTGTAGGTGCGGTAATGTTTGCCAGCGGTCTAGCTTGGTGGTTATACGACAGATATGGCAAAGCTAGAGACTGAACGTAAAAGATTAGAGCGAGTTTACAACGAAAGACCACCAAACGCTCTAATCATCAATATTATTGTGTCTGCTTTGATTGGCAGTTTTCTTACCACAATTGCAATTCGAGCTTTCAGTTTTCCTACAGTCATTTATCAGCAAAGCCATGAAGCTAGAAGTCGATGACAGATATACGAAAGAGGGTTTCCAGAAATTTTAAAGCATTTAGAGGACTCTTGGAGTTTAGCAATTAGGAAGAAGCAATGAGTGATTTTTATGTTGCGATTACCATCCAAGATAAAGAAAAGAAAAGGGTTTATGACTTTGGGTGCACAATCTCAACACTACCCAAAAAGGATGACTTAATCGGACTTGAAAACACTCCAAGTAAGTCATTCAAAACGTGCTTAGCGCAAATCAAAAACGTGCTCAGAATCATTTACCCAGCCGAAGGAAGTTTTCAAAATAAAGCGCTAATTGTAGCCGAGATTTTGTACACAAGCGATAAATCAATAACTGTGGAGGCGATCGCAAAATGAACGCAGAAGACATATTGGCATCCCTAAAGCGTATGCATTCAGAACTTGACCGTATCTATAAAAGCCGAGGTCTATTGCAATTATTGCTTATGACTCAAGAACCGGATTCACTAGATCGAAGTCTTGGCAGTGCAATGTTTCACCTAACTGAAAGCAAGTTACGAGTCAGCAAAATTTTGAGTTGTCAGAAGCATAAGGAGGTTGCATGAAAACTCTTAATGAGCTAATAACAGAAGCGTTGCAATCTCTAGATAAAATCTCAAGTCATCCAGACTTTGTGCATCTTGTCAATCTTCAGATTTGGGATGATCCAGCGATTTTATTAAGTGATGCAAGCCAACTATTGCAAGACTTCCAGAAGATTTACAACGACTACAAAAGCACTGAAAAGCTTGTAAATCTTGCAATTTGGCAAGAGATTACACATGGCTGACTCGCTAACCTTGTTAATCGCCCTATTTGGCTGGTTTTACCTCTTGCGCCTATTCGCTCAATTCAAAATCTAGGAAGTAGGCAGAGGAGATGACTCTCCTCCTCTGCTCTAAACGCAAAAACTAAGTTGAATCAACCTAATTATGAACACAACAAAGCGCAGATTTCATACATTCAAGTTTTCTGGAAACTCTTTGGCAACTTTTGTTGTGCTGATTTGTATAGGAAGCTTATCCATCGGGTACACGTGGGGATGGTTAGCACATAGCTATCAGCAGCGATCGCTGCAACAAGAGCAGTTGAGTAATTCAGTACCAAAGCAATAGGACAAATCAATTATGCCAAGACGTAAAGAAGCAGGTTCCCTAACTGGGAGCAAAAGGGTTAAAGAAGAGAAAGCCAAACAACAGGCTAATTCCATTGGTGCAAAAGCTAAGGCTGTTGCAGATGCGGCAGGAACTATCTTAAGTGGGGATAAAGGGAAGAAGTCAAATGGTAATATTCCTCCCACACCTACACCTGCACCAACTACATTCAATACGTCTACCACTCCTACACTTCCTAGACTTACCCTCCAAACGCAGACACAAACAAGCAGCAATGGAGGAAGCAATAACACTAACTCCCAATTGAACTTTTTGAATGTTCCGTCTTCCGGAAATGTTGAGCGCAAAAATGATCCATATGGTGGGGTTGCATTACCGCAGTACAACTTTGCTGAAATGGTCCCTGGCGATCTGCTTAATCCCCAAATCCAGCTTGTAGCCACAGAAGAGCAATTAGCCGTTGGACTTGCCCAATACGCCGCCGGAACTCGCGCCCAACACTTACTGCAAGCTGGATTCAGATACATTGAGGAAGTCGGTAAGTCTAAGCAACAATTCCACAAGGCTCAATCTAGCTTTGTCAAAGCAGCGACAGAGGAAGTTAAAGTCAAGCAGGATATCGTTGAATTCGATATTCAAAATGTTGAACTTGCAATTAAGGGTGAAAAGCTTAACCAGGCTAACGAGCGCCTTAAACAAGAAGAAATTAAGACTACTGCTGCACAAAATGAGACTGTTCAACTCGTTGCCAGAATTGAGGCAACAGAAGGTAAACGTCAAGCTGAAATACAGCGTATTAATGCCCAAACTCAAGGCATCATTGCAAAATACTTAACTGAATCAATTAAGGGTGCTGCATAGAGGAAATGTGGGGAAATTACCGTTAACCCCACATTTTGATCAATCAATATCAATAAGAAACAATACCATGATTGACAAACTTAGTTCACTCAAAAATAGGATTTTTTTCGCTTCATTCGGTTTAGGCTTGGCTTCTACAGTGGCAATACTGAATCCCAATTCACTTATAAAGCAAACAGGATTCACTCTATTCGGTAGCTCTATTGCTGGGGTAGCTTGTGGTGAAATCCTTACAGGTATTTCATTTGCAGTATTGAGAGATTCCAAAAAAGAGCTAGAAGATGAACTGCAACAACGCTCAAGCCAAGTTGCTAGTCTACAAAAGACGGTGGACAAGACACTTAACGAGTTTAAAGGTTTGTCTATCCTCAAAGAAGGCTTGGAAGGCGAAATTACAAGAGCTAGAGAGATAATTGAGGACCGCGATCGCCAGTTGCTAAATGCTAGGAGTGCAATTAGACAACTAGAAGCCAATCTAGCCAAAATAGGTAAGTTTTCAGCAACTAGCGCTTATGAGATTGTCAGAAATACTTACAATAGGAGCGTCAAAAAGCTGGAAGCCCTACTAGATGCCTTATCCCGCAATTACCCTAGCGTGGAGGAGGAGTTGCAGGGAGTGTATATGGAGGTTGATAAGTTCCGGAAACGGTTTCACGAAAAGCTAAACGAGTATGAAACCATAGAATCATTCAACGAACTCTTAGACCTTGGTTTAGAACTGCAAGAAAGCATTATTGATAGATGTGTTGAGCTAAAAGTCAAAGCCCAAACTATTGTGATTCGTTACCTAAACAGCATTGTTAAGGAATCAGTTCCGTTTGGTGACTATGAGGAACATATCGAAAACCTCACCTCTAGAGCAGTGGAGCAGATAGAGGCATTAAAGCAAGAGCATGAAATAAATCAAAGGGCGATCGCCCAGGAGTGGGTAGAAAGCAACAATAACATGGTCAACAAGTATGAGACAGAGTTTACAGATATTGTCAATACAGCTAAGTACTCAGTTAAGCGCATGCAGGAGATGGAGCAAACCATCGAAGCATTAAAAAACAGGATTGGGGAACTAGAAAAGCCCATTGAGTGGCGAGTTACTGTCACAGATGCCCAACGGGTAGGGGTGTTGATTATCCGGTTCTTTGCCAACAAGGGTATCAAGTTAGATCGCTCCCATATAGACAATGACCCTTATGAACCTGTGCTGTATTTCCATGTCAACCGCTTGGATGATATGGTTTTGGCAGATGACTTAAACAAGTTCTCAGAGGCATTACAGCAACACATAGACCTAATTCTGGAACCGCCGCACTTTACCTACAATGGCGCTTTGGGCTTGATGCAAACTAAATTGAAACTTGCCCAAAAGCCAAAACCAACTAAAGAAGAATTGCTGAGCAAAATACCAGAATGTAAGTCCTTGGTGAGCAGTAGTAGACGCGGTTTCTTAATCACTGGTGCACCAGGGGCAGGTAAGACATCGGCAATGAAAGCAATTAGCCAGTGGTTAGCAGATGAAAAAGCAATGAGGCTAGCGTTAAATCCTCACAGTGACAATAAGTCTAGGTTTGATGACGCTGGCTTTGTGGAAGTGAATGACTTAGACGATATTTATGAGGCGCTCGCGCAATTGGACAAGGAATTGCTTGTTCGAGGCAAAGACAAGACTAGACGTCACCCGTTAATTGTGGCGGTGGATGAGCTAGGCCGCATAGTTAAGGATGAGCCGAAAGACTTAGATGTGATGGAAACACTAAGACAAGCAGCTGTAGAAGGGCGAAAGTTTAATGTTATTGTCTTGATTGCTAACCACTCCCAAACAACGACAGCAATTGATATGGATTCGCAGTTTAGGGATGCATTCTATCAAATGTTTCTAGTTGGAGCAGCATTGCAAAAATTAAATATGCCTAATTCACCTGCACTAAAAAGGCATGAGGAGGAGTGGATAAAAAGTGCGCCTTATCCAGTACTAACTTGTATTAATGGACGTTACCAAGCTTGTCAGCATCCCACACATTATACTTACCAAGAATATAAAGACGTTGGCAATCCTCCTGTTGGTTTGATTGAGCTTAAACCTAACACAGTTACTTTGGGAAATAACACTTATTTTGCTTCTATCTCTCAGGCTGAATTTACAGAACGAGAGAAACAATTAATTGACGAAAATAAAGACATGGTTAATCTACAGACCAGTGCAGGGATATCACGATTAATTGAAATTGTGTTTGGGATTAAGGCATCAAAATCAAATGAATATAAAGAGCTTAAGGACAAGGTTTTAGCCTATTTGAAGGCTGCTGTTTAATAGAAACTCAAAGTCTTGCTGTGTCTGGGTTCGTGGGTTCACCCCAAAAACTCGACGAACCCAATAAACCACATAATAAAGTCATAGTAAGGGTTCACGGACTTTATCTTTGGGTTCGTCAGGTTCACTAAAAACCGGGATTTTCAATTTCAGGCCAAAAACAAGTAAAAAAACGGCTGTATTTACTTCCCTGCCTAGATCCTGTGGTTCAAGACGAACCCACTTTAACCCCCTCCGAACCGACCTCAACCCAAGATGAACCCAAAAATAGGCGAGCGCTATAAATTTAGTAACTGTTAGGAGAAATTCAAATGACCAAGATTGCTCTAAAGTTTGAAATGAGTGATTTAAGTTCACTAATATCAGAAGTCTCTTCTGATATTCAATTTAAAGCTTATGCCATAAGCTGCAGGTACCTTGAAGTTGAGCATCTGCCTAGAGTAGATGACTTAATCATGTTTCCAATATTCAGTCTATTACCTGAATCTTTTAGATATTGGATGCACACACGAATTGCATTTAGAGTGGCTCAAGTCATACACAATCCAATTGCTGTTGTCCCATTCTCGTTTTCAGATAATCCTCCAGACGAAAGAAGTCCGGAAGAATTCAATACTATTGTCGTTGTTCAACCTGTTTTGGCTGAAGTTTATCGAAAATAAACTTTAATATTGCCGAGTGTATCTACTAAAAATCGGAGTCAGAATTATGTACAACCAAAATTATCAAAATCGAAACAACGAGCCTAGAAACGACAACGAACCGGGATACATCTACATGATGGAAGCAATCGGATATCACGGCATTTTACCCGGTTACTACATTCGTAGATGCAAAATTGGCTTATCAAGAAATCCCGAGTTTAGGCTTGCAAACTTCTATGCCAATCAGCCTCCGTGTGATATCCGAATACTGCGAACTATTTATGTAGAAGATATGCAAGCAGTTGAATCGCAACTGCACGAACAGTTCCGCAATTGCAAAGTCAAGCTAACCAAAAGTCGCGAGTGGTTTGATTTTGGACCCTTAGAAATGATGAAGGTTCATTGGCTCTTTGCACGATATGACCAAGCAATAAATGTTCGTATCCCGCTGGTTAGTCGCCCATCATTTGCAAAATTCTTAATATTGTCGGGACTGGGACTACTGCTTTTTACTGCGATCAGTGGGCAGTTTCAGCAACCGCAATCACAGCAACCTCACAACGCTGTTAAAATGGGTAAACGTAGCCAAAGCGCATTTTACCGCCATGCATTCTCTAAAAACCTTACTCAGACTAGGTTTTAGGAAAAAAACTAACTTTTACCTAAAATTTAGGATTTGGCAGACTAGATCAACTACTTTTAGCCGTACCATTTGACCCACTCTAATTTTTGTAGCCTCTTACCCTTGTGGCTACGTGACCAAATGCTGTGCCAAAAACTAGTGACTTCAATTGGTACAGCCAAAACAAGCTTTTTCTCCGTTTTTTTGGAAAAAGAGCATTTTTATTTCTGTAGCTCTTTGACAGCAAGGGTTTCAGACTGTGCGCAAAATGTACCTTCGCTACTCTTACGCCTATTTGCATGGGAATTTCTTTTCTACATTATGGACAAGCGGTTGGTTGTATGACTCCGCTGATCATCTTAGTGTTCGACGACAAATACTTGACTGCCAATTGCAAAGTCTCCTGTGCTTTTGTAGTAGGAACCAACAGATAATCTGGTGATTTGCTTTGCCTCCAGGCAATGCTGTATTGTAATAGTGCCTTTTTGAAATTGGAAAGGTTGCTAGCACCTCCTTTTGGTTCATCGAAACACGCAGGGACATACACTGGTGTCATTTCGATTTGTACAGAAGTGTCTTTCATAACTAAAGGTACTCCACCGACACGAGGGGTAGGAGGTTTTTCTGTTTCATTATTAGAAATTGGAGCGAAAGAAAAATCTTCCGTTAATGAGGAAGATTCCCAAGGTAATTGCTTATTATTTGTTGCTTCTATTACCGCTATTCGAGTTTTTTTAAATAAATTTTCTATAGAAAGATTTGGCGTCTTGAGATACTTTAGTAGATTCAAAGTAAAAGTACCATTTTTTCCAACTCCGTCTTCTGCTACCTGTCCTGGTGCTGTGGAAAAAGCAATAAACGAACCTTTAACAGCTTCTACACTAGCTAAACCTCTTGAAGAAATCCCTCTATACCATCTTCTGCTAAAGGGGTTATTGCGACAAGCGTCTAAAATGATAATACTTATTTTTGCTTTTTCCATTGCATCTTGCACTTTACCCAATTCTAGAGTTTCATATCGCGCGTCTTTTTCTTCATGAAGTTGTGCATCAATAGGAATTAAGTAATTTTCTCCATTAAGTTGCATCCCGTGTCCTGCGTAATAAAAAACACCTACTGTTCCTTGAGTTAGTGTTGAACTAAATTTATCTAGTGCAATATTCATCTGCTTTTTGTCAGCGTCTAAAACCGTAGTTACTTCAAACCCAAGTTCTTTTAATGCCATAGCTATATCCTTTGCATCATTTGCAGGATTGCTCAGTTCACTTACTGTTTGATAACGACTATTCCCAATCACTAGCGCTACACGTCTTTGATTTGTAGCTGCTAGTAAATATTGAGTAAGAAGATGTTTCTGGGATTGCTCCTGCTTAGTCGTTGCAAAAGATATATGTAAGGTAAAAGGTACTATAGTAAGAATTCCTATAGCTAAAAGCGTTCTTAGAGATTTAGCAAAGGAGTATAATATCATAATTAGATTTATATGGTTTTGAGTAAAAGTTGGTAATAAAGAGCAGAATAACATTACACAAGATAGCAGAAACGTGTAACTAGCCCCTAAACTGAAATTTATGACTTACTAAGTCTTATTCCACCTTGTTGAGGAATTGAAGCTCCTACAGACATCTTGATTCCTGGTGCTTTTGAAGAAGGCAGTCCCCATGAAAAAAAAATCACTGCTAGACTCAAATTAAAGTAAAATTAATCACTTTGTAACAAAAAAAATAAAATACGAAATTTTGAGAAAGTTTGAAACACCGATTCAGTGGTCAGTAATTTTAAAACTCAGATCAAAATAAGCGAATGAACAGTGGGGAATAACGAATTCAGGTATTATGTATGTAAGACCGTATTTTCTATCAATAATTTTCTATGAGGCAAAATTGGTACATTTTATTATCTTTAGAAGATGTACATTGTTTTTTAACTTGAACTAAGACGCCGATCTTATGAATATCTTCGGGAGTGATTTTGCGATCATGTAATTGATCAAATTGCACTTTGGCGGTAGCACCTTCAGTTGAAAAAACAGGAGATGACAAGGCATTATATAGTCCACTGCGAGTAGGATTGCTCTTCAGTCCTTCGACAACTGCCTTAGTTGCGTCGTATGTTGAAGCTGTGCGCCAACCCACATATTCAGTTCCCCAAAGTTCTTGAGATTCTTCCTTAAACGATTTGGAAAACACTTGTGCATGAAAAGCTACAGCTAAGACCATATTTTCTGATCTATTACCGAAGTCGGAAGGTAATTTATCGTCACTGTATAAAGCATCTCCACCTAATAAAGGTAGTTTACTCTGATTATGCTCAATAGCTAATAAAATGTCTGTTGCTTTTCCAGAACCAAGATCCAGCATCCGAAACTTTGCGTTTGTGCTTCTCCTGATACATGTATCTACGCTTAATACGGATAAATCACAGGAAATCACCTGTTGTGAGTCAAACTTTCTCTCAAATGCCTCTTTGAGAGATATGCTATATAGCTGTTCAGAACTATAAATAATAGCTGCTTGTCCAGAACCTAAGATTGTCTGAGAATATTTAAATAAATTTTCGGCTGCAACTGAGTCAGAAGGAGCAGTACGAAAAACGTATGGACTTAAATCAAATTTATAGCCAGATGAGCTGGAGCTAGACTGCCTGACAGCAGTACTTACGGGAGAAACTGCAACCAGTCCTTCTGTTTCATAAACCTTTCCTGAAGGCAGAGTGACATCACTGGTAACATGACCAACAACGCCTAAGACTTCACCCTTGAAACTTGTATCTCCTGGAATATTATTGTCTCCTAAATGCTTGGCTACTTGTTTGCCTTTATCAGCTTTATTGTCGTCCCTGGCAATTATGACCTGCAACAGTCGCTGCTGGATACCGTTGTTTTGATTGATTTTATTTTGGACATGGGCAACCCCACGCAGTATTTGTTCGGAAAGTTTATTAAATTGCTCACTGTCATTTATGGGAACAACGACTGCAATTGTTATGGGATTACCTTGCTTATTAGCTTTGGCATTATTGAGGAAAATCAATGTTTCTGGATCAACAGAACATTTTAAATGAGCTTTTTTAAATGAATTGATAGCATCTTGAAAGTTTTTTTCGGCAAGCCTAAATTGTTGATCAGCAAAGGCTTGCATTCCCTCATTCTTTTTCTCAAAGGGTTCTTGACATTCAGGGTTGATCTCTTGATTAATCAGGTATCTCTTAGTCAGAGATTGTTCTCCTCTTGTGAAGTAATTTTTAGGAAGTGGTTTTTCGAGACTGTCATTTATTGTCGGACGCACTGAAGGAGTTTGTTGGATAATTGTCGGATGCACTGAAGGAGTTTGTTGGATATTGGATGTTGTAGTAGCTATATTGTATATATATGAAAATATTGGGTGTCTAAGAAATATGACTATGAACAAGGTTATGATTGCTAGTAATAAAAGTTTCCCCTGTTTATAATTCCATATATTTTGTAGATATTTTAGCGGCTTTATGAATATTAGCTTTTTCTGTATTCGCTTAATTGCGGTTTCTGCCTCTTGAGTAATTTCATCGGACTGTGAAGCTCCACGTATAGACCACCATAAGTTCCGTGCCTTCTCAAGTTCCCCTTTTAATTCTGCATTTTGTGCTAAGAGAATAAAGTTGTTGATATCGGTCGCAGTAGTACAAATTGGCACTAGAGGGAGTTCATATCTCCAAGCAGGCTCAAGAATAATGTACGGTTCTTGAGCTGGTTTGTTGAATTTACGATTTACTTCAGGTACTTCTTGACGAAGATACTTCTCCAGATCTTTTAGGATAGTGTTCTGCTGTAGTCCATTAAGTAGCGTGTAAGTAAAAGCTCCTTGTTCTAATTCGGCGATTTCATAGGAAGTAGCTCCAGGACGACAAGAGAATATGGTGATAATACCTTGTTTGTGTGTAATCTCAGCAGTATCTTTTCCAATTCCACGAGAACCTTCCAGTTGATTCCCGCGACACATATCTAATACCAAGATAATATTCTGAGCTTTGCAACTACGTAGACAATCTACAACAAAGCGAATTTTAATTGCAGTATCTTGGTCATTAGGATTACCATCCTTTGGAAGCAGATAATCCTGATGATTTTTATTGAATCCATGTCCAGCAAAGAAAAACCAGATAGTGTCAATTTTGTGATCACTTTGGATATGATTTGGAAGATCCTCACGCAGTATCCGTCGTAAATTAGCGTATGTAGGACGGGTAGAAATGCTTTTTTCAGGTTGAGAATTGTCGGAACAGAGGAGAACTTTTTTAGGAGTAAACCCAGCGCGAGTGCATAAGAACTCTTTCATTTTCTCAGCATCTTTCACTGCAAACTTGAGATGCTTTTCAATGGGTAAGAGTTCGTATTGATTGATACCAATTATAATTGCCCAGTTTTCCATGAACTAGTGATTTGGTTGCTTGAGTTTCAATGTAATGACACCCTTTCCAGATGCTTCTCCACCTGCAAATAGCTTAACTTCCCCTTTAGCACTAATTTCCACTTGTAACTGTACCTCATCCAACCGCAGGTCAGATTCTGTTCCAAGTTGCTTATCTATTTGCTGGAATAGTCGCCCTGTCACCTGCAAAAAGCGGTTCATATTCTCTTCCAGCACAGAAACAGGAATTTCTGCAGCTTTATTTAAACGTTGTCGAACTTCTCCCCAGCCTCTTTCCCCTTCAATTGCGGTTTCTGTATTCTCTGTATCTGAAGTTAAGATTAATATAGTTTCTTCTACCATAGTGGTTGAAAAATTTTATATACACTAACCATTAGATAGTATCAAAAATTTTATGTATTTAAACATTATAAAGTTATTAGATGTGCTTTCTTTGGCATGGTTCTTCAACTACTCATTTCACTCAGTTTTCCGTTTTTTGGGGGGGGTGAAAGGCGGATTTGGTATGACAGCCCTTTGTAAATTAGCAAAAGCACGGTTGTAATTTAAAATAGCCGTGACTTTATTACCTTCAGCACTGGTAAGAGATGTTTCCTGAGTAATGACGTCAGTTTGAGTACCTACACCAGCTTGAAACCTGAGCCTTGCTAAACGTAGAGCTTCCCTAGCTTCAGTGACAGCAACAGTAGCAGTTTGAACATTTTGCAAATTGGATTGTAACTGAGAATAGTACTGTTCGACTTGAAAACGTACTTGGTTGCGCTGGGTAACAAATTGTGACTCAGCAATCCGGATGTTAATTCTCTGCTGTGCAGCGCTGGCTCGTACTGCACCTCCATCAAATAAGTTTACGTTAGCGTTGACTCCTGTAGAATAACCATCGGTAGTACTAACGCGATCATTAAATAAATTTTCCACGTTATAACTAGTAACTAATTCTACGTCTGGTTTCAGGTTAGAAAGTTGTATTTTTCGTTGCAACTCAGCAATGTTGCGTTGTAGTATATATTGTCGTAATTCTGGACGATTTTGAAAAGCCAGCACAATACTGCATTCTAGCGTATAGTTCCAAAGACCTGCTAGTTGTACAGGGTCTGCTGCACTGATATCAACTGACTGTGCCAAATTTAACAACTGGGCTAATTGACGACGAGAAATTTGCTGTTGTGAGAGCGCACTAACCAATTGTTGTTGTTCATTTGCTAAATTCACTTGAGCCTGCAATGTTTCAAAACGTGTACCAACTCCTGCTCTTTCTAAAGCTTGTGCATCTTTTAAACTAGCTTGACCATTTGCCACTGCAGCCTGCTGAATTCGGACTTGCTCATCAGCTGACTGTAGATCGTAGTAGGCGTTAGTAACATTAACGTAAATTTCCGCAGTCTGGCGCTCCAAATCTAATTTGTCAATGAGTATTTGTTGTTTTGCTAGTTGCCTACTAGAAGCACCTTTTTTATGATTGTAGAGACCATAAGTCAGTTGTAAACTACCACTAAAAGTTGTGGTAGGTTGGTCTTGGCTAATAAAAGTTGTAGTAGGTTGGTTTTGATTAGAAAAAAAGTTCTGAGTAGACAAAAGTTGAGCTTGTTTATTTGTAGTTGATTGTTTTGCAAAAAGTCTGTCAGAAGCAGATAAAGCACGACTCAAGTCTGTATTTAGACTAAGGGTAGGATACATATCAGCTTGAACAATTCGAAAATTAGCTTGACTGCTTTCTACCGTTAATAACGCTGTTTGTAATGCAAGATTATTACGTCTTGCTAGTTCTAAGGCTTGTGCTAGAGTAATTGGCTGAGTTCCTTTAATCCTGACTTCTTCAGGCTTGGTTGGCAAGTTTAGAAGGTTTGGCTTTGGGTTAAGGTAAGTGGGTACTGTTATTTGTGCAAGTACTAGTACTGGGGCTTGTACTGGTAATGGTATTTGTCTTTTTGCTGCAACAGATTCAATATTACTAAGGGCAAACAAACAATTGACACATAGAACTATTACGTAGCGATGATCTAACATAAGCGATTGAGAAGAATATGCCTTAGTCTAAGAAATTATTTTTTACTTCTTCGAAAGATTGTTCTTGAATTTTTTTTGCCTTCAGATGATTTTAGAAAATCATTAAGACGGCCTTTTAGTCAAATGGAATTTTCATAAATCACGAATCCATATTTTTCGTTACTGAGATTTTGTCTCAATGGAAGAATAGTATACTCATCTTTTTTATTTAAAAGAGGTAATATTCCTTTGAGTAAAATTTCATCGCTAGTATAGGTAATAATATCTGGGCCACTTTGTTTATTTAATTCTTTCACTACAGCATCTCTATTTGTGAAAGTTTTAATCTTAGCAGATGGATATATATTACTAATAACGTATTCTGTAGTAGTTTGTTTAACATTGGATTGGGGAGTTGAATTAATAACTCCAATCTGTTTATCCTTAAAAGGATCTTTTTCATAAAAGAAATTTATATCATCTTTTTTTATTAGAAGCTTTGTACCCGTCCAAGCAAAAGGTTCTGAAAAGGAGCCTTTTATATCTTTATTTTTTAAAAGGTTTTGACGAGCTTCATTTATAGAATTAGAATCACATTCAGGGATAAGTTTTTCACCTTGTTCTCCCTTTCCGGAGAATCTAGTTTCAAAAGTAACTGATGTTTTTTAAAATTCAATATGATCGCTCGCAAGATAATTTTGAAAGGCATCTATAAAATCATTGCAGTAACCCTTCCAATTGCCTAAATTGCCTAATCCTCCGGCTATATCACTTACAGGTGGTGCTTCCCTTAGTAGTCCAAAATTATATGTAGATGGCTCTTGATTTTTATGAATAGCTCCAACTTGTTGTTTATTATCTAATGAATCCGAATCGGATTTATTCTGTGCTCGTACATAAGAATTTAAGACTAAAATAGATGCTATTACAATTATTATCAGTCGATAATTCAACTTCATCATGCAGTGTTAGCTATTTGTCGATTAACGTGCTTTGTGGGCTGTTGTTCATTTTTGATGAGCGAGAATGACATGCTTTAATTGGTTGTACAACTTTTAGCTATAAGGTATTGTTCATTGATGGTAAATCCAACTATTTTGAATAAGTAAATTTATTTACATTATATAGATAATAAGTTAACTAAAAAAGTACCTTATTTGGGTACTTTTAATTTATTAGCTAATCAGTTATTATGTTGAGTGTCAAATTATACCAATTCTCTAAAAGAGGACTACAAATGCGATAATACGAATGTAGGGTTCAAAAAACCGAAATGGCAGGAGTGTACAAGCTAGAAATTGTTGAAAGTGCTGATGAGCTTAAGCAAATGTTGGTAAAACAGAAAGCAGCGCAAGCTAGAGAACGTGTACAACTATTATTTTTGCTAAAAACGGGTCAGGCAAGCACAATTCAACAGGCAGCACA
>JAJPJF010000242.1 GCA_021324415.1 Nostocales cyanobacterium Centralia_MAG_434
CAGATCCAAGGACGCATTCCTAGGCGGTAGGACAATTCCCACTGACGGCCTAAGTAGCAGAAGCATCCAATCAAGAAGTGGAAGATTACCAACTGGTAAGGACCACCGTTGTACAACCACTCATCGAGGGAAGCTGCTTCCCAGATTGGGTAGAAGTGCAAACCAATGGCGTTGGAAGAAGGAACAACTGCTCCAGAGATGATGTTGTTGCCATATATCAAGGAACCTGCAACAGGCTCACGGATACCATCGATGTCTACAGGAGGTGCAGCGATGAAGGCAATAACGAAGCAGATGGTAGCGGATAGAAGGGTAGGGATCATCAATACGCCGAACCAACCGATGTATAAACGGTTTTCAGTGCTTGTGATCCAATCGCAGAACCGCTCCCATACATTGGCGCTTGTGCGACGTTGTAGGGTTGTTGTCATTGTTCTTATGATTGCTTTATCTTCGTATTATTTAGTAGGTTAGTTTACCTACCTGCATCTACCTTAGAAGCTTAATTGCAGTTTGTAAAGGTTTTTTAATTAAGTTTTTGTTATATAAATAATTAATTTTATTTATGTTTTTTTATAAAGACAAATGCGAGTGCTTCAAAGTTGACTTTTTACAAATTTTAACACAGTTGATTTACCAAATCATCTTAACGAATTCGCGGAAGTCCCCATCCCCACCCTATAGAGGGATGAGGACTTTCACGAATTTGTTAACCGGGCGGCCATGTCATCTGCCGTCCACCCAGGATATGCAGATGTAAGTGGAAAACAGTTTGACCACCGTCTGGACCAGTGTTGATAACAATGCGATAGCCTTTTTCCTGTAGTCCAGCTTGTTCGGCAACGTGTTTAGCTGTTAACAAAAGATGTCCTAGGAGATCACGATCCTCAGATTCAGCTTCAGCCAATTGGGGAATGGGTTTTTTGGGAATGACGAGAATGTGAATAGGAGCTTGGGGATTAATGTCTTTAAAGGCGAGTGCTAGGTCATCTTCATAAACAATCTCAGCTGGAATTTCCCGCTGAATAATTTTGCTGAAGATAGTCTCTGTAGTTTGACTCATGTCTATTTATTATTAATGCTGCTAGAAATTCTAAAAGATAACCGTGCTTTTACGTAGTGATGTTCAGTTGAATCTGGGCATCTTAAATAGGACAAGCTCATTAAACCTAAAAATGTTTGGCGGCTTGTAGTTAGCACTTTAATGCTAAAGCACTAACTACGAACTTTCATTATTGTAGATAATTTATGTTAGCTAGAGTTTGGAGTGCATCAATTGTAGGCATTGATGCTGTAAAAGTAGGAGTCGAAGTTGATGTGTCCGGAGGTTTGCCAGGAATTGTTGTTTTGGGACTTCCAGATTCAGCTATTCAAGAGTCTCGGGAACGAGTCAAAGCGACTCTGAAAAATGCTGGTTTTGCTTTCCCTATGAAAAAAATTGTGATTAACCTAACACCAGCAGATTTACGCAAAGAAGGTCCCTGTTTTGATTTACCTATTAGTGTCGGAATCCTTGCTGCTTCTGAGCAAGTTAGTGCTGATCTGTTGGGAGATTATTTGTTTTTAGCGGAAGTTTCATTGGACGGGACTTTATTGGCTGTTTCTGGTGTTCTACCGATTGCTGCTACAGCTCACAACATGGGTATTGCAGGTCTAGTTGTTCCTTATGATAATGCCCAAGAAGCGGCTGTAGTGGAGGGATTGGCCGTATATGCGTGTAAGAATCTTTCTGATGTCGCTAATTTTTTAAATCATCCAGAACGTTATAAACCAGTGCAACCTCTAGAGGTTTTGCATACGACTTCAAGACAAAGTAAAACTTCAAGACAAGTAGATTTAAAGGACGTAAAGGGACAGGCTCATGCTCGCCGTGCTTTAGAAATTGCTGCATCTGGTGGACATAATTTAATCTTTGTCGGACCACCAGGGAGTGGTAAGACAATGCTAGCACGACGTTTACCAGGAATTTTACCGCCATTAACTTTTCCCGAAGCTCTAGAAGTGACTCGCATTCATTCTGTGGCGGGTTTATTGAAAAATAGGGGGTCATTGGTACGCGATCGCCCTTTCCGCAGTCCACACCATTCTGCTTCTGGTCCTTCTCTTGTTGGTGGTGGTAGTTTTCCTCGTCCTGGAGAAATCTCGCTAGCACACCAAGGGATACTGTTTCTAGATGAGCTCACTGAATTTAAGCGTGATGTCTTAGAGTTTTTACGCCAGCCTCTAGAAGATGGCTACGTGACCATTTCTCGAACTCGGCAATCGGTCATTTTTCCTGCTCAGTTTACTTTAGTCGCTAGTACTAATCCTTGTCCTTGCGGTTATTATGGCGATCTGATTCAGATGTGTACATGTTCTCCTCGTCAACGAGAGCATTACTGGGCAAAGCTTTCTGGACCTCTAATGGATAGGATTGATTTACAAGTGGCAGTGAATCGTCTCAAACCAGAAGAAATTACTCAACAACCAACAGGAGAATCGTCTGCACAAGTCCGAGAACGAGTTCAACAAGCACGCGATCGCGCTGCACGTAGATTTCAAGAAGAACCGAATCTCACTTGCAATGCGCATATGCAAAGTCGTCATCTCCAAAAATGGTGTAGTCTGGATGAGGGGAGCCGCAACTTATTAGAAGGGGCGATCAAAAAATTAGGTTTATCTGCAAGAGCAAGCGATCGCATTTTGAAAGTGGCACGTACCATTGCAGATTTAGCTGGGGATGATGACCTCAAAACCAACCATGTGGCTGAGGCAATTCAATATCGCACCATTGATAGAATGCACTAGTTGCGAAGGTTACCAAAACTTATAACTGTTACTACTATCATGTTTATGGTAGCATAAACATACTTGTAACAAGTAAAACTAATGACTGACAAGCACAAGGGTGGCAAAGGCAAAAAAGCATCATACACAACAAGTGTCATGAGGGTGCCAGATCCAGTTAAGTCGCAAGTAGAGAGCATAATACAAAAATTCCACGAGCAAAGAGAAGCCCCACCGCTTAAAGTCAATCAGATAGAAGCTTCCGTTGTCATCAGGTTATTCGAACTCATTAGTAAGAATTATCGAGTCTTGGATTGTGGATATATTCCCACTAGTCACGAGCTAAAAAATGGGTATGTCCCAGAGGATACTTTTCGAGACTTGCACTTAGTGCAAGAGTACATGACTTTAGCAGACCGGGTTAACAAAGTCCTCTGGCAGATTGACAATAGTTGGCCTGGTCTAATGTCTATATATGAGTCTAGTAGTAGTTGGGACACGTCAGGTGACCCAACAGTTTATCAAGCAGTAAACTTATTAATCGAATACAGATTAATAAAAAGGCCTGATGTTAAACCAGCAACCCTGAGGGAAGTTTTTGATTGGTACTCCCAAACAAGATCTCACTACTACGACTGGAAAGAAGCAGCAAAATTTGCATTAGTGCATGGATACTTATCAGTGTTTGCTGCACTTTACGAGTGCGATCGCCCCATAGACAGAGCTAGTTATTGGGATGCGTATTACAAAAACAATTTAGCCAAACCTGACATAGACTTCTGGAGTTGGCGAGGTAACCCAGAGATAAATAATATTCCTGAATTAGTAGAATTATTCTCACTACCCGAACCCAACAGCTATGCCAAAAAAGTGTTATTGAAACTCCCCTTAAAGATTGATCCATTCTTCAAAATGAATATTAATAACAAGTTAGAAGAACTATTCAGAGGGAGTTCTCAAGGATACTTTGCTCAATTCGAGGGATTATGGGAGCAACGTAAGATCTATTACAACGAATGGCGCAAATGGCATGAGCACGCCTGTCATTTCTTGGGTCAAGAAAGACTAAATGAAGTTTACTTTAAAGTCTTCGGTGTTACACCAGAGTTTGTTGAATATGTCGGCGATTACATCCGTAAGGAGCAAACAGCAAAGAGAGCCAATGAACCTGTAACAGTCAAAATGCATTGGTCTCAAGTGCTGGGTATATCAAGACATGCTGATCCTGCTGAAGTTAAGAAAGCATATAGGAACTTGTGCAAACAATACCATCCCGATGTTAACAAGTCCCCAGAGGCAGAAGATATCATGAAGCGAGTCAATAATGCATATGCACAATGGGAGAAGCAATCTCAATCTTTTAGCTTCTAGATGCACGTAGAGACCTAGCATCGCTACGTCTCTACCTGTCACCCTATGTTCTAATTGCTTAAAAAGCGTCCTTAATGTTATCAACAGTACGTTTCACAACATTCTTTGTTTTGTCCACTGCTTTCTGAGTCCGATCCGCATCTTCTTCTGCTCTTTTCTCAATGCGTGCTGTATCTCTGTAAGCTCTGCGCTCAACAAAACTACCATTATCGTCCGTTGCTTGGTCAATGCGAGCCGCATTTTTCTTTGCAGTTTGCTCAACTCGATCCGCTGTGTCGCGGATGAAACCCTTAGCTCGCCCAGCATCTTCACTTGTTTTCTCTTTAACCTTATCACCCAAATCGGCTGATGCAATTAAGTTTGAAGTAGAGTCAGCTAATGCTGAGGTATGTGAGAAAAAAGCACCTTGCCAAGCGCTGATCATCACTAACAAGCAAAGCAAACCTGTAGCCAAAAAGCGTCCAAAAATTGAAAGTTGCTTTGTAAAAAAATTCAGTTTCATAGAATACAATCTTCGTGAGATTTAGCATTCTATTTTTACTCTATCTAGCTCCTCAACCATATCGTGCCATAGACAGAAGCTCTCTCATCATAAGGTGTTAAATAAATTTCCCTCTTTGAATAGATTCACAAAAAAATTAAGCCTTTAACAAAGATTCTCCACCATCAATCCAGACTTCAGAGCCAGTGATGTGACTAGAAGCATCTGATGACAAAAACAACACCAATTGTGCAACTTGCTCTGCCGTTCCAGGTTTACCATCAGTCAAAGGAATTTTTCCTTCAGGAAAATCAACAGGTTCATGTAGATGTTCTAAATCTCTTCTTTCGGTACTGTCGTCAATATTTGTTGTAATAGCACCAGGACAAATCACATTAACACGAATACGATCCTTAGCAAGTTCTAGAGCAACCATTTTTGTAAATGCAACTTGTGCTGCTTTGGTGCAAGAGTATGCAGTTGCACCAGAGTTACTGAACATGCGCGTACCATTCACAGAAGAAGTAATAACGATAGCTCCTCCCTGCTTTTTCAAATAAGGAACAGCGTACTTAACTGTTAAGAAAGTTCCTGTGAGATTAATGTTGATGGTTCTATTCCACTCTTCGGGTGCTAATTCATCTATAGGTGCCCATACACCATTAATCCCAGCGTTGGCAAAGACAAGGTCTAAATGTCCCCACTTGTGTATAATTTGCTCAATTGCTTGTTGCATTTGCTCTGGATGGGAAACATCAGCAACTAATGGTATTGCTTCACCATTGTTATTTTGAATTTCAGCTACAGTTTCTTCTAACTCTTCTTTTGTACGCCCTAGTGCCGCGACTTTAGCGCCTTCTTTCGCAAACAACTTTGCTGTTGCCTTGGCGATCCCCGAACCTGCTCCTGTTATCAGAGCTACTTTACCTGGAAGTTGCATAATTTTTTAAACTAAGAGATTATTGGGAGATTATTTGGCTATTGTTGAGTTATCTCATCACCAACTAATAACTACTTAGCTATGTAACATTAAGATCTGTTTTGATTCATACTGCTATTGATAGAAAGTCTTGCTCACTCTAATTGCATAAATATTGGGTAGTAGTATGATCGTTCGTGTGATGCAGCCGACGATGAGTTAACTGTTGACTGTTCATAATCAACAGTTAACAAACGCAACCAGTACTTAGCTTGAACCGACAGAAGCTCCTCTGCTCATTCAGCAACGCCTAGCAGTTAGGCGCGTATACAGTTTTAGACTTCATCGTGGGTACAAGGTAGTGGATCATCCCCACCGGGAGACCAAGGATTACATCTGAGGACTCTTTTGATTCCCTTAGAAAAACCCTTAACAGGTCCATAGACTTCAATCGCCTGAATTAAATAAACTTTACATGTTGGATTAAACCTACAATGATTATGTTTTTCAGTGTAGTACAAAAGAATAAAACATGAAATAGCAATAAAGGTTACTAAAATTGAGGTTAGCACAACATAAAGGTTAATGATAAAAAGACCAGCTTTTGTTATGAAGTATGCACTGTTTCTTCCAGATGAAAAATCTGTACAAGCTTTAATTAACTGCGTCAAATAAATCCTTAAAGATATAGGACGACTGTGAGGGGAAGAACTGCTTGCAATCAATGGAGATGTGAAATTAATCTCTGTAGCTCCACTATGAATTGAAGTTCGTACTAAGTTTAATTGCTCAGAATAGTATTCATCTCTAGGTCTTTTTTTTTATAAAGAACTGGAGTTAAATCCTCCGAAATACCTTCCAATTGTATGGCATTACAGCCTAGCTCATAGGCAAATTCAATTGATTCCCCTGCACCCAAAGCAGTATAAAAACCGACAGAAAATTCAATAGCAGCTTTATCACCTATTGACTGACTCATACCTATAACATAGTTGATGTACTGTGATATAGCTTTCGCTTGAAAATCTGAATAGCAAGCATTTAACACAACACATTCGACCCTGCTGGAAAAGAGTTTGAATAGGCTTGCTAGTGCCTCTGAGCTTACTAACTTTTCCTGACCAGTAACGTCTTCAAAGACTAAGCCGTTTTTCCCTGCTCCATGACCACTAAAATGTACAACTTGCGGCTTAAAATCCAACATGGCTTGCTGAATATCCCTTGGTCGTGTTGCACTAGTTGAGTTAATGGGCATTTTGCCATATCCAGCCAAACGTAACCGCTCTCTAACTTCCCTCTCTTCTTCTTGAAGACGCAAACTTACTGTTCCCTTTGGGTTTGTGGCTAACAAAAGGATTGATTTTAGAGCGGCATTGTTAGTCATAAGCATAGAAAAATTAGGTTTGCCTTCGATTATAATTTTATACGTATGAGGCAAGGAACTTCAAAGGAATAAAATCACCAATAACAAGAATGATAATAATTGTTTTTTAAATACCACTTCTTAGCTTTTGTTGATTAATTTATTCTTTGGAAGTCGCTAGGATGAGAAAGACCCCATGCTGGGAAATCTACCCCACTTCATCTACAATTACCTGAACGCTCTGCCCCCACTATTAACCGTCTCTCCTTAGAGAATCAATTGCTGAGTCAATTAACTCAACTGCTGATGTCTCATAGTGATAAGTCTTAAATTTAAGATCCGATAGTTAGCCATTAGTAACGGGAAAATCACATACTGAAATTCACTGCCCTGGCTCTTATGGCAAGCTATACAAAACAAGTGCATGATTTGCTTAAAGTAACCAGGATAGTAATCAACAGGCATTGCTGAATGCTCATTCAGCAATGCCTGTGTAGGAGCATGTCACCTTAACTAACTTCATCGAGTAGAGCTAAAAATCGTCGGATTAAACCAACTGTCACCGCTGGCAGTTCTAAGTGCGGTGTCAATCCCACATCATCTATCTGTTGAAAAACCCGGATTGCTTGTGGATTCATCTGAGCAAGCCGACGACCAATTTCTGGTCCGGTAAATTGGGACTTTTCCCCCCAAAGGATAGCAGTGGGAGTTGTCAGTTGTTGAATATAAACAGACAAATCAAAACACAAGTTGCCCCGTAAAAAAGACAGCGCCGCGTATTCAGCATTTGGTTGCTGTGCTGATTCTAGGTAAGCTTCGACAATTTCGTCATACACTCGTGAGGGTTGTGCAAATTGCCGTTGTTCTAGAAAGCTACGAATACCGTTACTAGTGGCGACTCCAGCACTATAAAGCAATCGGTCAACAATAGGAACGTTTGCTATTTGGGCAAAAAGACTCCTAGAATAATCTTCACCAAAGTCAGAAAGCCCAGCAGGTGTAGTCAGAATCAAGGATTTGAATAATTCGGGATGAGCGATCGCCACTCGAATTGTAAACGCCGCTGTCAAAGAAGAAGCAATCACCCTAACTGAGCCATTGCAAGTCTGTTGTAAAAATTCCTGAATCGTTGTCAAATAATCTGGGATTATGTAATCCCGTGCAGGATGCTCTGATCTTCCCCAACCAATTAAGTCTGGTGCAATAATGCGATACTCTGTGGCAAACGCTGGATATAATTTCGACCATTCATAAGCAGAAGACCCACCACCAAAACCATGCAGGAACACTAAAGTGTCCTTCTCTTGATTAGTGGTTGCATTATCTTGCCAAGGTGCGTCAGTGTTGGTATAGTATACCATCCTACCCAATGAGGTTATTACCGAGCGTTGCTCAAATCCTAATGGCTGAAACATGGTGTTTGTTGATTTTCAAGGTTGATTTGTTAAAAAAACTAAACTAATTTAGCTTTTTGTACTATAATCTCCCCATAAAACTCCCATACAGAGAGTAGACGCGGATGTGACCGTTTCTGTTTCTAATTAAGAACACGTAAAATAACTAAACTCCTTGTAAAGATTTAGTGATTTTTTTAAATTTAATAAGGTTCTAAAAATAGAAAATACTTTGGATTGTAAGGATTATACGGGTAGCTTCTGCAACTTTAGGTACAAATTCTTCCAAGCTTTTTATGTTACTTTATCAGAAACATCACTGATAGTTCTAAGTATTGAGAGTACTCAGAAGTTACTGAGCTAGCAAATTTTTGATACTGCTTACTGGTGAAATGGCTTTCAACCAAGGATCAGGTGTAGTTAGCAAAAAACATAGCTCTCTCATCAGTGCTGCAATTATTCCCTAGGCGATGATAGTACGGGGTGGCATGGTGAAGCAAGCATGTCTTGAGTCATTTACACTTGACGGATTTGATATCCAAAATCAAATTCTAGGTTCAGTTTCCCAATGTCGAATGGAAGAAGCCATTGATACTGAAGAAGTAGCTGTTCCTAAGTGTATCCTTTTAAACTTGGAAGATTTGAAATGTTTTGAAGTTGTAGATCGTCAGTATGAACAGTATGGTGTGATTTTTAATAATGGTATAGCGATACATCCTTCAAATCCAGCATTTCCTGCCCACTCTGGTCTGGTCGTGTTAATGGCAGCACCGAAGAGTGGATTTTTAGAAGCTACATTCTTGCGTCCCGTTAACTTTGTTAGTACCTTTGTTACAAGTTCCCAACGACTAGTACTTTCAGCTTATAACAACGAGCACCAGTTACTCGATCAAGCTGTACTCCCAGAGCCAAATCTTGCCAATTCTGACTCTACATTACCCTCCAATATATTACTATCAATATCAGCAAGCAACATCCATCGGGTTACCTTTTGCGCTTTTGATGGTCAATTTATCATTGACGATTTTAGTTTTTGTTTCTGACACTTAGTCAGGGAGTGGGGAGTTAGGAATAGGGTGTGGGGTGTGGGGTGTGGGGTGTGGGGTGTGGGGTGTGGGTGTGGGTGTGGGTGTGGGTGTGGGTATAGGATAAAATATCCCCCTTGTCATCCTTGTCATCCTTGTCATCCTTGTCATCCTTGTCATCCTTGTCATCCTTGTCCTCCTTGTCCTCCTTGTCCTCCCTGTCCTCCTTGTCCCCTCTGTTCCTGGTGCTCCATCTATGACGAAACGGGACAACCAATTTGATATATCTTGCCATTTCGTATTTGCATCACTGGATGATTACACCGACGCATCAACTGTTCATCGTGGGTGGTGACAATGACTGTTATCCCAAAAGAGTTTAATTTCTGCAGAATCTGCATGACTTGCCAGGAATTTGTGGGATCGAGGTTGCCAGTTGGCTCATCAGCTAAAAGCAGTGGTGGTGTTCCCACGATTGCTCGAGCAATGCTAACGCGTTGTTGCTCTCCTCCCGAAAGTTGATTGGGAAAGTACTCAGCTAGCTTCAGCAAGCCTACCATTTTTAAAGTCGCTTCTAAACGTCGTTGGATTTCTTTACGGGTATAGCCTTGAGCTTGCAGTATGACAGTTATATTTTCAGCTACCGTCCGCTGAGGGATCAGTTTATAGTCTTGAAACACAACACCAATACGCCGTCTCAACAACGACAAGCGATCGCCGCGCAAAACTCCCATATTATGCTGATTAACAATGACTTCTCCTTGGGTTGGGAGTTCATCGCCATACAGAAGCTTCAAAAGAGTAGATTTCCCTGAACCACTAGGTCCTGTGATAAACAGAAATTGTCCCTGTTTAATCTCTAGGTTCACACCCGATAAGACACTTACTCCGTTGCTGTAAGTTTTTGTGACTGAGCGTAGTAGCACCATAGCAGTCATACTACTGCTATGAGACTCTTCTAATTGGTCCTCTTGAAGATAATTTGTAGTTAATACGGTCATTACAGCAGTTTAGCTCATAAGCTTAGGATTCCCAGGTTTAGCCTGAGAATCTCGCGTGGCTAGCTAAACTCCAGAATTTTGTTAAAAAACATGATAGACCAAAGCTTTTAGGGCAAATTCAGGTAAAGCCAACATTCGTCGCCAGCGCCAAGGTTCTTGATAAAGTCGATATAGCCATTCCAAATTGTTGTTTCCTAACCATGCAGGAGCACGACGTTTTATTCCCGACCAAATATCAAAACTGCCACCAACTCCAATCCAAATAGCGTGGGGACACAAATGGCGGTTTTGGGCAATCCACAACTCTTGACGAGGCACTCCCAATCCAACCAAAATGATCTGTGGCTGCAATTGAGTAAGAGTTTGACGCAATTGCTCTTCTTCTTGTTGTGAATGAAAGCCAGAATAAGTCCCTGCTACAACTAAGCTGGGAATTTGAGAAAGCCAATACTCTGCTGCTTTAGCAGCTACGCCAGGTTTCCCTCCATAAAAAAATACTTTTGCATTGGGTTCCCTGTGTCCCAGTTCTTGCAACAATTTTTCTGCTAATTCAATTCCTGGAGTTCGTTGCACTTTTTGTAATAGCAGCCACCGCACATACAGCACAACCCCTGCTCCATCTGGAATAACCAGTTCCGCATCTTGAATCACCTGGGCCAGCGATGTGTTTCGCTCGGCTTGCATAGCCATTTCTGCATTCAGCGTGACTACATGAGTTCCGATTTTTTGCTGCAAACGTTCCAGCAACCAGCCTGAATAGTTAGTCATCAGATGAACTGGTAGCCCCAAAATTGAGAATGCTTTAGGCGGTATAGACATAGCCTGCTTTTGATGAGTCTCACAGTTTCCAAATTTTATCTAAATGTAACAATATAGTATCTATCCTTTTAGGAAAGGAGACCAGTCAAAAGCCTTTTTTTTAGAGTATTAATACTCACACAGTAGACTTGATGAGTGATTCCAAGGGATTATGTATCACCAAAATAATGGAGCAAGAGCATGCATAGTGCCTTAGCTTAAGCGAACTAACAGGCGATTGTCTCATCGTAACGACAAATAAATTTCATGTTGACCTACTTACCCCCGATCTTGACTACAGAATATCTTTGAAGAAGATATCGTAAGACTTTTTAGTAAACTCAATTTTACAGTCATAGAGTGTAATGAGCGGAAATAGACCATGACAAAGATTCGTGTTGCCTTAATTGAAGATCACGATTTAACTCGTGTTGGTATTCGGACAGCACTCCTACAGAAGGATGAAATAGAGATTGTAGGAGAGGCTGCTAATGCTACTGAGGGGTTCGATATGTTAAAGCTACTACAACCAGATGTGGCAATTATAGATATTGGTTTACCAGATAAGGATGGTATTGAATTAACACGGGATGTCAAATCTATTGCTCATGGAGATGAGTTAGCTACTAAAGTATTGATTTTGACCCTACGGGATAATAAAGAAGCTGTGCTAGCGGCTTTTGCAGCAGGTGCAGATTCCTATTGTATGAAAGATATTCGGTTCGACAATTTGCTAGAAGCGGTGCGAGTCACATACAATGGCAACGCTTGGATCGATCCAGCGATCGCGCGGATTGTGTTACAACAAGCTCAACAAAAACCACATAAGCCAGACGTAACATCAGTTACCACAAAGACTGTTGTTGATAACTCAGAGTCTGTCAATGATAATCAAGAACAGGAGGTGATTGATCCTTACATCCTCACAGAAAGAGAGTTAGAGGTATTACAGTTAATTGTTGAGGGTTGTAGCAATGCAGTGATTGCAGAACGGCTTTACATCACAGTGGGAACAGTGAAAACTCATGTTCGCAATATTTTGAATAAGTTATGCGCCGACGACCGTACCCAAGCAGCAGTCCGCGCCCTACGTTCCGGATTAGTGGGATAGGTTAATCTTGAAGCGTGGTGACACTGGAGGAGACTACAAATAAATTTACGACTCTAGAAATATATGTTCAGATGTGGATAAATTTTTTTTACGTTTGTTTTTTGTATGGGGTGTTGATTATTGGGTGGAATCAACTTCACACCGTCTCACCATTCACTAAAATCTCTAGCAAGTAAAGTCGAATATGACTGAGACAGGGGAAGAAAAACTCAAGCTTATGGTAGTAGATGACGAGCCAGATAACCTGGACTTACTCTACCGTACTTTTAGGCGAGATTTTCAAGTATACAAAGCAACTAATGCTAGTAGTGCTTTGAAAATCTTAGACAAAGAAGGTGAGATGGCGGTGATTATCTCTGACCAAAGAATGCCAGAGATGAATGGCACGGAATTTCTTGGTCTCACTGTAGAGCGGTTTCCTGATACAATCCGCATTTTGTTGACAGGCTTCACTGATGTAGAAGATTTAGTGCAAGCTATTAACTCAGGACAGGTGTTTAAGTACATTACTAAACCGTGGAAACCAGACCACCTTAAGGCAATAGTACAGCAAGCAACTGACACATACCATTTGGTTAAGAAACGTACACGAGAGTTAAGTCGTGCTTTACGCCGTGAATCTTTATTTAATGCAGTGACAACTGCAATTCGTGAGTCTTTGGACTACCACAGCATGTTGCAAAAGATTGTAGCAACAATCGGAGAAACTTTTGATATTAGTTGCTGCATACTTAATCCTGTAGAACAAGATCGCTTAACACCAGAGCAGTTTTATTACCAAAATCCAAAAAGTTCAAGTTGTTTGTTTGACCCGAGACCTTCAATAGAAAAAGTGCTCGTGAGTCGTCAATACCAACTAAGTGAATGTCCTCAGGATGAGAAATTATGTCATCAACTGGTTGTACCACTCACTTACCAGCAACACTTACATGCTGTTCTCTCTCTCTACCAGCACCGAGAAGATCACTATTGGCAAGATGAAGATATTCAATTGATTATAGGTGTTGCTGAACAAGCAGCACTAGCCCTGTCCCAGGCAAAACTTTATCAACGTCTTCAAGAACAGCAAGAACAAATTCACGCTGAGTTAGAAGTTGCTCGCCAAATTCAAAACAACTTGCTGCGTCAAAGTATGCCAGATATGCCTGGTTTGAAAGTGCAAGCTTGCTGCTACCCCGCACGTGAAGTGGGAGGGGATTTTTTTGAAGTGTTTGTCCATCCTAAAGGTGACCTATGGCTAGCAGTAGGTGACGTTTCCGGCAAGGGTGTTCCTGCTGCCTTATTCATGGCCAGTGCTATTTCACTGTTGCGCCGGGAACTATCTCAAGAAACTCCATCTGTGCCAAATGTGGTGCTACAAAATCTCAACTACGTTCTGAGCGATGACTTAATTAGTAACAATTGCTTTATCACTCTGTTCTTAGCTTGCTACACTCCCGCAACTGGAAAATTAGTCTATGCCAATGCTGGTCATATTTATCCTCTTCTATGGTCACGTAAAACACATAATATAAAACCAACTTATCTTAAAGAACGCAGCGTTCCCTTAGGTATTTTACCTGTATGGCAGGCGCAGCTTGGTCAGTTAGTTCTCACTTCTGGTGACATTTTGCTCCTAGCGAGCGATGGTATTACTGAGGCAATGATTTCACAAAAAAAGGTCAATGCTGCCAATTTTGCGGTTGACGAACAGCTAGACAACTATTCTATGCTGAATTTAGAAGGGCTTTGGCAACTATTACAAAGTGAGCCGCAACCGCTTTCTTTAAAACACTTAATAGCTCATATTCAGGCAGATAATCGAATTCAAGAAGATGACCAAACTATACTCTCGCTGGAGGTTTTTTAAGTCATGAAAAGTGAGCTTCTTGTACCAAGTGACTTGAAGTTTCTATCAATAGTGGAAAATTGGCTGCTGGGATGCTTGGAAATCCAGCTACGAGACTCAATTGATTGGTCACGGCAATCAAATCGTCTGCGATTGGTCTTAGTAGAGGCTTACTCCAACGTTGTACGGCATGCTCATAGAGATCAACCTTATCTACCAGTCTTAATTCGTTTAGAACTTAAAGAACGAGATATCGCTTTAGAAGTCTGGGACTGTGGCAAAGGCTATGACATCTCTAAATACTTGCCTCCAAGTCCTTCAGAAAAACAAGAAGGCGGTTATGGTTGGCTGATTATTAATCGTTTAATGGATAAGGTCGATTACCAGTTGCAAATTAACGGTTATAACTGTTTAAAACTACAGGCTGACTTATCAAATGATTGTTAAATATTTATGAATTTTGAGAACTTGGCACAAACAACATTTAACAACTAACAACGCCGTAAGGACAGTAACTCTTGAGGAGAGGCTATGAGTTTAATTTTTGTATAAAGAATTTGCCCCTGTTGGTTGAGAATAAATTGCCAATGGACATTAACAGCGCACCAAGAAGTTTGAGCTTTACCGATCACCTGAACTTGTATTTGCTCTGGCCCTAAAGTCTCAATAATACTTTTATGAGCTTCAGCCTTAATGTTTTGGGCTTCTTGCTGTAAATATTGGGTGATCGCATTTTGTCCAACAATATCACCTTCAAACGGGGGACGTAACACACCATCTACAGCAAACAAGGCAGCAGTCTTTTCAAATTCTCCTGCATTCAAAGTTATAAAGTAATGCAATATAGTTGGTTCCGTAATTCCCGCAATCTTAAATTCTTCTTCAACTGATGTGTGTGTAGGAAACATTTTTCCAAATCTTTAAATTAACTTTATATATAAATCTAAATAAAAAAGCTCCTTGAAACATACTGCTAAAGATGTATTTTTTTCTTTATATTAACCTGTTTAAAACTGCTTAAACCTTGTCCTTTGTCCCCTTTCTATTGACTGAAGATCTATAATAAAAAGGGCATTCTATTTGTACATTAAAAAATTAGGTAAATGCATCAGTTATCTGCAGTCAGTAGCAGTGAGGTAAAAGCCAAAGCTTTAGAACTGGGGTTTCACAAGGTTGGAATTGCTGCTGTGGATGGAGAAGACTCAACACTAACTCAAAGACTACAAAGATGGTTGGCGCTGGGTTATCACGCTGATATGAAGTGGATGGAAAATCCTAAGCGTCAAGATATTCGTAAGATCATGCCAGATGTACGATCAGTGATCTGTGTTGCTCTTAACTATTACAAACCTTTGGAGCGTCCTCAAGGAGAGGAATACGCCAAAATTTCTAGGTATGCTTGGGGAAAAGATTATCATAAAGTAATGCACAAAAAACTTAAGACCTTCACTAACTGGCTACAAGGATGTGCTCAAGGTATTGAAGCACGTTACTATGCAGATACAGGTCCAGTACAAGATAAAGCTTGGGCACAAAGATCTGGAGTTGGTTGGATCGCCAAAAATGGCAATTTGATTACCCGCGAGTATGGCTCTTGGGTCTTTTTGGGGGAAGTTTTGACTAACATGAAATGGGAAGGCGATCGCCCACATGCAGAACATTGTGGTACTTGCACTCGTTGTATTGAGAATTGTCCCACAGGAGCAATCACTAGTCCGTTTGTAGTAGATGCCAATCGTTGTATTGCTTATCACACAATTGAAAATCGGGATGAGCAGTTACCTGAAACAATTGTACAGCATATGCAAGGCTGGGTTGCTGGTTGTGATATTTGCCAAGATGTATGTCCTTGGAACCAGCGGTTTGCAAAAGAAACTGATGTTGCCGAGTTTGAGCCTTATACTAGGAATATTGCACCTAAACTGGTAGAATTAGCAGAAATCTCCAATGAGGAGTGGGATAAACGATTTCCGGCATCGGCGTTGCGGCGAATTAAGCCAGACATGTTACGGAGAAATGCCCGTGCTAATCTTGACTCATTCCAGGCGAAAGAATGACCCAAAAAGCAATTATCTTTGATTTCGATGGCACAATTGCTGACACAGTAGATGCTCTTGTTTGTATTGCCAATCGGTTAGCTGAGGAGTTTGGTTATGTACCGATTGCTCCCGAAGACCTGGCTATGCTTAAAAATTTAAGTTCTAGAGAAATTATTAAATACTCAGGTATTCCTCTTTTTAAGATACCTTTTCTGGTTAAAAAAGTTAAATCAGAATTGAAAAGCAAAATCCCAGAGCTAAAACCTATACCAGGAGTTAAAGATGTCTTAATAGTACTTAAAAGTCAAGGAAATAGGTTAGGAATTATCACCTCTAACTCTCAAGACAATGTTACAGAATTTTTAAAAGCCAATAATCTTGAAGACTTATTTGACTTCATTTACTCAGGAGTAACAATTTTTGGAAAAACGACAATCATCAATAATGTATTGAAGCAGCAGCAACTAAACCCCCAAAAAGTTATTTACGTCGGAGACGAAACCAGAGATATAGAAGCTTCTAAAAAAGCTAACATTAAGGTTATAGCAGTTGCCTGGGGATTTAATTCAGCAGAAGTATTAGCTAGTCAAAATCCTAATTTTTTAATTTATCAACCAAGTGAGTTGCTAGAAGTTGTAAACAATCATTGAAAAAGAAGTCAGAATCGTGAATTCTGACTTCTGAGTTCTTTCTTCAGTTAGTTTTATTATTTATCTCCAAATTTTGTATTTAGAGATTCTCATATCTTTTGCTAAGATTGATTAGCTGCTTCTGGTCCTTGTGTACCTTTATCTGTACGGTCACCATTACTAACGCTATATTTCTGTGCAGCTTCGTAATCTTTTTCGAGATCGACAGTTGGCGCTTTTTCCTGACCACTAGCAATATTTTCCGCTACTAATTTTGCATCCTCGGTAGGAGCTTCCTGAGGATTTGGCTTCACTTCTTCTGACATAAATATTTTCTCCAAAATCTTTTCTATCAATGTCGTGATTCTATCAAACAATACCTTTACGACCTTGATATCTACAGGTAGATTTTCTACCTCTATGAAAAGATAGATTAAAAACTCTCTCTCCTGGGAGTTGATATTACTGCTTTTATCAAGCAGACTTATTTATCTAACTGGAACCAAAGCTTGATTAGACATATTGATATTGATTGTGATTGCTGAACCCTGTAATTTTGTATTGGTGAGGGGATGATATAAAACTAAGCCATTACTTGGTTGGTCAAAGAGATACCCACGACGTGACTGTGAGATCTTGCCTTGCTTGACAAAAGATATGAAAGCCTCCAGATATCTGCGTATACTTTGACGATTGCCTTGTTGTGTATTCGTATGATGCTCAATAAGCATCATGAATAAATCTAAGCTGCGTTTGTCTTGTCCTTGAATTAGATTTCCATTCTCTAAAAATGAGCTTGCAATCAGTTTTCCATTAATTTCTTGTACTTTGAAGAGGGTATAATAATGTGATTGCTTACTAGGGTCACTTACATAACAAACCCAGGAACCGTCTGGATTCTGTGTAAAACCTTGCTCTTGCAAATACGAAAGCGAAGAATGACTTTGCTGACTAGAAGGAGAAGGTAACAAACTGTCCACAGCGTCAAAAGCGCAAATTTTTTGCGTCATTCTCTGTTGAGAATTTGGTAAAATTCCCTGCCTTTGCGAATTGGGTAGAACTTTTTGTGGTTGGGGCTTTGGTAGAACTTCTTGTGCCATTGTAATAACAGGCACAGCCGTAAACGCAAACACTTGAATAGCGAATGCGCTTAGCAACCGAATATTTGTATTCATTATTGCCTATAAATTACTAGTGAGACATCTTTTGATTTACATTCAAGAGATATCCCTATTTTGTTACTATTACTTATCTTCAATCTTTAAATAATTTTTCCGGAAAAAAATCAAAAGTATATTTTATCTATTTCTTTTTAAGTATCGTATTCTTTAATTCAGATTATCTCGGTTCTTCTCAGATACTATTAGTAATTGAGGGGTTACACCCCTCATCCTACGATTTTTCTACCCTTTTATCTGATTATTTTGTCAATTCAATAAGCAAATTTTTTGAACAGAGTCATACTTTAGTCCTACACTCTGGTTTGTACGGCCATGTTCATGAGAATATATATTACTTTGATATGAATAATATGTAAGTACAAGTGCGGAGGTCACAGGAATGAGTCTACGTGTTAATTTTGTGTTTATCTATCCTGATTTTTTCTTAAAACTGAAAAAAAGCAGTACAGCCAGGGGAATGTAACTATGGATTGGCACAATGATGCGAGATTTTTCTACCAACAGGATCTTGTTAAGCAAGAGGTGGAAGAGGAGAACGGGACAAAAACTCAACCCACCTATGAGTTTCGTGTCTTTGCTAGAGATTTCAAAACTTACTTCATTCAGAATTTGAGTTCTTTAGATTGCTGCTGGTGCTATGCCAATAAGTCACTAGGGCTTGGGGAGATTGTTCATGGTCAGTTACTCTCAACAAATAATCTTGCTGAACTTCCTACGCTCATTATCGGTGATTCTTAAGACACAGCCATCTGACCAATGTCATCTGGAGTGAGGTGTGAATCTACCACTTGACCATCACGAAACCAAACAATACGCTGGGTTTTACGGGCCACATCTGGTTCATGAGTTACCATGACAACGGTGATACCACTAAGGTTGAGTTCGCTAAAAATCTCCAAGACTTCTTGCGTCGTGCGCGAGTCAAGTGCACCAGTAGGTTCATCAGCTAGGAGTAAAACAGGACGGTTGACAATGGCACGGGCGATCGCGACTCGTTGTTGCTGTCCACCAGAAAGTTGATTGGGTTTATTGTTGAGGCGTCTTTCCAATCCCACGCGTTTGAGAGCCTCAACAGCACGCTCTTTTCTTTCATCAGCTTTGATATCAGCATATATCATCGGCAGAATGACATTTTCAAGTGCTGTTAACTGGGGTAGTAAATGGAATTGTTGGAAAACAAACCCTAGTTTTTTGTTGCGAATATGTGCTAGCTGTGAATCGTCCATTTGTGCCACATCAACATCATCCAAGTAATAATGGCCAGAACTAGGACGATCCAGACAGCCCATAATATTCATCGCTGTCGATTTACCAGACCCAGAAGGTCCCATAATTGCACAGTATTCACCTTGTTCTATCGTCAGATTAACGTTGTTCAGTGCTCGCACTTCAGTTTCGCCACTGCCATAAATCTTAAAAATATTTTCCAAACGAACAATTATTGGCTTATGAGCAACTGAGGAATCAGGAGGAGCTGGTGCATTACGAACTAAAGCATCAGAAATAAGTGTTTTTTCCATACATTATTTTTATTTGTATTTAAATCTTGTTTTAACCTGTTCAAAAACTTCTTTCACTCCCTACTCCCTATTCTTAACTCCTTACGCGCTTCTCAACGCCACAATTGGGTCCAGTTTAGCCGCACGTCGTGCAGGAACAACACCAAAAAATAAGCCGATACAACCAGACACACCAACTGCAACTGCAATTGCTATGGGAGAAACACTCGCTTGTAAGGGAGTAAATGCTGCTACTAGCATGACACCACTAACACCAAGCACAGTCCCACTCAAACCCCCAACAGCAGATAGAATCACGGCTTCAATCATGAACTGCAATAAAATATCTTGCTCTTGTGCACCAATTGCTTTGCGTAAACCAATTTCTTGAGTGCGTTCCGTAACAGAGACCAGCATAATATTCATGATGCCAATACCACCAACAAATAGGGAGATGCCAGCGATCGCCGCCAACATAATTGTTAGTGCACTTGTAATTTGACCAACAGTTTGCAGCGCATCTTTCTGAGAGCGGATTGTAAAGTCATCTTCATTCAAGATTTTGTGACGTAGGCGCAGCAAGTTGGTAATCTGAAACTCAGCTGCATCAACACTGTTGGTATCACGAGCCGAAGCCACAATGTAATCTAACGCAACGCCATAAGGCGAATTCCGTCCCACAAGACGACTAGCTGAGGTCGTGATTGGTACCAATGCGGCGTTGTCGTAATCTGCACCTAAGCTTGATCCTTTAGCTTCTAATAAACCAATCACTTGAAAGCTAGAGTCTTTGATCCGCAACTGCTGACCTATAGGGTTATGAGTGCCAAAAAGTTTTTCTGCCAAGTCGGCACCTAGTACAGCAACTTGGTTGTTCCGTTTCAGATCTATCTCAGAGAAAAACCGTCCCTTAGCAGTTTCAAAATCACGTACCTTCAGGAAGCTAGGAGTTGTGCCAATGATATTGACACTTGTATTGCGATTGCGATAATTGACAGTTAATCTCCTATTCAACTCCGGAGAAACCCCCACTACCGTTGGTACTTGAGAGACAATTGCATCTGCATCAGCAAGCACCAAGGTTTTAGGAACTTCAAAAGAAATCCGCTGAGTTTCACGATTGCCAGGAAGGATAAACAGTACATTGGGTCCTAACGACTCCAACTGCTTGTTAACATACTTTTGCCCTCCTTGACCAACACCAATCATTGCAATGACTGAAGCATTCCCAATGATAATACCTAGCATTGTCAGGCTGCTACGTAATTTATTTGATGACAAGGTTTTCCCTGCCATTTTAATGCTTTCCCAAATATTCATTTCTTCTGCTGCTCTTGCGCCTTTTGGATCTTGTAGTCTTTAGGAGGGTTGATAAATACGCGATCGCCCTGTTTGACTCCCTCCAAAATTTGAGTTTGGTCTTTGATCTGTGAACCAATGGTCACAGAGTGAAACAAGGGTTGGTTATGAGCATCTGGTATCAGTACCCCTGTATTGCCTTTTTCCGTCACAATCGCCACAGTTGGAACCATCAGCGCATTGTTCACTCGGTCCCCTAAGAAGGTCAAATTCACATTTAAACCAGAACGGAGTTTATCTTTACCTGTATCGATAGCAACCCGGATCTGGAATAATGTCACACCTTCATCCTTAACTGCTTCTGGTGCAATCAAGTACACATGACCTTGAAAGACTTGATCTGGATAGGCATCAGCAACAATTTCTACCTGCTGTCCCTGTTTGATTCTACCAATATCCGTCTCTGGCACTTGGGCTAACACTTCCAATCCACTTGCCAAAGCCACGATAGAAGTAGAAGTTGCAGAAGCACTAGTTGAAGCCGAAGTTGTTGGCGTCACAAATGAACCAATGTTGGCATACTTCTGTGTGACAATTCCCCCGAAAGGAGCACGGATGATCGTATCGTCTAACTTCACTTGTGCAGCTTTTAGGCTAGCTTGGGCTGATTCAACAGCTGCTACAGCTTGAGCAATTTCCTCCGGACGAGTGCCAATTTGCATTAGTGATAGCTGTTTTTGTGCTTCGTGCAATTGTGCCTTAGCTGAATTGTCTTCACTCACAGCTTGGTCTAGTAATTGTTTTTTCTCTGCTCCCTGGGCATACAGATACTGATATCGTTTGACCTGTTGGCTAGTGTAAATCTGTTTGGCTTTTGCCGCGTCTACTTGCGCCTGTGCTTTAGAAATTTCTTGTGGACGGTTACCAGCACGTGCCTCAATTAACTTAGCTTGAGCTTGTTTCCAGTCAGCACGTGCTTGATCCACTTGTGCCTGAATATCTGCACTATCCATGCGGGCAATAATTTGTCCCTGTTTAACTTTATCCCCTTGTTCAACATAAAGCTGAGTCAGAGTTCCAGGATTTTTCGGGCTAATGTTGACGTTTTGAATTGGTTGTACTTTCCCACTAGCAGTAATTCGAACAGTAATGTTCTTTTCTTGAACCGGAATAGTTAGCTGTGCAATATCTTCTTTGCTATTGACGCGATTACTTAATGTATAGATTGTGGTTGTACCAACAACTAAGACACCCGCTGCCAAAAGTCCCATAAGCCAGCGTGACGCATGCTTAACTTTGCCAATGATAGGAATTTCTATATAGGTAGTCATAAAAATCAGTTTTTTCGAAGATTGCCTTTGTATACGAGCGGGGAGAATTCTGAGAAAGAGTTGGTAAAAGTTGCTAGCAGCAAAGACTTTCTACAACAACGTTGGCTATTTTTGACTCACGGGCTTGTCAATTCATGAGAAAGCCTTGCGAATTATGCTTTCTGTCTTTTTGAGAATGTGCTTAATAATTTTTTATGATAACTTTTAGCGTTATGAATAGCTTCACCTAAATGGGTGACTTTGCTTTACATACCTTTATCCGTGGAGTAGATAATGAAGATTGACACCAAAATTTTCTGCCGCCAATAGCTCAGATCGTTTAAGCTATCTGAAAGATTGTTTGATTTGTGAGCCAGAGGCGGTAGTGTGCCAACAAAACGGAGTGGTTTGATTTCTCTTCTGGTTGTCTGTAGCTTGTGGAGCAGTATGCCAAGAACTGCTTACTCACAAGCACTGATACCCCATACACTGCAGCTTGATGCAGCAAAGTTGGAACAGCAGGGGTTGAGCCTGGCACAGGAGGCGGCTCAACTAGCTCAGTTTCAACAGTTTGAATTAGCTTTACCAAGAGCACGGCTAGCTTCTCAGCTTGCTCCTAAGAGTGATAAAGTTTGGTTTCTCTTGGGCGGTTTGTATTTACAAACAAAAAATTTAGATGGCGGGATCGCTGCTTTACAAAAAGCGCAATCTCTTAATCCAAAAAATGGCGATGTTCAGTTTGCCCTTGGTTCAGCATACTTTCAGCAGAAAAAATACCAAGATGCGTTAAGGTATTTCCAATCTGGTTTAAAGTTAAAACCTAATGACCCAGAGGGGTTGTTTGATTTGGGCAATGCTTACTACGTAATGGGTAAGTTGCCAGACGCAATCGCACAATACAATAAAGCAGTATCCTTAGAAAAAAAATTCTGGCCTGCTATCAATAACGTTGGGTTAATTCTTTATGAGCAGGGCAATGTCCCAGGTGCTATTAAGCAATGGCAGTCTGCTGTCGCTATTGAAAAGCAAGCAGCAGAACCTCTACTCGCAATGGCAGTGGCACTTTACACTAAGGGCGATCGCCAGCAAGGCTTGGCAATGGGAGAAGCTGCACTCCGCATTGATGATCGCTACGGAGATTTGGATTTTCTCAAGCAAAATCTTTGGGGTCAACGACTGCTTGATGATACTAAAAAGTTTTTAGCATCACCACGCATTCAAGCCACTCTCCAACAACGAGAAAGTTCTTCATCTGCCAAGCAGCAGCCTGCGCAATAAGGAGAGAGTTAGGAATGGGGAGTGGGGAGTGGCTTTCAAGGGTAGGTTTTTTAGAATCTCAAAAATAGTTGAGAAAATCCTCAATTATTTCACGTGGTTTGGTCGTTTCAGCATTTCAGCATTGGCTGAAATAGTCAA
>JAJPJF010000504.1 GCA_021324415.1 Nostocales cyanobacterium Centralia_MAG_434
CCCCACATCCCCCGCATTCCCCTTCCTCTAAACGACAATCCCCCAAGTTTTCCACAATTAAAAAATAAGATGTTAACTTAGTTTGCTTATTGCAGAAAGCAATTCAACTCACACTAGCCACTCCTTTAACCAGGTGTGGCTTTCATAATCTAAAAATATTATGTTATGAACATGTTATGGACAACAAACTGATCTCCCTTGTCACATTCTCAATTTTGATAGTGGTTGGATGTAGACAACAGCCTTCCACTGAACAAGCTACGCGTGCATTTTGTCAAGACCTGTCGAATCTTAGACAACAACTTGCAACTCTGTCAAATCTCACTCCCCAATCTACTGTGGGTGACCTTCTTGCTACTCGCGATCGCATTGAAGCCTCGCTCAACAAAGTAAAACAGGCTGGAAGTGTGCTGCATAATGCTCGCTTAGATGATTTGAGAAGAGCAGAAAATAACTTCAAGAACACTGTCAACAGCATTTCTAAAAGAGCCACTTTGGCAGAAGCTGCAGCAAAGGTAAAGCAAGCAGGTGCCCAGGTTGAGGCTGCAAGAGCGCAGCTATCCTCTACTGTTCAATGTCCTTAACATTGTTGTCTTGAACATAATTTTTACAATACTAGGACTTACACATTTAATTTTTGAAATGTTTCTTAATTAAAAAAACAGATGTTGATTAAAAAAGCAAGTGTTGCTGAATGCAGGTATAAATTGTGTTTGTAATATCTTTGTAGCCAAAACCTAAATCCTTGTAGAGACGTAGCATTGCTACGTCTCTACACACATGTGAATTGCACCTTCATACTTTGATTCAGCAACGCCCAAAAATAATTGTTTTGACGATTGCGACTTCAGCAAGTATAAAAGCTACTTTATCAATATAAGTAAGAAAGTAGGAAAAGAAAGCAGGAGAGTATGGGGCAAGCTTTACAGTCGTAGTCAGAGAAATTCGGTGACTGGCAATAATTCTAGATTATCCTAAGTAGGAAAAAATCTCAAAAGTAGGAAAGGTAAGAAAAGTAAGAAAAGTAAGAAAAGTAGGACATTTTCTTCATTTTATTTCTAGAGTGCTAGACAACTGCTAATCTATTGCTACAAACTAAACTCAAAATATAACTATGAAAAATGTTGTTCTCAAAGTAATAGCCGTAGTAACTGTCACGTTTTCATGAGTCTTTTCCTTGATTAGCACTCCAGCTCATGCGCACTGTGAATTTCGGCTACTCACCCAGACGCACTTGCGGTAGGGTTAAACGTGCTCAGCAATTGGTATGTTTGGGGGTGGTTTGACGATGGGATGGCTACCTACCTCAAGCATTCGAGGCTGGAAAGCAAGATATAGAGCACCATAGGTTTAAATGAACAATGTCTTTAAGTAACCAACCTTTTGAGTTGCCAAGTTTTTATGTACCTTGGCCGGCACGGCTGAACCCAAACCTGGAAGCTGCACGGGTACATTCTAAAGCTTGGGCTTATGAAATGGGAATTTTGGGTGCGGCAGAGGGATCAGAAGATCATGGGATTTGGGATGAGCGAAAGTTTGATGCCCATGACTATGCATTGTTGTGTTCCTATACTCATCCAGATGCCGATGAATCAATGCTCAATTTGGTAACCGACTGGTATGTTTGGGTATTTTTCTTCGACGATCACTTCCTTGAGCTTTACAAACGTAGTCAAGATATGGCCGGAGCCAAGAAGTACCTCAATGGACTACCAGCCTTTATGCCTGTGCAGCCTCAAGAAACGCCGCCAGAACCACAAAATGCCGTAGAACGTGGTTTAGTAGACCTTTGGGCTCGCACCATCCCTAATGCCTCTCAAGATTGGGTCATCCGGTTTTCTGAGAGCACTATCAATCTTCTCCAAGAATCTCTGTGGGAACTCGCCAATATTAACCAGAATCGAGTTGCTAACCCCATTGAGTACATTGAGATGCGCCGTAAGGTGGGGGGAGCACCCTGGTCAGCTAACCTAGTAGAACACGCAGTTAGGGCAGAAATTCCTCCTGAGATCGCGCCCACTCGCCCCATACGAGTTCTCAAAGACACGTTTTCTGATGGGGTGCATCTGCGAAATGATATCTTCTCCTACCAAAGAGAAGTGGAAGAAGAAGGAGAAAATGCTAACTGTATCTTGGTTTTAGAACGATTCCTCAATATCGATACTCAAAGAGCGGCTAACCTCACTAACGACTTATTGACTTCTCGGATGCAACAGTTCGAGAATAGCTTTTTTACCGAGCTTCCTATTCTCTTTGAAGAATATGGTCTCAACCCAGAGGAGCGATTCAAAACACTCCTATACGCCAAAGGACTTCAGGACTGGCAGTCGGGCGGTCATGAGTGGCACATGAAGTCGAGTCGCTACATGAACAAAGGAGGAGGCGATTCTTCAACATTCTCCCTGTTTCTAGGTGGTCCCACAGGCTTGGGCACATCGGCAGCAAATATTGGAAAGTTATACAATGCCTTAGGTTTAGGAAGATTCAAGAGCTTCACTCATATTCCATACCAACCTGTAGGACCGGTGACACTGCCAAAGTTTTACATGCCGTTTTCTACAAGTTTAAGTCCCCATCTAAATGCGGCAAGACGGCATTCTAAGGAATGGGCACGCCAGATGGGGATGCTAGACTCACTACCCGGCATTCCTGAGGCCGTCATCTGGGATGACCACAAATTTGATGTTGCCGATGTAGCTTTATGCGGTGCGTTAATCCATCCGGATGCGTCTGGTCCAGAGCTAAACATAACCGCCTGTTGGCTTGTTTGGGGAACATACGCAGATGATTACTTCCCAGCTCTTTACGGACACAGCCGCAATATGGCAGGTGCGAAGGTTTTCAATGCCAGATTGTCAGCATTCATGCCTCTCGATTCCAGCCCTATCCCAGAGCCGACCAACCCAGTGGAACGCGGTTTGGCTGATTTGTGGTCTCGCACGGCTGGTCCTATGTCTGCAAATGCACGGCGTCAATTTCGGCGTGCGATCGAGGATATGACCGAAAGCTGGTTGTGGGAACTTGCCAACCAAATCCAAAATCGGATTCCAGACCCAATAGATTATGTTGAGATGCGCCGTAAGACGTTCGGCTCAGATCTAACCATGAGTCTATCTAGATTAGCTCAGGGCGACGAAATTCCACAGGAAATTTATCAAACGCGATCAATGCGTCAGTTGGATAATTCTGCTGCCGACTTTGCCTGTTTGACCAATGACATTTTCTCTTACCAGAAAGAGATTGAATTTGAGGGTGAACTTAATAATGGCGTGCTAGTTATTCAGAATTTCCTCAATTGCGACAAATTTCAAGCGGTCGAGATTGTTAACAACCTCATGACTACTCGGGCGCTACAGTTTCAACATATTGTCGCCACAGAACTGCCTGTCCTTTTCGACGATTTCAACCTGGATAAAAATACCCGTGAGAAACTGCACAGATATGTTGAGAGATTACAACAGTGGATGTGCGGCGTTCTCAAGTGGCATATAGCTGTAGACCGATATAAGGAATTTGAATTGTGCAATAGTTCACCAGCACAGCAGCTGTTGAGAGGTCCCACTGGGCTGGGAACATCTGCGGCACGCATCAGATCGGTGGCCAGTTATATCAATTCACTATAGAGGGGTAGGGGGGACAAGGAGGATAGGGAGATAGATTTGTATCAAGAATTACTTGAGATGGTCTTAGCGGGTAAAATTTGGTTTTTTTCTAGTAACAAAAAGTAGAGGATTGAAAAGTGACTTATTCTAACGATGCAAATTTGAATATTGAAGATCGGCCAACACAGCAAAGTTTGAGTACAGCTGCGGCGCGTAATTTGGCGACAGTTACCAAATCTGCACCGCAGACACAGGAGATTACATCTCGATGGTTGTTGAAGTTGTTACCGTGGGTGCAAACCAAAGGTGGCACCTTTAGAGTTAACCGTCGGTTGAGTTATACCGTAGGTGATGGGCGGATCAGCTTCACCAACACTGGCGCGACAGTGCGGGTCATTCCCGAGGAACTTGCTGAATTACCCTTGCTACGAGGATTTGAGGGCAATGGTGTATTAACCGCCTTGGCTGACCAATTCGAGCAGCGGGAGTACGCCCCAGACGATGTGATTGTCGAGATTGGTCAGCCAGCTGATCGGGTAATTCTGATTGCTCGTGGTAAGGTGAACAAGATTGGCCTTGGTAAGTATGGCGAGCAGATCGTCTACGATGTACTCGCCGACGGTGACCATTTCGGCGATGAAGCTATAGTGGAATCTGAGGACACTTGGCAGTATACCCTCAAGGCAGTTACCAGAACTATAGTTCTGTCGTTGCCCCAACACGCGTTTGAAAGGCGGATCGCTCAGTCCGAGGCATTGCAGGCTCATGTTGATCGGTTCCGCACTTACATAAGCCGTCCACGAACTAGCGAAGGTGAAGCCGCCATTCAACTGGCGACCAATCATCGTCAAGAAACTTCATTAATGGGGACCTTCGTCGATTACGAACTTGCACCCCGAGAATATGAGTTAAGCATTGCTCAAACGGTGTTGCGAGTGAGTACTCGTGTTGCGGATCTGTACAACGAACCTTATAACCAGACCGAAGAACAACTGCGACTCACTATTGAGGCATTACGGGAACGTCAAGAATATGAGTTGATCAACAACCACGAATTCGGATTGCTTCACAACGCCGATCTCAAACAGCGCATTTACAGTCGCACTGGCGCACCCACTCCCGACGACCTCGACGAACTGTTGACAACTGTATGGAAAGAGCCAGCATTTTTCCTAGCTCACCCTCGGACGATCGCCGCAATTGGCAGGGAAGCAAACCGCCAAGGCATTTATCCACATAGCGTAGATGTAAACGGTAATCAAGTAACAGCTTGGCGCGGCGTACCGATCTTTCCTTGCAACAAGATTCCCATCACCAATAACCGCACCAGTTCTATCCTTTTGCTTCGCACTGGTTTAGAAAAACAAGGGGTGATTGGCTTGCATCAAACTGGTATCCCCGATGAATACCAACCAAGTTTGTCTGTGCGCTTCATGGGTATTGACGAAAAGGCCATCATCTCCTACCTCGTCACTGCCTATTACTCCACAGCTGTCCTTGTCCCCGACGCACTTGGCATCCTCGAAGATGTAGAAATTGGACGCTAAATATTCTTCAGAGTGCTGAGTGTTGAGAGAAGAGTTAAGAGTTTAAAATTCTCTCTCATCCTCCTCACTCAGTACTCTCGACAGACTTTTTAGTAACTAGAGGATGATATGGTCACCAATTTAACTGAATCGAACGGCTTTGTTGAGGATGGACGACCTCAACTAAGTTTGAGTAAAGACGCTGCGCGTAATTTGTCCAAAACAACGAAATCTGCACCGCAAACACAGGAAATCACTCCAAGGTGGTTGTTGAAGATGTTGCCGTGGGTGCAGACAAAGGGTGGCACTTATCGGTTGAATCGTCGGTTAACTTATCCCGTGGGCGACGGGCAGTTAAGTTTTACCAACACTGGAGCCGAGGTGCAGGTAATTCCTGAGAAACTTCGTGAGTTGCCATTGCTGCGAGGGTTTGACGATATTGATGTGTTGACCGCACTGGCAGGTCGATTTGTTCAGCAAGATCTTGCGCCTGGTGAAGTTATAGTACACTCAGGTCAGCCAGCCAATCAGCTTTTTTTGATCGCACATGGTAAGGTGAACAAAATTGGTGTTGGTAAATATGATGAGCAACCTTTATTAGATGTGCTGGCTGACGGTGATTATTTTGGCGAGCAGGTGTTGGTGCACTCACAAACCAATTGGAAGTTTACAGTCACAACTGTAACCCAGTGCACCTTATTGGCTCTACCACAACAGGCATTTAGAGAACTACTCAACCAATCCCAAGCGTTGCATGCTCAAGTTGAACAGTTTCGGGCCCGTGCTGAAAAACCACAAAACAAGTACGGAGAAGCTTTGATCCAGTTGTCGTGTGCTCATCCCACAGAGACGACGTTACCAGGAACATTTGTTGACTATGAACTCTCACCTCGCGAATATCAATTGAGCATTGCTCAGACTGTGTTGCGCGTAAGTACTCGCGTTGCAGATCTCTACAATGAACCATACGACCAGACACAAGAACAACTGCGGCTGACTATTGAGGCATTGCGGGAACGTCAAGAATACGAGTTGATCAACAACCGTGAATTTGGGTTGCTGCATAATGCCGATTTCAAACAGCGCATCTACAGCCGCACTGGCCCCCCCACTCCCGATGACCTTGATGAACTGGTCACCCGTCGGCGAAAGTCGAAGTTCTTCCTGGCTCACCCCCGTACTATTGCAGCCTTCGGTCGGCAGTGCAACCGTCGAGGTATCTATCCACCAAGCATTGATATAGATGGAAGTAAGATAATTACATGGCGTAATGTACCAATTTTTCCGTGTAATAAAATCCCAATTACCAAGAATCAGACGAGTTCTATTCTTATACTCCGTACTGGTGAAGAAGACCAAGGCGTAATTGGTTTATACCAAACTGGCATCCCTGACGAATACCAACCGGGCCTTTCTGTTCGATTCATGGGTATCAACGAAAAAGCGATTATCTCTTACCTCGTTACTGCCTATTACTCCGCAGCCGTCCTTGTCCCCGACGCACTTGGTATTCTCGAAGATGTAGAAATTGGGCGATGATGCTCTGAATTTCCTCAGAATTAAGAAATAAGATTTTACTATTACTCAACTGCATCGCAGCCGCCCTCTCGTATCTCGGGGGTGGTTTTTACTTATTAAAGCCTTCATTGCCCCTATTACACTTTTTTCCATTGCCTAAGTTTTTCACAGTTTACCCATAAAATGTGTCGGTAAGATTCTTTTGTTGAGAACTTAGTTAGCTGCCACCCTATTCACCCTGGGGGTGGCTTTTATAATTTTTTCCTCCTCATTTCCTCAGAATTTGGAAATAAGATAATTGCTAATTAGTCAAGAAAACGATTTATCAGTTGGGAAACCACCCAAGTCATGACTCCGGGGTGGTTTTTTACTCTCATAAGTTAGTGTCAGGCGTCAGGCTCATCTAAAATCTCACTATACGCTTGCGGCTCTTCCTGTAAGATATTTGGCAACATCTCAAGATGCTACTAACCTCCTAAATCAATTTGCCACCCAATAGGAGATGGGTGGCAACTAATCCAAATTCGTTAAGAAAATCTGTGAGACACTGCCCAAGACTACCGCATACATCACATAAGTCTGGGCATGTCATGAATCAAGGAATATCTCTGCACAGCAAGTCTTCAAGCTCAGCATCGATCGCCTTTCTAGATTTGAGTCGCTCGGAAGCCGATAGCTCCTTCACCCTTATAGGTCAGGGTTCCAGTTAGGGTTTTCCCACCATCATTAGATGTAACATTGAGCGCCACTACATTCTGTCCCACACGACCACCGATTAGCCAAATTCCACCAGGATTCCATGGTGCTGTATCACCACCCCACTGGTTTTCTACTTTGTAGTTGTTGCTGCCAAAAATGTTACCTTTAAAGCCGATGGGACCCTCGCCATCATAAGTGATGGTTCCAGTCAAAGTATTACCATCGTCGCTCGATGTGATACCAATTGCAACAACATTTTGATTTCCCCGAGAGCCAAGCACCCAAATTCCACCAGGATTCCACGGAGCAGAAGACCCTCCCCACTGGTTTTCTACACTATAGACACCACCATCAACAGCATCACTCTTAAAGCCGATGGGACCTTCGCCTGCATAGGTGATAGTTCCAGTCAAGGTGCCACCGCCGTCGCTAGATGTGATATCAATTGCAACAACATTTTGATTTCCCCGAGAGCCAAGTACCCAAGTTCCACCAGGATTCCACGGAGCAGATGAGCCTCCCCACTGATTTTCTACGCTATAAGTATCGCTATTTTGAGTTAAGGTAGCCCGAAACCCGATAGGACCTTCACCTGCATAGGTCGTTGTTCCACTCAGAGTTTTGCCGTTGTCACTTGACGAAACTTTGATCTCGATAACGCGCTGATTTGCTCTGGCTCCAATGACCCACGCACCACCAGGATTCCAGGGAGCAGCAGTACCACCCCACTGATTTTGAACATTGTATAGATTATTAGCTGTTTTAGTAGTTGTCATTTTTTCTCCAAAGTTTTCTCAATAACAAAAAACAAGCATTTTTTAGCACATTATTATGCTGTTTTAAGCTTGCTAGTTTTATATACTAGCAACTACTTTGTTTTATGAAAAGAGAAAGTATCAAATTACCCACTTTTCTTACTTTTCCTACTTTTAGAGAAAAGTTCCTATCAGTAAGAAGGGTGTGGGGTATGAGGTGTAGGGTGTAGGGATTTCATTTATGAATAAATTTTTTGTTTTATCCATAAATAAATTTAGGGGCTTTCAACCCGCTTGGGTGTAGAGTAGGGTGTTCATTTTCTGCAAGAATTTCTTTTTACCCCTATACCCCACACCCTACCACCTACACCCGTTTTTTCGGTAATGTTTTGTGGAATCACCTAAGCGATCGCTCAAATCTATTGTGGCGTCCTGAAGAGTTCCATGTTTCTGCCAAAACTACACCTATAGAAGATTTCTATAAGAGAAATAAAAATTAGTGACTTTTCACTACAGTAATTTCCAAGTACTATATAATTCGAAGGTAAAAAATTAGTACCCTTCCTAAAAACTTCACAGCGTCTGCTATTGTCCTGCTCAATTGACTAAACTCTGGTGAAGGATTCGAGATCAAGACGACTAGCTAAATTAAGGCAACTTTCGATACTTAATACTTAATCCAGGTTAAATTAATGAGTCTATATAGTTCTCTAGCAGATTTTTCCTTGGCTGAATTGCTTCAAATTATAGACCGAGGAAAAAAGACAGGTCGTTTAATAGTCTGTAACCTCCTAAGCAATAATGGTTCAGCAGCACGATCACGATATTACTTCATTTGGTTTCGCCAGGGACGTATAGTAGCAGTATCTAATTCTTTGAATGGTGAGGGTTTAAGTAGTAAAATCAGGCAACGCAAGTGGGTAGAGCCACAAATTCTAGACAAATTTCGACTAGCAGAGGTAGAAATACCCTTGGGTTTGCGCCTTAAAGCAGCAGGTCTGCTAGATGCAGACCATCTAAATCTATTATTTGCTAGCCAATTAAAGCAAATTCGGGAAATATTTGAGATTCAAAAAGGTTTTTTCAAGCTAGATAGCCACGCACCGATACCCACTAGAGAAATGACGGGATTGTGCCTCAGAGCACTAGAAGTTGCTTTGATGTCTCTGAGAACGCTAAAAAATTGGGAAACTTTAGCTAGTGTACTTCCTGATGCAAATTCTGCCATATGCAGTATTAGTCAAAATAAACCCCATCTTCACTTGAAAGATTTGGACTGGCAGGTGTGGGAATTTGCAAATGGTCGTGTGTCTTTAAAACAAATAGCTGATGTCATCGATCAACCAATAGCTTTAATTCAGCAAGCAGCTTTTAGATTGATGATTGCTGGTTTGGCGGAAGAGGTGTCTTTGGTGGCATCTATGCCACAAGTGGATGATGACCCTCTATATATAAACTCGGTGAATTCTGCTAGTTTAACCTCTGATAAATCCTCAAAGCCAGAACTGCTTATGATTAGTGACTCTTTTTTAAATAATCTAGTTGGGTACTTAAACAGTAAGATTTGACCAAGCACGTGAAAATATGAATTTCAAAACCAAAACTACGTGCAAGGGGAGCAAAGCGTTTAATGACAATATACCTGCGAACACAAGTTTAGGCGCATCTAAAACAGATGGTTGTCCTTGAAAAAATTGGTAATCAGCAGGCTCTGCACCATAGCAAACTAAGTATAAAGTTTTACCTATAAATACTGTAGAACAAGAAATCAGTATTCTATACTTTAATAAATTGCCAATTAATAGCTCAAATTGCCGCTCACTAGATGTTTTTTTCAAGTCCAGATCGTTTATGGATTTAGAAATGTTTGGTTCACTATGAGTGCCATTACAAAAATGATGAAAATTGGATAAATGCATCTTAAAACCGAAATCTATAGCAATCCTAAATGATTCACAAACACGGAGAAACCCGGTTTCTTAAAGAAACCGGGTTTCTGAGGGCTAGCAAATTTGTCACTCAAATAGGACTGCTATAAGTTTCAAAAAGAAAATCAAGAGGCAAAATACTCGAGGTATTACAAGAACTATTAATTTCTATATTCTAACTATTCTCTGTATCTTTCACTTTACTGGTAGTCTTGAGTATCATTTTCAAATCCTTAACCATTTTTTTGCATATTGTTGTCTCAAAATAGGAATTTGCGAAAGCTTGCAAATTATTCAGATTTTCTTCTGACACATCATCTAAACTATCACTTTCTAGTTTTGCCTGAAAACGGAAATAATTTTCATGGGGTAGCATATTGCTAGCGATATTATCCACTGCCTGAGATACTCCATCAAAGAGTACATTAGTGATGTTATAAGTCCAATTAAAGATACCCCAACTTTGTGCTTGTTTTATATGAATAGAACGGTTTGCATCGCCTGTACCTAAAGAGACAACCACAATTTGATTTATGTTTCTACCTGTCCCAGATCTCATACCCTCTGCTATTGCACAAGCTGTAGGATTACTAGCAACAACACCACCATCAATCATGGGAATTTTATAAGATGTATCGTCATCCTTTACTTCCATAATATGTGCAGGAAAGAAGATTGGTGCAGATGATGAAGCTTTACAAATTTCCCAAACGGGAATTTTAGCAGAGCGCGATTGACTGCTGTTAAAGGGAATTGCTTTGCGATTTAAAGTATCATAACTGATAACCAAAGTTCTAAGATTTCTTTGGTTTATATGCCATAAATCGCCAAAAGATAAATCAGAACCAAAGGACAAACTTACATCAGCATTATGTTCTTTAAAATTTTCCCATCTCAACTCTTCTTTAAGAACTTTTTTTAATCCTTCGTCAGAGTAAAGTTGTTGATTGAGACCCTGAGTAGGTAAATGTTTAATAAAATTAAGAGTACGAGAAAAAGATGAATGTGTAAATATTTCTTTACCTCGTTCCTTGTAAATTTTAATGAGTTCCTTAGCTGGTTTACCTAATGAAATACCACAAGCTAGGATACTACCAGTTGAAGTTCCCGCTATTAAATTAAAATGATTTCTTAGAGGTTCACCTAGCTCTTGTTCTAAGCGGTGTAACCAAACAGCAGTAATTAATCCGCGGATGCCTCCTCCATCTAGAGAAAGAATACGATAAGTTGGTTGATCTTTTTCACATTCTTTTAGCTTGGTTACACTGTTACACATACTTTTAATGCCTCTTTTTGTTTACAAATGATGAGTATCTTGTAGTAATTCAGCAACAATAAAATCTACAAATTTAGATTATTTAATTCCGTACTCATTTTCATTTTTTTATTAAAAATGAGCATTTTAAATACTTCATTCTCTAAATATATTTATGCTAATATTTTAATTAAATAAAAAATCTTCTTAATAAGAATAATATTATTGAATATATGCAATAATAATTGATTTGTTAATATGGAAATTAGAAAAATCAGTTTTTAGATAGCCAGAATTGAGCTAAATTTGAGTTTAGAGATTCAATGACATTAAAACATCAGAAAAACGTCTTAAGATCACATCAACGAAAGTCTTATCTTAAATGAAAAGATAGCGATCAGCTTTGCTGCCAACCCTTGAACGCTCACGCTTTTGGGCAGTACCGATTAGGCGATCGCCCTTCATATTGGTTCGCAAGGCGATCGCCTAAGAGCCCACAACTACAAACCCTACACCGGGAATTAGTACACGAATTTGGGTTTTTTGTACGCTGAGATCACGAAGTTTGCGCACAGTGCTTGGCATCATAATCTGCCTGAGCAACGCAACTAAAACCTCTTCAATATGCGTATCCGCCCATTGACGGAGCGCATCGACCATAGTCGCCAATAGTGATGGAAAGTTGGTTTTCCCCAAGTACGGTTAGCAACTACGTATCTATCAGTACAACGATCATTGATATAAATGCCTAGTGCATAGTCAGGGAAGAGCTTCGGTTGGATGGCGTAAGTGTCAGGATCACCACTAACTGGTATTAAAATCCAAGATTGCAACTCGTCGTTGCTGCGCCTTTGTAACCTAGGGAATGCGTCACCCAGATTTGTCTTAGTATTGGTCGAAGCTTGGAGATACAACTCCTCTTGGTAGGCAGGATTTTTCTGCCAGGAGCGGATAAGGTACGTCCCATCAGTTTGCTTGACCAGAACCCCTGCGTTAGTATAAAGAGGATCGTTGTGCCAAGTCTGGACAGCTTCGTTGATATTGCAACCAGTACTATCCGTTTCTAAATAAGTACCTGTTACTTGGTGAATAAACATCCAACTTCCGGAAACATCGTCTGGTCGTGGCATAGGGTTTTCTTCCTCAGGATTAATGGGGGGTAATGGTGGAATGCAACTGGGTACAGTGATCTTGACTGTCTTAGCGCCAATAATTTGTCCATCGGCAACGACATCAACAGACCCACTGAAGACCTGGGGCGAACTGCTACAAGGTACGTTACCAAGCCAAGAAACATCAAATGTGATTTCCTGGTCTTGATCTTGGCTAAGTGGACCATAACCGTTGATAGGTGCGATCACCTTCACAAAACCTACCGTAGTGCCATTAGGCACGAGACGCACGTTTGTAATTACAGTAACTTGAGTGGCTAATTCGGCGGTGATGGTTTCAACGATTGTACTAGCACTGACACCTTGTACAAGTTTGCCACCAGTTGCATTAGCGATTCTTGTGCCTTGTCCAGTAGTTCCTCCAGGCTCGCCACACAATGATTTATACCCGCTAGCTGTAGTTTTCGGATCATCATCGAGTCCAGCTGGGGCGCGATAGTTAGTGTTCATACTTAGTGCCAACACCGTAATCTTCTGAGCCACTAATTTAGCGGTGAGCGATTCTTCGGTAATGTCATAGGTAGAAGTATTGCAAAGAAAGTCAAAGAATATAAAAGAAAATTAATGAGCTTGAAACTTATACAGGATAAGCTTTATAGACAAAAAGCAAGATGAGACGCTTGCAAATATTTAGTATGATTATTATATAAAATAATCAAAAAAGTAAATAAAAATCAAGTAGAATAAAAAAGAATTTACAAAAAATATCTTTTAAAAGAATAAGCCTAAAAACTTGTAAAATAAGCACAAAAATTAATAAAAATAACTCTAACTTTTGATCTATACTTAGATCCATTTTTGGGTCTTTTACATGTGATAATTATAATCAATGTAGCTATACAAAAAGCTATAATAACATAGCTATACAAAAAGATATAAGATTAACATCTTCATCAAATGTGCAATTTAAAAAAGTAGTAAAATTTGAGAAGCGCGATCATCTAAATTCATTCAATTCTCTACCTCCTGCACATTCAGCACCAAAAGCTTAATCTCAAACAGCGCCCGTCGCATCTTTGACCAAGAGGTATATGTTTGCATTTTGGCGTGTTCTAGAGAATTCTGGTGAGACAAAAAAGATTCGGTCTCTAACTTACCCCTTCTATATCGCATTTTCCAGACCTGAAATTCCTGAACAGGTCTAGCGGATAAAACCTGTGATGACTGAAAGTCAACCCGTGCACCATCAAAGTTAGTGAGTGCTTTGGCAACTTTATCACGAATCTCATCTGCCAGTTTAGCTCTCTCCCGCTGTAGTTCTGCAATTTTTATCTGGATATCACTAATTTGAATAGCCCGATTTTGCACTGCATCACCACCACCCTGGCTACCTTCAAACAGGGGGATTCCAATCACTTTTAACAGTCCATTCAAAACACCGACTTTACCTGTAAATAATGCCGCTACATTAGACCTCTTGCAAAAGTTTTTTGTGATATGATACCAGGTTTGAGTTTTTAAGTATAATTACTGAGTTAAAGATGAAATACTCTCAAACCAAACAATTGTCTGCCACAAAATTTAA
>JAJPJF010000377.1 GCA_021324415.1 Nostocales cyanobacterium Centralia_MAG_434
AAGTCGGGAAACCCGCCCACGGGGGTGGCTCCCCAAGTGGAGCAAATGGCGTCATAGGGCATGGGGCATAGAGGAGCACAGGCGCACAGGAGTAGAAGAACTTTCTCCCTCGTCCCCCCTGTCCCCCCCACCTCTCATTTCCCACTCCCCATTGATCATGATTCCCACTGGTGGTTCATCAGGACAAATTAAGTTTTCCATTCACACTTGGGATACTCTTAAGGCATCTGTACGTGGATTTACAGAGTATTTTCAGATCAATCAAGTCAATTCCTTTTGTACGTTGCCTCTCTATCATGTAAGTGGCTTAATGCAATTTATGCGCTCTTTTCTCACTGGAGGAAAGCTTGCCATACAGCCATTCAAAGAAGTTGAATTTGGTCAAATCCATAATATTCAAGTCTCAGAGTTCTTTATATCTTTAGTACCAACCCAGTTACAACGTCTTTTACAAAATCCACAGTTAACAGAGTGGTTGTCTAAATTTGAAACTGTCCTTTTAGGCGGCGCACCAGCCTGGCATGAACTTTTAGAAAAAGCCAGATATTATCAAATCCGCCTTGCTCCTACTTATGGTATGACAGAAACTGCTTCTCAAATTGCCACCCTCAAACCCGATGATTTTCTAAATGGTAAAGTAAGCGCAGGTAAAATTCTTCCCCATGCCAGGGTAACTATTTGCAATGAAAAAGGCGATATTTTGAATGCTAATCAAATAGGAAATATTAAAATTCAAGGTAAATCTTTAGCTCTTGGCTACTACGCTCAACATAGTTCCCAAAATCAGCTAAACACTCTACAAGTAGATGATTTAGGTTTTTTAGATGAACAAGGTTATCTAAATATAGTTGGGCGTAGCAGTGACAAAATTATTACAGGTGGTGAAAATGTCTATCCTCTGGAAATTGAAGCCGCAATTAGAGCAACAGACATGGTAGTTGATGTTGGTGTCATTGGTATGCCAGATAAATCCTGGGGACAAGCAGTAACGGCTATTTATATTCCTAAAAACACTGATACCTCTGCCGCAGAAATCCAAAGCCAACTCAAAGATAGACTGAACAGATTCAAAATACCCAAACACTGGATTTCTGTGCCAACCTTACCACGCAACTCCCAAGGTAAAATCAACCGTCAACAGCTACAGCAAATAGCCGCAGAATCGCCAGAGTGTCACTGCAAGAGCAAAAATTGGACTGTCTAAATGATCTCTCTTGATTTTCTTCTCTCTACGCTCTCTGCTTCCTTGTGGTGAACTTCCAACCATTCCCTAATCTGTTCAGGAAACTCTCGTTTACTTCTAGTATTTGTATCAATGCAAACATGCCTAGTCACTGTCTTAGCTGCTAGAAGCTCACCAACCATCACTTCATAAGTAACTTCAAATCTATCACTGCTTAGCTGCTGAGGCATTAATTGAATCAGTAAATCATCACCACAAAACATTGGCTTAAAAAAATCTACACTGGCATGAACAATGGGAAAAGCCACAGTTGGATGAGTAAAAAAGTCTTTGAGATTCATGCCTGCTACTTTTAAAGATTCTTCATAGGCTTCATGACAAATAGCTAAGACATTGGCAAAATAAACAACCCCAGCAGCATCAGTATCTTGAAATCGAACGGTACGGTTATAAATAAACGGCATAATAAGTAGCTCAATCAAAAGCCTACAATGTAAGGTGTCTCAATTAACACTCCCACAGTAGACAGACTGCGGGAATATTAACAATATATATTCCATTCTCCCTGATCAATTTAAGGGGTAGTAGATATCTTCAGAACTGGGATTGAGGTAAGGATACAGCAAATCAATGCCTAACTGGGCAAAATGGTGGTAAATTGTATTAATGCGCTCTTCAGGAGAGTTTTTGTCTTTTTGCCAAGCTTCTAATAAGGCGTTTGCTACAATATGGCAGCGATTCATCCCAAAACTTTCTGTAAAAGCAAATTTTTGCCTTGGTTCTTCAGCAAAACTCAACCCTGGTGCTAAAAACTTGGTGAATAAAGGGACTTCTCTTTGGAAATAGGATTGATTCTCTGCGTAAATATCTTGAAGGACTTGCCGCACTACTGCATAATCATTGAGTGCAAAGCAGAGCATCCCTGAGTCATAGCGTCCATAGAGAGATTGGTTGTATGGCACCTGAAACTTAAATGGAATAGCAGCCGCATTCAATTGCAGCGTGAGTTTATCCATCAGGGCGATCGCTCCAGACGGAGTTAGGTTAAAATAAATACACCCCATACTTGACTCAGCATTAGAAGAACTGAGTTGCTGTTGACCAACATTGCTAACCGCAATATAAAAGCTATTTTGTAATTGATTTTTAGGCATCCAAATAGCAACAAACCCACCAACCTTGGCGGATTTTGTCATCGGTTTTAAGTGCGAGTCAGGATCAACATATAAAGACAAACCACCTTTGGTTACTGCGACAGAACCATCAGGCTCATGCCGCAACACATGCCATCCAGGGTCAAAGTAACCGGTTCCATGATTGCTGGCATCTAGTTGCTCATAAAATTGCCAATCAATTTCCAAGAGTGAATCAGGTTCTAAATTGTTGGATGACAAATTATTAGCTGCATCACTACTATAGACAGCTAGGGTTGCTTGCAGAGAGCCGTTGTAATAAATACCGTGTAGGAAGTCGCGCAGCAGTAGTGAGAGATACTTATGCTGTAAATCTAATGAAGTGTTCTGAAATCGTTCTGCTACTGTGGTGGGTAGTGTAAAGGGCTGATAATTAGGATGGCGAATACAAAATTTTGGCTCTATTTGTATATTACTAGCGATGTCAAGGAGAGAATTAAGTGGCTGATTTTTATCAAAATTTAGCATCATTAGGACGCAAGTAAAGGTAGATGTATAGATAGAAAGTAGATTTAGTTGCTTCCTCTATCCCTAGCCCTGCCTCAATCAGCATTTCCGCAGGCGAGTATTATCGTAATACAGGCGTAATAAATTTTGCTTTTTTTCTTGTTGCGGCTGATTGGTAACTTTTGCAAAAGGTTTGAGAATTTCTAGCTCTGAAGTTCCAAAAACTGTTAGCACAACATCCTGGGCTTTAGTGACCAAATGATTACCAAAGCGGAACTGGTGAAGACTAGTATGACTGAAGTATTTACGGTACTGGATCATGTCGTGAACTTGATGAATTAGAGCTAGACCAGCAAATTGAACAACTCGCACAAGAAAGTCTTGATGGCACTCTAAAATCATTGGAAAAGCACTGAGATATGCTTGAATTAACGAAAGCATGGAAGGTTGGAGAACTTCCAACGGAATCATAGCTAAATGTAAAGATTCGTCGAAGTCAAGGGTTGGATCTACCACTAAACTATGCAGCCAAAGTTGTAAATAATTGGCAATTAGAGTTCCCAAATCAAATGCTGGATCGCCCCAAGCACACGCTTCCCAATCAATGAGTTGTACGATGCAGTCGTCTAATTTATCCCACTTTGAATGTACTAAAATGTTGTTTAAGTTTAAATCGTTATGAGTCAAGCAACAAGGATGCCATGCATTGGCTAAGTCTGCAATTGCTGCTTCCAAACTTTCGCAATTCTGATAAAGAATATAAAATTGCAGTGCATCAGTAGGAACCACACCAAAAATCTCAGGTCCAATAGACCCTATCCCTTGCGCAGGATTGTAAACCTGATAGCGGAACTGTCCTTCAGGCGCAGTTGCCATGAAATTACGATACTCTTGGCGATTAAAGGTAACCCGATGCAGTACCCCTAAAGTTTGACCAATAGCAATAGCGATCGCCTCTGGAAAGCACAAATTTTTGTGATAGAAACTTGCTATATCAACGTATTCTGTCAAGTAATTACGGATTATGATGGAATTTTTTTCATCAAAATGCACAACTAATGGTGTGATCGCAACAATATTTCCTAGTACAGGAAATTGTTGAAGCAATTGATGAAACAACCATTCATTGAAAAACTCTTGAGGAGTTCCATCATTTTCAACGTAATGTTCTTGTTTGACTAATAGCTTGCGCTCTCCAGGTAGAGTCACAAGTAAATTGTAATTTTTATGACTATTGGATAGCAGTTTAGAATTTACAAATCCACCATCTTCTTTAGTTAAACTTATATCTTTTAAATATTTGATAACGTTATCAGCAGACAGTGAAATTACCATATATTAGTTCCTAAGGTTGTGATTGCATAGGGAAACTAATATCTCAGTATTAGCTTCACTTTAGCAGGATTGTGTAAATAGTAGCAAGGGTGTGAGTATCAATGAATGATTGGGTATAAACTATTAATACTTGATTGCTTGAATAAAAGCTTGCCAAATTGGCAACAATACTTTAACGACTTCTTCTACTTTTAGATCACTGCTGAATCAACTCTTTAGCCATCTGAGTTTACTGAGTTTTAAGTGCTTAATTCAACTTAAATAACTCTATCATTCAGTTATCTATTAACAATCTTTGTAGATTCATATCCGGATAAATAACATCATTTTTCTAAGAAGAAATCTTGATAGTACTTTTACCTCAACAAATCTAAAGCTCATCCCATCATCTCTAAAGAAGTGGGATTTGATATTAATTGTTGTTTATAGTACGAATGATTAGTGATTTTGGATGGTCATAAAGCGACTATTATCCCCAAGAAATCAAGGTCTCATCTGGTATAAGAAACGTTTGTTGTAGACCCCCAACAGCAAAGCAAAACTCTGCTTATTACGAACTTTCACAACCCCCTACCCCGTAAAATTAATGGGACAGACAGAATATTCTGTTTATTTTACCGAAGTCAACATCTTTCTGTATAATATGCTACTTTTTTAGAAAAATTAAGATTATGTTCATGAATTGCTTTTTGGCTACTTTTAGTCCAAAATCAACCTTGTAGTAATATAAATGTACTAATGAATTGAGTTAAGGTAAAATAAACAGAACACTTATTTCTATGAAGCCTATGCTACTGTGTCATCAATTGATATAACATCACTATCAATGCCACCATACCCAGAATAGCCATTAATCCAGCAGGCATAAATTTACGTGTTTTTGCTAGCCTTAGCGTAAAGAAAATCACTAAGGCAACAGTAATGATCATAGCTAAAATCGCCCCCCAGTTTTGTCCTAGGAGTTGGATGACAGCAGAAAATATAAGTAGTAGACCACTGATAGTACCACTGGTGAGCGAAACTTGGCTACCAGCATTACGATAGCCAACAATACCACCAATAATAGCTAGGATGCCGTAAGTAAAAGCGGCAACAATACCTAAATTCATTGTTAAAACCTATGTAGATTTTGATTTTGCAGCAGGTGTCGGCAGACAATTTACCATAGCTGTTAAGCTACATAACTGAGTTGATTGATGGATAATCAAGCGATTGCAAAGATCCAATTTCTCCAGCGTCAGGCAGCCTCCCTTTTACTCTACCAGTCTGTTCTAGAAGATGAAGTGGGTAAAGCATTTCTTGACCTGTTGCAAGCTATACGCTACACTGATGCCGATCAGCAAGGCTGCCTCCAAGCCTACGGTAACTACTTTCAGTGCTTAGCTGCAATTCATCAAAATTGGGAAGAACATCTGATCACTCAAATCGCGAGGGCAGATAATCCTTTTACCCAGCAAGCTCAAGAACTAGAACTTGAGGATTTACCTTCATCTTTGGTAGCAGCAGCTCAGCATGATTTACATGCGTTGCAAAGTCTTTATGAGATTAGCAGCGCTACTTTGAGTGAGTGGGTGCAAGCCGTAGCTCATCTACCCGTTTCCCCAGTTGTATGGTACTTACCGCAGCACGAAATGGGAGTAGAGAAGGATCTTATTAAGACTCTACATCAATTAGAAAATTGGGCTGATGCGCTACAAGACTTGGTGGCACATTATCGGCAATTTGGAACAGGTTTATTTGCTCAATACAAAGCTGCACGCTGGCAAGCAGGTAAATTTATTGGTATCCAATATCCTGATCCAGTAAAGTTACACGAACTTGTCGGCTACGAGTCTCAACAAGAAATTTTGTTGAAAAATACAGAATTTTTATTATCAGGACAAATGGCACTGCATGTCTTACTTTATGGGAGTCGAGGTTCAGGAAAATCTTCTTTAGTCAAAGCTTTATTGAATGAGTACATCGATCGCAACTTACGCATACTAGAAGTTGCAAAATCGGAATTGAAAGAATTACCAGAAATTGTAGAACAGTTAAGAGGAAAACCACAGAAATTTATCATTTTTGTGGATGACCTTTCCTTTGAAGAAGATGACGACGCTTTTAAAGCACTCAAAGTAGTTTTAGAAGGGAATCTAACAGCAAGACCACAAAATGTTGTCGTTTATGCGACCTCCAATCGTCGTCACCTAATTCGAGAATTTTTTGCAGACAGACCAGCGGCTGCAAAAGCAAATGATGAAGTCCATGCGTGGGATACTATGCAGGAGAAACTGTCCTTTAGCGATCGCTTTGGTCTAACTTTAACTTTTGAAGCAGCTGATCAAAAAACTTATCTACAAATTGTCCGGCATTTGGCATCACAAGCTGGAATTAATATAAGGCAAGAAGATTTGGAATATCAAGCGTTGCAATGGGCAACTCGTCACAATGGTCGTTCTGGACGTACAGCACGGCAATTTGTTGATTTCTTAAAGGCCGATGTAGCAGTTTCTAGCTCAAAAAACACTTGATTTGTACCTACCTTCTTAAATCACTTCAAAAAATTCTTATTTCAACAAATGAACCATGCTAAAAACAAGCAATATGCAATCAGCAGTAATCAGTAACAGATTTATTATAGGTATAGTTGCCTTTGGCGTAAGTTTTGGTTTGAGTCTTGTCCTAAAATGGGATTTTAATCAAGCCTTTCTCACCGGCATTATCACTATACCTGCCACCTATTTTGCAGCATTTTTTGTAGATAAACGGCGAAGATATCATGAGATGTTGGTTTTAGATTCTTTGGGGAGGCGCATTAAAGATTTAGAGGGAATGAAGTTTCGGCTAGTTACAGAAATTAAACAACTAGAAGCCCATAGTTCTGCACTATATACTGAGTCAACTAAATTACAGACTCAAGTTACCGAACGCCGTAGTCAAAGAGATAGTCTGAATCGGGAGTTAAGTACTTTTGTAGGAGAGAAACAGCAGTTAGAAGTGGATATCAACTACCTAGAAACTGAAATTCAAACTCTAGAAAAAACTAAGGCAGATCTCAATCAGTCTTTTTCCAACCTAGCAGCCGAAAAACGGCGCTTAGAGTTAACTTGTAATATATCACGTGCTGAAATAACTCAGCTACAAACTCATAATAGTGAACTTTTAGAGCAAAAACGAGAATTGGAAAGTAATTTAACCTTACTAAATCGACTGAAGCCTCAACTAGAAGAAAAATTGTATGAACTTAGAGTTGAAATTCAAGAGTTAGAAGATCGGCAAAATAAGCAAAGTAAATTACTCTTAGATACAACTTCAGAAAGAGAAATTATAGAGGCTAGCCTGAATTCTTTAAAAACTCAACTAACAGAGCAACAAACAGAACTCAGCCAATTAAAAGAGCAAATTGTCTTATTGCAAGAAGAGCGAGATCAACTACAAAATCAAGTATGGGAACTCCTACAACAAATGGAGACTCTGAGTCTAGAACAAATTCCAGATAACTCATTAGAAGATAGTAACGATGAAGTATTATCTTTCTCTGGGTTAAATAACTCTCAGGATTCCAGAAATTTTATTAATGTTCAGATATCAACTTTACCTGAAGAATGGAATATATTTTTGGCACAGTTACCAAAACATGAAGTTCAGATTTTAAAAGCTCTGATAGAGCAAGAAAATTCTAATATTATACTCAAAAAAATTGCAGAAGAGAATATTACAATGCCGCATTTATTAATTGATTCTATAAATGCGCGTGCTAATGATATTCTTGGAGAATTAATAATTAATCCCTATTCTGAACCTCTAGAAATCTATCAAGAACATCTACTCAATCTCAAAAAAATGATTTTCATCTATGATGATAGAATGACAAAACAAACATCATCCAAGTGAATTGTTATTTTTGGTAGAGTACTAAATTTTCAAGATTGATTTTCGACTAAATTTCTTTTTCTGCTGTTCTTCTTAGTGTTTTTACATGAGGTCAAAAGTTTGAATTCATACTTATATAGTGTTGAATTCATAAGTTACAATTCTCAATTGGAGCAAAGCAACGGTAAAGAGGATCTACTATAGACTTTTGATTCTTATGAAATGCCTTGAAAGCAATGCCCACCCTCAAGCTAAAATAAGGTGATGTGAGGTGATCTCCATGGCAAAGCTCAAAATCTCGAAAAAAGTATCTACCGCTGTGATAAATTCTCTTGGAGCCGGAGTCGTGCCAAGAGTGGGTCTAGAATATATAGCAGTAGGTCGGGAGCAAGAACTCAAAAGCCTCTTATCAAATCTTGATGATATAGCAGAAGGGGTAGCAGCGTTTCGCTTCATTATAGGTAACTATGGCTCAGGTAAAAGCTTCTTGCTACAACTGATACGTAATCATGCTATAGAGCAAGGTTTTATAGTAGCCGATGCTGATTTGTCCCCTGAACGTCGATTGGCAGGAACAAACCATGAGGGTTTGGCAACTTATCGAGAATTAATGAGTCGTCTTGCCACAAAAACTCGTCCTGATGGTGGTGCTTTAGTTTCAATTCTAGAAGGATGGATTAACAAAATTCAACAAGAAGTTGCCAAAGAAACAGGATTACGTCCTAATGATGAGGATTTTGACAATCAAGTTGAAGCGAGAATTAGGGAAGTTGTTCAGTATATTGAAGACTTAGTTCACGGATTTGATTTTGGCAGCGTCGTTATTGCATACTGGCGTGGTTACCGATTAGATGATGACGCATTAAAGGCAGCCGCTTTGCGTTGGTTACGAGGAGAATTTTCCACAAAAATTGAAGCAAAAGCAGCTTTGGGAGTACGTGTCATTATTGATGATGATAGTTGGTATGACTACATCAAGTTATTAGCTAAATTTGTTGCTGAGATTGGCTATAAAGGACTGCTGGTCCTGCTTGATGAAGCTGTACACCTATATCAAATATCTACTACAGTAACTCGTGAAAAAAACTATCACAGATTGCTGGGTATTTTTAATGATGTTATGCAATGCAAAGCAGAGAACCTTGGTATTTTTATTAGTGGAACTACCAAATTTTTAGAAGACCAAAACCGAGGACTTTTTGCAGATTCTGCTTGGCGAAGACGCACCAAAGAAAGCCGTTTTGTTACTCAATCTGGCGTCCAAGAGTATCTAGGACCAGTGATCCGCTTGAATCCACTAACTAGAGAAGAAATCGTGGCACTTTTACAAAAGTTAGCTGAGGTGCATGTTTTCAATTTTGGCTATACTCGGGTTTTGGCAATTCACGATTTAAAAGAGTTTTTAGAAGAAATTGTCAATCGCCTTGGAGCAGAAGCATTACTCACTCCAGGCGAAATAGTACGGGATTTTGTTAGTGTTCTAAATATCCTTTATCAAAATCCAAAAATCACTTTCACTGAGCTCATTCATGGCACAAACTTTAAACCCACGAATGTAAGCGTAGATCAAGAGATAGATAGAGGCGATGATGCAATGGAATTTAGCTTGTAGACAGAAACTGTCTCAGTTCAGCAACACCTAATGAGTCATATAGAGATGTTACAGCGCAACATCTCTATATTTAAGAGGAATTATCACGAAGAACCTTTAGCTGAACGAAGTCTTGGATAGCGGTCCAAATCATAGCTAATAAAGTGAAAAAGCCTATACAAGATTGGAAGGAACTTGCCTTCAGGCTGTTTCCTTCATAAGTCATGATATGAGCCGAAGCAAATGCACTTTCACTTAACTCATTGAGTTAAGTGACATCATTTTCGAGATGGTTTAAAGACTGTATTCAGGCACTTCCTGATTATTTGAGTCATTTGTAATGCTTGTAAGTAAATTAGCTAACTCACTTTAATGGCTAACTAGAATATTCAAGCTTACGAATCTTTGACTGAGATATTGTCTAACTCTATCGTGTCTCTCATGTTATATCTTGACTAGGGAACATCATCACAGATGTTAATGCATAACACCCTGTTTCTAAGCGCTATCATTCCCTGACAACAAAACAACTGCACCTGCACAAGAGACATCAATCTGCGGTTGTTAGACTTAGAATGTGTGTAACTAAAATGGTTCTCCTCTGCGTCCACTACCCCGATAGGTAGGTGGCTTACTAGGTTTATTTGGCTTTGCTGATAACAGGTGTTGTGAACTTGATGTGGACGGCACATCAACTGCAATGGCTTGGTAATCAAAAGCTAACAAGCTCAGTAGCAGACTTGTGACTAAAAGTGAAAGGGTGGCACGCATAGCAAATGTCTATTTTAGAACTCTCTAATTCACTGATACTGAGTTTCTTTTAGTGCATCCGGATAATTTGTTAAAAAGTATTGTTTTTTACTGAAAAAAAATTTGATTTAGTCAACACGATATTTAATAAGTGACCAGTTCACAGTCTAATAAGGAGTTTTCGGGGTAAAGTGACTTATCGTTATAAGTTTAATTGTAGTCATATACTTACATCATGCTCAGTATGTCCTGAGTGTTCATTAGATCCAGTGACAAAGATCTGTGATCCTAGTGATCTCAATGTTAAAGGATGCTAGTGAAACAATAAAACCTCCGTATTGCTACGGTATAGGATTTTGAATGTCATAGCTGGAAGAACACACCTAATGTTAAATCTATTAACGTTGAGTAGTGAGAAGTCAACGTGAAAGCACAGGTCTTTAGAGGCGTCAATCAACTATCTTATGAAGAGATCCCAGTGCCGGCACTGGAACCAGATGAGGTGCTCGTACAAGTACGAGTTGTAGGATTATGTCAATCAGACATTAAAAAGATTCGTTATCCTTTATATGAACCTCCACGCATCTTTGGACATGAAACGGCTGGAACAATAACAGCAGTTGGTTCTGATGTTATGGGTTGGCAAGTGGGGCAACGAGTGGCAGTAATGCATCACATTCCTTGTATGCGCTGCGCCTATTGTCTAAATGACAATTTTTCTATGTGTGATACTTACAAAAACATTTGCACTACAGCAGGGTTTGCACCCAGTGGAGGTGGTTTTGCAGAGTATGTTAAGGTTCCCGGTCATATTGTACGCAACGGAGGGCTAATTCCCATCCCTGAGCATATAAGTTTTGAAGAAGCAAGTTTTGTAGAACCGACTAACTGTTGCCTTAAGGCAGTGAAAAAAGCCCAAATTGTTCCTGGTCAAACAGTTTTGATTACTGGTGCAGGACCCATTGGGTTAATGTTTGTCATGTTGGTGAAAGCATTTGGTGCAAAAGCGATCGCCACCGACTTGCTCACATCCCGGATTGAAAAAGCTGTGAGTGTAGGAGCCGAAGCTGCGTTTGATGCTCGTGATCCTAATTTAAGGGAAAAAATTTATGCTCTGACCAATGGTATGGGTGTCGATGTTGCCTTACTAGCTGTACCTAGCGAGAAAGCTTTCTTTCAGGCTCTCGATTGTACCCGCAAAGGTGGTAAAGTCCTCTTCTTCGCTGAATTTCCCGACGAGGTGGAAATTCCTATCAATCCTAATATTCTCTATCGCCGAGAAATTGACCTTATGGGCAGTTATAGCTCATCTTACCGCCTCCAAAACCTAGCTGTTGATATTGTCTTTAACCGACGGATTAATGTGCAGGCATTGATTAGCGATCATTATCCATTACAGGATTTATCAGCAGCCGTTGAACGAGCAGTGTCTCCAACACCGGAAACTTATAAAATCTTAATTTATCCGTAGGAAGAAGGGAGTGGGGCATGGGGCATAGGGCATAGTATAAAGTGTTCCTATTGTCTCCCCTGTCCTCCTTGTCCTCCCTGTCTCCCTTGTCTTCCTTGTCCTCCTTGTCCTCCCTGTCTCCCTTGTCTCCCTTGTCTTCCTTGTCCTCCCTACCCCTGGTGCCCCCCTTTCCCCACTCCTCGGGGAAAGAGCCCTCTTGACAATCACTCATATAAACGGTTTAGTTTATCTGACACCCTAAAGTAAACAGTAGAAATATCAGGTCGGTCAAGTTAACATTAGGCTACTTGGTTGTCAAGGGGTCAGAGGCTAAAGACTCATGGGGCGATTAGAACAGCGACCGGAACATAATTCGCGAGAGGGCGATCCATATGGGGCAGCAGAAACTGCCCTGCAAGCTGTAACTGAGGAATTGCAAATTATCCACCGTAATTTGCTTCATTCATTACAGGAGGATGTTAAGCGACTACAGACAGAAAAAATTCGCTTAGCCGATGATATTAGACGACTGCACGAGGAAAAAGAACAGTTACAGCAGGAACGACATATCGGTGAGCAGCAGGCATTGGTACGTCAGTTAGCGCAGGTTTTGGCAAATCACATATCATCGCAGTTGCAATCCTCATTAGAGAATTTAGCGACCCATGCAATACAGCGTGTTGGTGTATATGGTCCCACTTCTAAAGCAAATGAGAGTGCTGAGCAACTTCTTGATTCCGTGGACGATACACTGACGATTACCTTTAACACACTTCAACAGGAATTAAAAAACTATCAAACTAGTCTTTCCCAACAGTTGTCACGGATGTACAGTCAACAACAACAAGGGGAAGCAATTTTAGTCGAGTTAGTGCACAGTCTCCGTAGAGAACTAGAAAAAACACCTGAAACTCCCCCATTTACAATTCAAGACACTCCACCTCCTGAGATTTTTGAGCCTATTCGATCACGGCATGATAGTTCTTTTGAGACGGCAACAAAGTTACAAGTAGATAGTCATCCAAGAGATTCTGCACCACTCAATCACTCACTCAAGGAAACCTTCTTTGAGAGTTCTCCCATTCCTAAAAGAGCCTCACAGGATGAAGCTAAATTTTCTGCTTCTACTGAAGCAGCACCAGAGCAAAAAACAGTACCACGACCACCATCAAAGCAGACGGGAACCTTATCCTTAGACTCCATTGGTTTATGGCTGATCGTGTTGTCAACGGTGATGTCGTCTCTTTACAACGTCGCTATTAAAGTGATCTTCCATCCAAATTTCCATATTTTTGGAGTGTTTGAAGTGGAACGCTTAATGTTACCAACCTTAGGTAACACTTTGCTAATTTTGATGCTTCGAATGCTGGTTGTTGTACCGTTAATGCTATTGTTAGCTCCCATACTACATCCGCGAGTGTGGCAAGATCTACAAAATCTGTTTGACACAGTACGCAGTCCGCACTCTTCAAGCAAAGCTACTACAAAACAGGTGTTTGTTTTGTCAATTGTTAGTGGGTGCTTTCTGTTTATCTCTCAAGTGCTCATTTATCTTGCCATCGGTCAAGTTGCGACTGGAATGGCAATCACGCTTTTCTTTGTCTATCCAATTTTAGGCAGCATACTATCTTGGTTTTTGTTCCGCGATCGCCTGACTTTATATGGTTCTGGTGCAATCATCTCCATTGGCTTGGGCGAACTGCTAGTGTTGGCGGGTGCTACAAGCATTGGTATTGGCAATGTTTCTTTTGGGAGTATCGCAGCAATTGCCGCAGGATTCGCGTTTGCTTGTTATATAGTCCTTACACGCTTATGCGCTGCTAAATTACATCCAATCACCTTAACCTTGATGAATTTTGTCACAATGCTGGTACTGTCTTGCCTCAGTTTAATGCTGCCTTTACCCAATAGTTGGAGTCTTCAAATTAATACCACTACTTTGCTAGAAGTGATTTTGAGTGCTTTTATCTTGGGCGTACTAACACTTGGTGGCTATTTATTCAATAACTTTAGTATTCGTAAAATTGGCGCAAGTAAAGCAGCAATGTTTGGCGCGATTGTTCCAACTTTAACCGTAATTTTTGCAGGGTTATTTATTCAGGAAACCTTAGAACCTGTACAAGTTTTGGGAGTTGTACTCGTGACTTTCGGTGCAGCTGTTTTTAGCTTTGAAAAAAACCGAAATCGCGTCAAACACTCCAAAGGCACAAGTTAATTTAGACTTTGCCTTTGTTGTTTGTATTTTGTCATCCCTTCCCTAGTCCATGCGAGTCACCGTAAGAGCAGGCTAACCTCCCTGCAGCACCGACTCGGCGGACATTCAACGCCGCTTGCGGGACTGTCAGGAAACCCGTCCAACATAGTGTCCTCCTTGTCCTCCTCGTCCTCCTTGTCCTCCTCGTCTCCCGTGTTTCCTCCGCTCCCCATTCCCCTTCATAGTAAAACGGTACCAAACCCATTAAAACCCCGGCTTCTAGAGATAACCGGGGTTCTTTATATCCATCTCGTTTTAACTGAACTGGCTTACATTTGAGAAAATAGAAGTCAGGATTTCTTAATATTTCTGTCTTAGTTTTTGGCTATTTCCTTCTAAAGAAATTCATGTGTAGCAATGATTGTTAGAATTGAAATTACCAGTCCTGTAATTTTTGTACAAGGTTGATAGTTAAACTTGTTTCAAACTTGGTTCAAACTACCCAAATTCTGTATTTCAAAGTCTACTGCAACAGACTTAAATTTATTGGTGCCAATTTGCCAATTTACAAAAGAGTAACCTTGTGCTTTCTCTCTTTGAGGTGTAGGATGATAGTCATTCTGTTAAAGCGAGGACAAATGACACGCAATCTCGAGCAATCAAGAGGTAAAGGACTTTTTAGTATCATATTTTGTAGTATGAAAATATTTTTATTTAATAATCAACATAATTATTTTGTGAAGAAATATAACTGCTAAATTTTGTAGCGTTTTTAACATAAGTTTTTGATACAAATTGCTACGATTAGCGAGAAAACTATCGAGAAAAAGAGGTTTTTTGGACTTTGAATAATCTCCTCGATTGGAGTTATATGATTCTTCTAGGTTGTGAGCGAAAAGGCTTTTTGCAAATTGCCGTGTTCTTTCTGAAATTGCCTAAGTTCATTCCTAGGCAAGTGACGGCTTCATACTGTCGTTCAACAGAAAGAATTCTGAGTTGAGGCAACTGGAGTAGCTTGTAACAAAGCAATTCCTGCGCAAAGCTTGTAAACACCCGATTTCGGCAGCATACTAGTCGTGGTAGCAGCTGAATGCAGCACAAAAAGGCTATTTTCGCTTTAGGATAAGAATAAGCGTTAATAAAATTCTCTTAGGTTGATCAAAATCATCTTTTTTTGATAGTTTCTAAGAAAGTCTCTATGGAGATGATACTCACCCAATACTCATAGAAGTTCTGCCAGGCACGCAAGAGCTTCCAAGGGTGGCAATCTTAGACAATTTTTTAATTGACTTGATCTTGCTTCCTACTGTTTTGGTCTTTTCCCTCCGTAAGGAAAAAGCTGCACTCACTGAAAGTACCAATAGTTGCTTTTGCCCAAAAGCCCGAAACACTCATTTTAATTGTGAGAGTGGCTTCCAAGGCTTCTGGTAAGATAACTCCACTATTAATGGTGGATATGGACATATACCAGAAACTACGGTCAAATTCTTAACTATGACTACCAATAGCACTCATAATTAACGCATAATAAAAGATCTGAAGTGCAGACATCGTCTTTAGTCGGGTGTATACTACTTATTTTCCTTTGACCGTAACTTGTGTAAACGTTCTATTCATCTGTTTGTAATATGAGTAATGATGTCGATCTGATCAAACGTCTTGGCCCCAGTGCTATGGATCAGATCATGCTTTATTTGGCTTTTAGTGCCATGCGGACCAGTGGACATCGGCATGGGGCATTTTTAGATGCGGCAGCAACGGCAGCAAAGTGTGCTATTTACATGACTTATCTAGAGCAGGGACAAAACCTGCGAATGACTGGTCATTTACATCATCTTGAGCCGAAGCGAGTCAAAATTATTGTCGAAGAAGTCAGACAAGCT
>JAJPJF010000168.1 GCA_021324415.1 Nostocales cyanobacterium Centralia_MAG_434
AGTATCAATATTTTGAGGCGAGGACTCACTACCGTGGGGCACACGGGAAGCTACGCTTGGGGAGATTTGCCCTCTTGGGCAGTTGGGGCTACCCTGCTGTCTAACGGTGAGTCAGTGAACCAAGAATCCCCGCACCTTTAGGTCGGGGAATGTCAATCGATGAGACAGTTGATTGTCAGACACCACAACAAGTATTTCTCCAATATTATTCGTAAGAATCTTTCTTATAGAGGAAGCACTAAGTGCAAGATTTTACAGTAGAATCAGAACGTTAAGTTTTGTGTTCTAGTGTTTGGCGCTTTTTAGCTGCTAAACGCGAGGCTATATTTTTAACTGCACTTAAGCAGCTCTAAACTGGAAAACGGTAAAGAGAGGATTTTACACAATGGCATTTGAACTTCCCCCACTACCGTACGACTTTAATGCTTTAGAGCCGTACGGAATGAAAGGTGAGACCTTAGAGTATCACTATGGCAAGCATCACAAAGCTTATGTAGACAATCTCAATAAGCTTACCCAAGACACAGAACTTGCTAACAAGTCCTTAGAAGAAGTCGTCCAAATTTCTTTCAAAGATCCCTCTAAAGCAGGAATCTTCAACAACGCTGGTCAAGTTTGGAACCACAACTTCTACTGGAAAAGCTTGAAACCCGCAGGTGGTGGCGCACCCTCAGGAGAACTAGCTAGCAAGCTTGAAAAAGATTTTGGTAGCGTAGACAAATTTAAAGAAGAGTTCTCTAACGCGGCTGCAACTCAATTTGGCAGTGGATGGGCTTGGTTGATTGATGATGGTGGTACGCTGAAGGTGATTAAAACACCGAATGCAGAAAACCCTCTTGCTCATGGGAAGAAAGCACTCCTAACCTTAGATGTTTGGGAGCATGCTTACTACCTCGATTTTAGAAATGCTCGTCCCGCGTTCATTAAGAACTTCTTCGATAATTTGATTAACTGGGACTTCGTTGCTGAGCAGTACGCCAAAGCTTAACGGTTAGCAGTTTCAAATTAGCTGAAGCACGGAAGTTTTGCTCTGTAGCTAAAGCCTAAATAGTTACCAAAAATAAAAACAGTCACGACTAGTATCGTGACTGTTTTTTAATTAAGTTTAAGGTAACTGCATTCACGCAATCCAAACAAAAATCTACCACCCAAAATCAACAAAATGGATAGCAAAGAACTGGCGCAATATATAGAAGCAACCAATAGCATGGCTAAACCCTGGGTATTGGTGCAATTACGATTGAAGAAACTCAAGGAATCTCGAGCCACACTTTCAGATAATGAATATTTTCAACAGCTAGAAGATATTTTCCAAGACGCTATGAACTTGGGAGAATGGTGGGTCGGCATTGAAGATGAGGTATTCTAAAGTCAACAGTGAGGAGTTATGAGCTTTTGTAACTCATAACTCCTCGCTTCTCACTCCTAACTAAATACGGGTATGGATTATCGAGATGCTGGGGTTGATGTTGAAGCTGGTCGAGCTTTTGTGGAGCAAATTCGCAATTTAGTTCACAGCACTTTTAGACCAGAAGTCCTTGGGGGACTAGGTGGCTTTAGTGGCTGTTTTCAACTCCCAGGAGGTTTTAAGGAACCTGTTTTGGTTTCGGGAACAGATGGTGTGGGTACGAAGTTAAAAATAGCTCATGCTCTTAACCACCATGACACTATTGGCATTGATTTGGTGGCAATGTGTGTTAATGATGTGTTGACATCAGGAGCAGAACCACTGTTTTTCTTGGATTATGTGGCAACAGGTAAGCTAGACAAACAACAACTGACGCAAGTGGTTGCAGGTATTGCTTCTGGATGTCAGCAAGCAGGTTGTTCTTTGCTAGGCGGAGAAACGGCAGAAATGCCCGGCTTCTATCAAGCAGGTGAGTATGATTTAGCGGGCTTTTGTGTAGGAATTGTCGAAAAAAGTCAACTGTTGGATGGTTCTCAGGTACAAGTGGGAGACGTCGCGATCGCACTCTCCAGTTCTGGCGTCCACAGCAATGGTTTTAGTTTAGTCAGAAAGATTGTTCAACAAACAGGATTTTCCTGGCGCGATTGTCCAGAATTACTAGGCGGTCAAACTCTAGGAGAAATTTTTCTTACTCCCACACGAATTTATGTTAAACCAGTCCTTGCAGCACGTCAGGCTGGATTAGAAATTCACGGTATGGCTCACATTACAGGTGGAGGCTTACCAGAAAATTTGCCCAGATGCTTAAAACACGATCAAGCAATTAAAATTGACGTCAATAGTTGGATTATTCCACCAGTATTTCAGTGGTTAGCAGAAACTGGAGCGGTTAGTTCCCAATCTATGTATCATACTTTTAACATGGGGATTGGATTTGTACTGTTGGTTCCTCAAGATCAGGCAACACAAACTATTTCTTACTTTCAAACCCAAGACATTGAAGCCTATAGAATTGGTGAGGTGATACCAGGCTCTCGTGAACTAATAGGATTACCAGAATAAGTATTCTATTGACCTGATGCCAGGGTAATCATCTCTTTTGGGCTGATAGCATCAATCGAAAATACTCATGACCATACGCCTTTAAATTTGCTAACCTATTCTTAATATATTGAAAAGTTTTACTAACTATGTCCGAAAAACTGCTATTAGGATTAGTTTGCAGTGCTAAGAGCTCATAGATAGCTATGTTTGCTGTTCGATTGTTAAGAATATTGTCTTTTGCGTAAGAAGGGGTTATGACTGTCTACTTTGCCCGCACTTCTGCTTCCCAAACACTCTTGAAACAGGTATTTCAAAGTATTGATGCACAAAGTTGTCCGAGGTCTTTCAATTTTCACATGCACACTGTCTATTCTGATGGCAGGTTACAACCAAATATTTTGATGGAGCAGGCGATCGCTATTGGTCTCAAAGGACTTGCCATCACCGACCATCATTGTGTAAATGGATACAAGAATGCTAAAAATTGGTTGGAAGATTGGCAGTGGAATCACTCTGATGCGAATGCGCCATATTTGTGGAGTGGCGTGGAAATTAATGCGAACCTTTTAAATATTGACGTTCATATTTTGGGCTATGCTTTCGATCCAGAAGAAAAAAGTATAAAACCATATATTCAACAGGAAGCAACCATCGGCAAACCGTATCAAGCAGCTAATGTAATTGCTGCTATTCACGAAGCGGGTGGATTAGCTGTGCTAGCTCACCCTGCTCGTTATAAGCGATCGCTCTTCGACTTAATTCCTGCAGCAGCCGCAGTCGGTATCGATGGTGTAGAGACTTTCTACGCCTACAACAACCCCAAGCCTTGGAAACCCAGTTTTCCAGAGTCAAACCAGGTACAAAAGTTAGCTAAAGAGTACGGTCTTTTCAATACATGTGGTACTGATACTCACGGTCTCAGCTTGCTACAACGGTTGTGAACATGAGTTTTGTGTAGATAATTTATAGCAAGAGTGCTATCAAGCACCGCAATTGGTGCTATATACTGTAGCATCTACCAGCAGCGATTCGTTCAAAACATTAGCTAAGCAATGTTTGTCAAAAATGAATTTGTTGCTCTTGCGAAAAAAAAATCACAATACTTATGCCTGTACGTCAACTTTATCGAACCTCTCTTCTGACGCTTTGTGTTTTGGGTTTAAGCTTGATAACGATGAATTGCTCATCCAAGCAACCAAACCAGAGCAAGAAGACAGCTAATCAACCTAATAACCAAACCCTGAATGCAGACGACAAGGCATTTCCCAGATATGACCACATTTTTGTGATTGTCGAAGAAAACAAAGCCTACGATCAAATTATTGGCAGTTCCAATACTCCGGTGATCAATCAGTTGGCTAAAACCTATGGCTTAGCAGCTAACTTTTATGGTGTTGTACATCCTAGCGAAGCAAACTATGTTGCGATGCTTAGTGGTAGCACCTTTGGTATCCACGATGATGATGCTTTCTATTGTCGGCCTAAAAGTCTGGACATATACTGTAGCAATGCCAATGAAGCCGACTACGTCAATCACACGATTTCTAGTAAGAGCTTAGTTGATCAACTCCAGCAAAAAGGACTGACTTGGAAAGGATATTTTGAGGATCTTCCCACTCCTGGTTCAACAAAAGTTTTCTATCCTAATGTTATTCGAGCACTTTACGCATCTAAGCACAATGGCTTTATCAGCTTTAAAAAAGTGCAGGATGATCCCAACCTACGGAAACAGATTGTGGGACTAGAAGAACTCAGCGCCGATCTCAAAAGTGGCAATGTCCCAAACTACAGCCACATCATTCTTAATCAGTGTCATGAGATGCATGGTTTACCAGAGTGCTTTGAAAAAACAAAGTTGATTCAAACGGGTGATACTTGGATTGGTAAGATTGTCAACCAAATCACGAGTTCAAGTCTTTGGTCTGCGCCAAGCAATAGTGCTATTATCATCACATGGGACGAGGACAACAATCCAGCACAAAAAACAGGTCCACAAGGATGCTGTGGTTTTGACCCTAAGAGTCATGCGAACTTTGGTGGTGGACATATACCTACAATTGTCATCACCAATCATGGACCACGCGGTGTGGTAGACAAAACCCCTTATAATCACTACTCATTGTTACGGACAACTGAGGAAGCTTTTGGTATTAATGAGTACTTAAATGAGGCAGGTAACACAGCCAACGGTGTTAAGCCTATGACACCTCTATTTGCGACACAATCTCATTAGCAATACCAGAAACTTTCCTATCTACAAGCGTCGTTTTCGTCTCTGCCAAATCTTGAGTCCTTCAAACCACAGAATACTGAAGACTCCGGAGGTTAGGCTGATCAATAAATCGTCAACATGTAGATAGGAGAACCGGAAGAGGTGTCGCAAAATAGGGACGTAAAGGACCAGTAACAGAAAAACAGCACCGCCACCAATAACCCACCACAGTGCTGCATTTGGAGTGCGTAACATTTCTGGAATAGTCCGTGACCAAGAGCGATTACTCAAAATCATGCTGAGGTTAGAAACAATCAGGGTGGTGAAGGCAAGGGCACGGGCATCCAGTTCTCCATTACCCTGGTAAAAGGCGATCGCAAACACTGCCACTAAAACTACCAATACACTCACCCCTTGCAGCAGGACTAATCTCCACGTCTGACGGTTAAATAGTGATTCCCCAAGAACTCGAATTCAAAGTTATGCTGTCGGTCAGGTAGAGTATGACTTTGTTTTCACGAAGAATGCTGTCGTGTTGCTTTGGCAACTCCTAAAACACGTAAACCATCAGCAGCCATAGTGCTGATATGCTGCTCAAGCTCATGTAACTTGAGAGCATCAAAGTGGCATAGATCCGCGATCGCCTCTGGTGCTCCTTTTGCGGCAATCATTAACTTGCCTTCTTGAGATTGCCAAACACAGGACATTGCCAGCAATTCACCAGATAGGGGATACTCGCGCAGTAATTCCCAATCATCATGCAAATGTTCAGTCTTTGCCAGGTAATAATTACCCATTTGCTTGAGGGCTTTCTCCATCGGATCGAACGGATCTTTTCGACTCGCCAAAATGCCAAATTCGATTAACTGATGAAATGCCTCTGGCAATGATTCGCGTGCGTGTAGAGTAACATCGTAAAATGTATTTCCTGAATTATGAGGCACAAACAATTGCTGAACCGACATCCGGTTAAAGGTGAGCGTGCCTGTTTTGTCTACACACAAAACTGTAGCTGCACCCAACGTCTCAACCACGGGAATACGACGAGTTAAAACTCGTTGTTGCGAAAATCGCCATGCTCCCAGTGCCAAGAAAATTGCTAATACGACAGGAATTTCGTTGGGCAAAATTGCCATTGCTAGTGCCAGTCCTGCCAGAAAACCTTGTAGCCAATTACCTCTGGTTGTTCCATAAATCACCACAACTGCAACACAGATAGCAAGTGCCACAATTGTGAGTTTGCTGACAATACGTCTGGTTTCTTTTTGGAGAACGGTATCCTCTGGTTCTACTGTCTGTAAGGCTTTGCCAATCTTGCCCATTTCTGTGTGGATACCTGTTGCTTGCACCTTAGCAATACCCTGACCTTGCACTACCAATGTTCCAGAGTAAACAAACGGCAGATCATCCCCACCGGGGTGTGGGAGTGTGTTTAACCCAATCTCTTCATCTTTGGCAGCTACTTTTCTGACTGATAGTGACTCTCCTGTGAGCAAAGACTCATCCACTGTCATGTGCGTAGACCAGAGCAAGATTGCATCAGCTGGAACTCGATCACCCTCTGCCAATATCAGCAAGTCATCTCGAACAACTTCTCGTCCTGCAATCCGCTGACGTTGTCCATCTCGGATTACCAAAGCACGGGGACTGGAAAGATCGCGCAATGCTTCTAGTGAGCGTTCGGTGTGTAGTGCATGACATCAATGATTTTGCCATTGGTGGTATTTGGTAGTGGAGCATCAACAGTCTGCGAAGGCGAGCCAAAATCTACTCCAAGTAAATTGAGCAAGCTAGGCAACACACATATAAAAACTACTGCCCAAACCAATTGAACTGGAATCCTAGTTTTGATCATTGAAATTTCTTGGACATCTGGCTTAATCAATCTGTCACTATTTTGATCAAGGAGGTTGCCGAAGTTTCAAAAAGTACTTCGGACTGCTCTGAGATTGTATCTAGCTCTCTACAAAAAACTTTAGAGGTAGGGCAGCAGTTACATCAGTCTGCCAGTATATTCAAAACTGATAACTAGCCTTCTAGTGACAAGGCACATCAACCACCCCGACCTGCCCTGCGGAGCTAAGGTCGGGGCTTGCAGAAAACCTAGTGTAAGCTAGGCAAATCCCACCCTACAATAAGCGGAAACCTACCACTTCTTATATGGTAAAAACTTCCCTGACATAATGACTTTCACGCGATCTCCTGTCGGGGATTCTTCCTTCTCCACATCTAAGGTAAAATCAATCGCACTCATGATTCCATCACCAAACTTCTCGTGAATCACTGCTTTTAATGGCATCCCATATACCTGCATGATTTCATAAAATCGATAAATCAGAGGATCAGTGGGAACAACAGGACCAAGACCTTTAACAGGATATTCAGTCAATTCTTGAGCATAACTTGCATCCAGTCCTAGGGTCTCAACCAGTAATTTTGCCTCTTCAAGTGAAGCACTTGCTTGACGGTAGATTACAGATGCAATCCATACCTCGTCTCGTAAGAGAATCTTTTCTAGATCGGCAAAGGTAAGTCCTTTATCTTTTTTCGATGTCAAAAGCTTTTCAGTGATTGCGGGAATAGACATCTTAACCTCTGATAAAAATTTCAGCAGCATATCATAGTAATACAACAGCGTCCGATAAGGACACTAATTTTTGCTACTGAGAAGAGTAGATTTTGCCGATTAGCAAATATTACTTCTTAAGAGAGAGTGCGGCTATTACTAGGGATAGAAAAGCTTAGAGAGGATTCTAAGGTAAAAGAATAACAACTATGCACTTGTACCTGGTGTGGGAAGTCTAAATTGATGCAATAGAATTTCTGTGTACGAAGGATATCTTGCCCTTCAGAGCAATTGAAGTTCTCTTACAGGTGCATAGTACTCATTTTTTTGAACATTGTTTGGCAAGAGGGTGTATGCTACTAGACCTTTTGAAGAGGACGTTAAAATGCAAACGCAACTCTGCCAATCAGACTATGAAGAAAATGGTTATGTTGTATTTCGTAACTTAATACCTTTAGAGTTAATTAATAATCTACTTGAGATATATAATCAAGAGATTGTGACATCAACCACTCCATTTTTTCGGCAAAGTAGTGGTAAGTATGAAGTCAATCAGTTGAATGAGTTTGGTTATGTGACACAGTCTTTTTTAGATATTCATGATTATGAGAAATATTCAAGATTTAGCGAGGCTGCAAAAGAAATATTTTGCAGCAAAAAAATTCAAGAGGCATTAAAACAGATAACGGGATATGAGTCATTTAGTCTAATGCAGACGATGTTGTTTGATGCCAACACAGAAACACAAGCACATCAGGACTGGTGGTATTTAGATAGCGTTCCAAATGGATATTTAACAGGTATTTGGATAGCTTTAGAAGATATAAATGAAAAGGCTGGTCGTTTCTATGTAATACCAAAAACAAATAAAAACCCAGATTTTCATAGTGATAAACCAAATATATCTTTAAGTGAGTGGTTAGAGCGAATTAAGGAATATGTCAGTAGTCATCAACAAGATATCATGGCTCCTGAGTTGAAGAAGGGAGATGTCCTATGTTTTAATTCAAAAACTATTCATGGTTCTTTATCAACTATTAGTTCTCGCTTTTCGAGAAAGTCTTTGACAGCACACTATATTCCCCAAGAATATCAATTTGGTAATCTTTTTACCACTAAAAATTATATTAAATATAAAACTTATAAAGGGGTACAGTTCTACCGGAATAAACCAGATTTTTCATTAATGAATGACTGGAAGCTGAAGGGAAAAAGTTTTTTTTACAATTCCCCTATATTACTGAAAATATTGCGTCAAGTGCACAGCAAGGTGCTCAGAATGAAAAGCAAGTAGGCATAAACAGAAAAATCAAGGTGAGAGCGACTGATAAGTGTCTGAGGAGATTTCAAGAATGGCGTTGCGACTAAGCCGTTTGTTTTGATTGCTCTATCAGGTTATTACTAAAGATGTATGACAGTCTTTTCTGCTCTCAGTATATTTGAAAACATTAAATTCAATTGGTTCGGTGACAGCGGTTAGTTCAACGACCGCTGTTTTCTTCAAGTCATAGCGGTGAAAGTGATCAGTCGAAGTAAATAAAAAAAAGCAACGGCGCAACGATCGCGCCGCTACTAGAGATTGCTGTCAATTCTGTTGGTGTTCTACGTCAGTCTAAACGCATGCGTGTCCCCATACTAAGTAGCTATACAAGGGTTAACCATCTGTCGATAGAACTATTATTTGATGGCAATAGTCCGTTTTTTCATACTTTAGGTGTATCACTTAAGGTTGCTCATAATTTTTAATCGCTACTCCCCAAGGGGTGGTTTTATTCTTGATGGGTCAGCATAAGATAAAGGCACTGATTTAAATTCATCTACAACAACTGCCACTCTAGTTATTTATAGGGTGGTTTTATTAGTGGTCTATTCAAAATCAAACGCTGTAATAGAAGTAGTCGTCCCAATCATCGCTCACAAACTCTGCTATTTTTTCTGCCGCTAGGTTAATATTTTTCTCCCTAAGTATATTTCCATTAAGTCAACATTCTGCTCAGCAAAAACCTCAGTAAAATATTCTTATGGACTATCTTCAAATTTTAGTTGTTAACAACTAAGCAATCTTCTTTGGTTGGTGTGCTCTGAGTGATATCTAACTCTCAAAATGTGATTTGCTCACCTACAACATTTGCAAGGTAGGATAATTATGGATAGTCACAATCTACTCAATCAATATGCTCTGGGAAAACGAAATTTTCCGGCAGTCAATCTACATCAGGCAATCCTTTGTGATGTTGACTTAACTGGTGCAAATTTCAGTTGCTCTGACTTCAGCGGAGCTGACTTGAGTCGAGCTAACTTAAGTGGATGTAACCTGAGTCAGGCTAACCTGACGAATGCAGACATCACTGATACTAATTTAAGCCGCGCTAACTTGAGTGATGTCAATTTGATTGGTGCTGACTTAATTAGGACAAACTTGAAACTGGCAAATTTGACTCGAGCCGATTTACGTAGCGCAAATCTCAATCAGGCTGACCTAGTTGGCGCTAACTTGACTGAGGCTGACCTCAGTGGCGCAGACTTTACAAATGCAAATCTCTCTCAAGCTAACCTCACTGGGGTAAACCTCACTGAGGCTGAACTCATTGGCGCAAACTTGACAGGTGCATCCATTACTGAAGTCGAATGGACTACTACAAGGATTTATACTGGCATATCCCATCAATGGATCACTTGGGCTGGTTGTTGGTGAAATCATTCTTCCAGCCATTAAGCAGCTACCAAGTTATAACCTGGGTGGCTTGACCCTTTATGGTTGTTGCCCCTAGTTCCACAATCTGTTCTTCTCAGTAGAATTAGGCTACAACCTACTTCTCATTCCTGGTCACCCTAAGAATGCTTAGGGTGGCATTTCACTTGTCCAAGGCTCCCTCATAAATCAACAACAAGGGCGCTTTGATTTTATTTTTTGGATTTCCCTTCGCAAGTCTCTATAGTTATAGACCTGAAGATCAAATAGTAGTGCTATTGACAGATGATTAACCTCTCTTTAACCGCCTAGTATGGAAAATGCGTTTGGATATAGATTCAATCACGGCTATACAGCTAAAATAGTCAGCCACACCCAGTTAAAGGTGTGGCTTTTATCATGAGGTTATGTGTATTTCCGCTTATGCAAATGCTGCGGTTTTCACATCGTTGTTTGCCAGAAGTTCTTGTAACTCTTCAGCATCTACAGTTTCTTTTTCAACTAGCATTCCAGCAAGCTGATCAAGGATGTGGCGATTATTCACCAACACATCTCTAGCTCGTTGATAAGCTGTATCTACGAGTTTGCGGACTTCCTCATCAATGGAAGCTGCAGTTTCTTCAGAAAAGTCACGCTCTGACATAATATCGCGACCAAGGAACATGTTACCTTGCTGACGACCGAGGGCAACTGGACCCAAGGTATCGCTCATTCCAAAACGTGTTACCATCTGACGAGCGACACGAGCGACTTGTTGCAGGTCGTTAGAAGCACCGGTGGTGACTTCTTCGTCACCGAATACTAGTTCTTCCGCAAGGCGACCACCCAAAGCCACTGCCATTTGATTTTCAAGATAAGCACGGCTGTATAAGCCAGTGTCCATCCGATCTTCACTGGGGGTAAACCAGGTTAAACCACCAGCACGACCACGAGGAATGATGCTAATCTTTTGTACAGGATCGTAGTCTGGCATGAGGGCACCAACGAGAGCATGACCTGCTTCGTGATATGCTACCAAGGTTTTGCGCTTTTCGCTCATCACCCGGTCTTTCTTCTCTGGACCAGCCAACACGCGATCAATTGCGTCGTTGATTTCATCCATCGAAATTTCGGTTAAATTCCGACGTGCTGCTAAAATTGCGGCTTCATTCAGCAGGTTGGAAAGATCAGCACCTGTAAAGCCTGGAGTACGACGCGCGATTCTTTCTAGATCTACATCTTTTGCTAAAGTCTTGCCACGGGCATGAACTTTGAGAATTTCAACTCGTCCTGCATAGTCTGGGCGATCCACAACGACCTGACGGTCAAAACGACCAGGACGCAATAATGCTGCATCTAGAACGTCAGGACGGTTAGTAGCAGCAATAATAATGATTCCGGTATTGCCTTCAAAACCGTCCATTTCTGTGAGCAACTGGTTGAGGGTTTGTTCACGTTCATCGTTACCACCACCTAAACCAGCACCCCGTTGACGACCGACAGCATCAATTTCATCGATGAAGACGATACAGGGAGCATTGGATTTTGCTTGCTCAAACAAGTCGCGGACTCGAGATGCACCCACACCTACGAACATTTCCACAAACTCTGAACCAGAGATTGAGAAGAAAGGAACACCCGCTTCTCCTGCTACAGCACGCGCTAGAAGAGTTTTACCAGTTCCTGGAGGTCCAACCAACAGCACACCTTTAGGAATTTTTGCTCCTACAGCGGTGAAGCGATCAGCATTTTTCAGAAAATCTACGACTTCATTAAGTTCCAGCTTAGCTTGGTCAATACCAGCAACGTCGCCAAATGTGACTTGGGTTTGTGGCTCCATTTGCACTCTGGCTCTGGATTTACCAAAGTTCATTGCTTGGCTACCCGGACCATTTTGAGCACGGCGTAGCAAGAAGAACAAACCAACTAGCAACAATACTGGAAAGAATAAGGTGCTTGCTGCCTTAAACCAAAATCCATCATCAGTTTGAGGCAAAACAGTAATATCAACGCCTTTTGATGTAAGAGTATTGATTAAATCAGGATCGTTGACTAAGGTCACTAGCTTCTTGGTGGTGTCGTATTTAGGCGTCACAAGGGCTGTGGACCGATCAGCACTAATACTAACTTTTTCTACTCTGCCTTTTTGAACTTCTTGAATAAACTGGCTGTACCGCCATGACTCTCTGCTTTGTGGTTGTTTGTCAAAGAATGCTGTTCCAAGAGCAATAACAACTATAAAAAGCAGTGCGTACAGCCCCGCATTTCTCCACCGTTTATTATTCACTGAGGTCGATCCTCCTATATGTCTTGTGCGTTCTCGCAGAATCTCCGTAAAGAGAGGGCATTCTTAAGAATTATGTTAACTTATCTTAAGGTATAACAAATAATGCTCCTAAAATGCTAGGAAAAACCTCCGTAATTGCTGAAAACACCAATGGTTGGGATCATATTCTAGCTGTCCTGTGGGCAAGATGACCGTGTGAATGGGGACAATCTCAACTACACTGTTGCTGTAGGCGATCGCCTCAAACCCCTCAATCAACTTTACTGTCCAAGGTTCTTCTCTACAGGACAAATTTTCACCCTGCAGCCACCTGATCAGTTGCGATCGCACCACTCCTGGCAAAATCCCCACGCTTGTTGGTGGTGTCCACCAACTTCCATCATGCCATCCCCAGAGATTACCTGTGCTAGTTTCTAACCAATTTCCGGCAGCATCTACTAAAATTGCTTCTTCAGCCCCTAAATTGTGGGCGTTAGCCTTTGCCAACCAAGCACTTAGATAGTTCCCCGTTTTATGAATAGCTAGACAACGTGATATTTCTGGTGTGGTGAGGCTACAACATACACCATTGTTCTGTCTTTGTGTCAAATCCTGTGGTACAGACCTACCAGTTATCCATTCCCGTCCATCAGGAAAAATGGTAATTCTTAGGACAGGGTAGTGCGCCATCATGGATTCAGCGCCTTGACGCAATTGTTTTTCATCTATTGTCTGCCAACCAAAACTGTGCAAGCTAAAGTTGAGGCGATCGCAGTGTGCTTGCCAGTTGGTTAAACGACTATCAAGTGAGTTCTCATAAACTCGTAGTGTTGTAAAAACCGTTGCCCCATAAAGTAACCCTGGATCGTCAATTGCTAATTCCAGCCTTTGGGAGTCAATTAGTCTGCCATCATACCAAAAAATAACCGTGACCTCTATTCACCCGCTTTTATTAATATGAAAACTAGTGGTCCATCGCATTAATTCTGAGGAGTTTGTAGTCAAGACTTTAGTCCTTGGCTCTAAGAGCACGCTTTGTGCTCACTACAAACCTCTGAAAACTTATGCAATAGACCAATAGTGTAACGCAGTTTGCTAGGAAGGGTAAGGTTCAAATTGCGCGGGAGAACTTTTTCTCTTGTGTTACGGTATGTACATCGAAGATAAAGGCAATATTTCTAAGCAGTAACCTACCGATTTCTGTGATAGTAATGTGGTTGGGTGATAGCTTGACCAATCCATCTGCTTCTAGACTTTTCAACGCCTCTAGTTCTCGGGAGAAGTAGTCATTGAAACTGATGTGATACTTTTCCTCTATGTGTTGCTTGTGGAGAGTGAGATGAGACATGATGCTCATAATCACATCTCGTCTAATCATGTCGTCCCAACCCAGTTTGATGCCTTTCTTGGTTGGTAAAATACCAGCATCTATTGCCCGATAGTAATCTTTTAACTCCTTGTGGTTTTGGGCGTAAGTGTCTTCTAACATACTTATTGAAGTGACGCCAAAACCAAAGAGTTCTGTTTGCGCTTGGGTAGTGTAGCCTTGAAAGTTGCGCCTGAGGGTGGAATTGTGTTGAGCGATCGCCAGTTCATCATCAGGTTTAGCAAAATGATCCATGCCAATGAACAGATACTGACTTTTGGTGAGTTCCTCAACGGTCATTTTCAAAATGTCTAGCTTTTCTTGTGGTGAGGGTAGCGCATCCTGGGGAATATTCTTCTGTACAGGTTTGATCCACGGTACATAGGCAAAATTAAAAACAGCAATTCGGTCAGGGTCTAATTCAATGGTCTTTTTAATTGTCTCCCTGAAAGTGTGAAGAGTTTGATGTGGTAAACCATATATCAGGTCTACATTCACACTTTCAAACTTCGCTTTTTTGATCCAACTCATGACGTCGAATAGCATCTCTTCTGGTTGGATACGATTTACAGCGGCTTGAACTTGACGATTAAAATCTTGAATGCCAAAGCTAATTCGGTTAAAGCCAATCTCTCTTAGAAAAAAGATGTAGTTTTTATCGATGTAGCGGGGATTGATTTCGATTGAGATTTCGGCTTTGGGATTGATTGTGAAGTGGCGATTGATGCTTTTCCACAAAAATTCTAGTTGTTCAAGGCTCAAGTAGTTTGGGGTGCCACCACCCCAATGGATCTGATCGACTATTCTATCTGAATCAATTAGAGATGCTGTGTTGCTAATATCCCGCACCAAATAATCCAGATATGGTTCAGCAATCTTTTTATTGTTGGAAATAACTACATTACACCCACAGAAGTAACAAGCACTTTGACAAAAGGGAATGTGGAAATACAAAGAAAGAGGAGATTTTCTTTGATTGGAAGTGGCGATCGCCACTTGAAAGTCTTTCTCAGTAAATACATCATTTAACTGAGTTGCCGGTGGATAGCTAGTGTATCTGGGTGTAGGAGTATCATACTTTTTGATTGTGTTCAGATCAAATTTGACACCACGAGATTGAGAAACCATTGAATTGCTTCCGATGAGTGTATGAAGGAAGGAGTAGGAGAGGGAGTAGAGGAAGCAGAGGAAGATTTATTCCTCAAATTTGAGTTGATATACCAATACACTTGTCATCGCAGAACACCTAAAAAACCGGGTTTCTCAACGAGAAAATCAGGTTTTATGGCTAAGGAGTTGGTAGTAAACCCGGTTTTTGATGCAGGTGTAAGATGTTAATGAGATTGAGTTAGAGAGTTGAACCTGACTTGACCAATAGCCTGAATTAAACTCTCTTCAAGTTCCTGAACCATTTGCATATTCAACTGAAATGCATTGTTAGCTTCTGCAACAATTTTTTGTGCGGTTGCATCGTCAATAGGTAGTGAGTTTAGTACCTGACGATACTTATCTTTAAATGATTGCTTATCGGGAATTTGCTCAAAATAGTAAAAAGATGTGCCCTCGTAACCAGAAAGCTTTAAAGCTGATTGTGCAACTTTCTGTAACATCTGGCCACCAGAAAGGTCACCCATGTAGCGAGTATAGGCATGTCCTAGTAACAAGATAGGTTCAGTTGTGGAAATGTCATGAATACGATTGATATAGACCTGCGCTGCTTTTGAAGGTCTAACTTGTGATTGCCAGTTATCTCCATAATAGAATTTTAGATCTTTTTCTAGAGATGCTTTGCGATTGAGTTCAGGAAAATTAAGGCTGCTCATTAAAGGATTGTTTCGGTTGAGTTCTAGAGCAGCTTCTAGTTCGCTGTAAACATAATATAGGTTACCTAAAAACTTTGCGAAGCAGTTTCTATCTATAACCCCTTGAGCAAAACATTTCATGAACCCCACTTTTTCGATGACTGCGTGGGCTTGTTGTGTTCCGGATCGAAGCTTGATGGCTAGATTACTAGTCATTGTTTAGTTCCCTAATCTTCAAAATAAATGCCCTATCTGTGTAGGGACATAAATTTTCTTGTCTCTACCCAAAATCATTTTTCAGTCTTCTGAAGAAGACTTTTGTTATAAGAAGCGATTTTGTTTTTTAGGCTAGTATCGGTTTCATTGATTGGATTAAATTTACATCATTTCAACCACCGCAGTTAATAAGCTGCTAGATGTCAAATTAGCTTATCTCCGCTGGTGGAAATATGAAGAAAGATAGGATTTACGCTTTTTCCAGGATATCTACCAAGAATATGCAAGCTAAATGTACATCTGTATACTGTTGCCAATTCAGAGATGATCTAGATTGACTTGACTCACTATTCTTGAACTATCCCTGATTATATATTTAAATTTAAATCGAAAAAGTAATAATTCAATTAAAATTACTTTTATACCATTTCATGTCAATTCAAATGTTCCCTTAAAAAGCACTACACGCCAGCCATCAGGGTCTTCAATTGTTACACTCTTTCCTTTCCAATATGGGTTTTCTGGTTCCACTTCGGGGTATCCCAAGCTGGCAAGACGGTCTTTGATTTCTGTTATTTTTTCTAGCTCAGGGATATACAGCACTAATAGGTTGTCTTTTGTTGGTGCAGGACAAGGACTTCCGCTTTTATGGGTTGTAAATTCTAGGTGATATTGAGCATCAGGCAATCCAAGCATGACTCCGTCATATCCTTCATGCTCTGTGAATGAGTACAACTTTTTTAAGCCTAAGCCTTCTAGATAAAATTCAACTACTTTTGCTAGGTTGTCTGTTGGTCTAGCAATTCTGAACTGAACAGCAGGAAAGCGTTTATTATTTGTATTCATGCTACCTAATGGTGATGCGAGTATATCGTCTTGATAGTAATCCTTGTAGAAGTGTAGTAGAAGTATAAAAGTTAAGAGTCAGAGAATCCCGATTTCTTGGAGAAACCGGGGTTCTTGTTCTTCACGTAACGATTTAGGATTGCTTTACTTATTGTAAAGAAAATTGTTTGGTAGAAAAAAAAAGGTGTAGAGACATTGTACGACAACGTCTCTACACCTTTTTTTGATTTATTATGACCCTAGACGTTTACTACCTACGACCGCTCTGATGAGAAGTTTAGTTCTCCTCTGGTAGTAATAAAGTGGAGGAAGCGATAAAAACTCCACAACCATCTATGCCTGTGTATTATATGCACCGTCCAGATATCTGACATCGCTCTCCTTCGATATCCGACTATGAGTCACTGCGGCATAACCCTCATCCGGTGCGGTTTTGAATGTTTATAAATTGGCTAGAGAGGCTAATATGATTAGCTGACAAAATTCCTCGCCTCTACATGAAATTCGCAAACTTGCTGAGTTTCTAAACAACACTCTGACGTGTGATTAAATTCCAAATGAAGACTGCAACTATTGCACCAATGACGGCTACGGCAATACCAGGAATTGAAAGGGTCGTTGCTGCTAAAGCAAAGTGTCCTGTCTGGAAGAAAACACCTAGACTACCACCTACAAAAGCTCCAATGATTCCTAGTAGAATTGTAGAAAGAATGCCACCACCACGAGCTTGAGGATCAATTGCTTTGGCAATAGCACCAGCGATTAGACCTAAAACTATCCAAGCAACAATGTTCATAGTTCAAGTTGGTATTTGTAATACTCTTGTTGTGTTGACAATAACAATTTATCAAGTCCAAAGTCCTTTATATATCTCCCAGTTGTAGTAACTTGATGAACTCCTTAAGGAGTACAATTCAATTGATTCATTGTATGAACCGCTCAGTCTGAGGTTAAGTGCAATTACCTCATAGAGAATACTATCTAAGGCGTAGTTTGCTCTAATCGTCGCCTTGTTATAGTAGAACCTAAACTTTTTCATTCCCACGTTGACACAAGTCGCAACACATCTGGGATTTCCCCTTGAGATAAAGGAAACTCCAAAACAGTTTCTCTCAAACCTAAATAACCAGACTCACTGAAAGAAAGCAACATCCGTGCTAATGCAAGCCAAACCTCTGACTCGTACTCCCAATCGCGATAACGCCCAGCTTGACCAGCAATTGAACGCAATGCCCAGAAATAACTATTCCTGACTATAGAACCACCTTTTTTAAACTCTGGTAAATCCTCATGGTGGAGAAAAAGCACATTGTCTTCAATTCTGGCTCTCATGTTGGGTCGGTGGCTGGTATTTTATTCAAAAAGCAAGAGCAACTTCCAATTCAGATGAAATATCTTGTTGCATCATCTTCAACAAAGATAAAGTCTTCTCATAGGCAAGCTTCTGTCCTTGGTGGATAAAAAATGTAGATGCTTGTTGTAAGTCTGTAATTGCAGCGTGTTGATAACCAAGCAAATGGTATGCTAAACCTCGATTGACATAGGCTTGTCCACTGCTGGGGTTAAGTTCGATAACTGTAGAAAAATCTCGTATCGCGCCAAGGTGATCCCCGTGTTTGCCACAGACACAACCTCGGTTAAAGTAAGCTCTTTCATCCTGAGAATTTATACGGATGGCTCTTGAAAAGTCCTGCATTGCTGCTTGTAAATCCTGTAACTCAACACGAGCTAATCCTCGATCATTATAAATATCTGCTACTTGATAACTCAGAGATTGGGGAATTTGGCTCAAGGCTAAATTATAGTCTCCTATTGCCTGTCGGTAGTTCCCTAACATAGCACTAGCTACCCCCCGATTATAGTAGGCTCGGAAGTCATGGGGTTTAAGTGCGATCGCTTGATTGTCATCAGTAATGGCATTTTGATAATTTCCTTGTCTGTAGTAGGCGAGTCCCCGGTTGAGATAAGCCTCAACATTGTTTGGTGCAAAATGTATCGCGTTATTGCAATCTGCGATCGCATTCTGATATTCTTTTATTTGTAACTCAGCAAGACAACGATTACTGTAAGCTGCAGCAAAGTTGCTCTTTAGCTGAATTGCTTGAGTCATATCTTGAATAGCTTGTTGGTAATTGCCTTGTAATATGTTTTGTAACCCAAGTTTGAAAAAGTCACCTCCTGACATCTGGTGACTGATGGTAGAGGGGTAAGCAGGTGAAGCGAAAAAACATAGAAGAGCAATGGCAATGCCGAAGTTACGAATCAATCGGTAGAAGCGATCCATAAAGTTATCCCGCATAAATAGCACAACGATAGCAGTAGGTAAGGCAAATACCTACCTACTATTTAGATGACAACCGCTAAATTCGCTTTACTTCCAACCTTTTTCGTTGGCTTGTTCTAGCACGTATGCTGCTACGTCCTCAATTTGCTCTGGTTTCAAACGACCTTTGAAGGCAGGCATAGCATTTTTTCCTTTAGTCACTTGGGCAATAATTGCCTCTGGGGAATTCATGGCATATTTGTCCAAGTCACTTTTTTTTAGACTTTTGTTGGCTTGAACCAAATTTTTACCACCTAAATGACATTGCGCGCAATTGGCACTAAATATTTTTGCTCCTTTAGCAGCATCTGCAGCCAAAGCTGGACTACTGAAAGCAAAAGTGAAAATTGCTATGCCTAGCAACAATACTGAAAGAATTTTTTTCACTGCAATGTTTCCTCTCTCTACAAAAAGGCATATTTCTGAGCCTCTTTTTTCTAATTCTCAAGACTCTGCGTTTCATCGTCAAAAGACAGGCTGTCAAACTTCACCATTTTGGTAAGAACATCAATGGTGTGAGATGCTGATGAGAAGCCCAGAAAACATCACTTTTTGCTTCACAAGTAGTAGACCAAATTGATTAAAATAAAATTTATTAAGAAAAAGGCTAAAAAACTTTTAAAGATATGACAGGCTAAGGCAATCACATCCGTAGTTAAGATCTGCTGATCGCCTTTCCTTTCACCTAATAGTTGGTATAACAATTAACTAGTAACTGATTATATCAACCAGCCTTTTAAGCGTTTCGCTATATGAGGACGTCGCAGTTTCCGCATAGCTTTGCTTTGAATTTGCCGGACTCGTTCACGAGAGAGGTTGAACATATTACCAACTTCCTCGAGAGTACAAGGTTCACTTGTGATTAGACCATATCGTAGGGAAATCACATCTTTCTCTCGGGGAGTGAGCACATCCCCCAACACTTCCCAAATCTCCTGACGCATCATACTTTCATTCATTTTTGCTTCAGGAGATAGATTATCTTCATCCTCTAGCAAGTCCATCAATTCTGTGTCTTCTTCTTTACCAACACGATGGTTGAGGGAAAGTGCTTGACGTCGTAGTTGTTGTAATTGGCGCAGTTGTTGTGAGGGAATTTCTAAAGCTTCTGCCATTTCAACTTCAGTCGGATTGCGACCTAGCTGCTGCTTTAGTTCTCTTTGTGCTTTTTTAAGTTTATTAAGTTTTTCTACAATATGAATAGGTAAGCGAATAGTTCGTGCATCGTTGGCGATCGCTCGTGTAATTGCTTGTCTTATCCACCAATAAGCGTAGGTAGAAAACTTATATCCTTTATCTGGGTCAAACTTTTCTGTAGCACGGTTTAAACCCATTGCTCCTTCCTGAATCAAATCCAGGAAAGGCACTCCCCGATTTAGATAGCGCTTAGCAATTGATACGACTAGCCGCAGATTGGAGCGAATCATCTTGCGTTTTGCTACCCGACCTTGATACAAGCGATGTTCTAGTTGCTTTTCTGTCAACCCCAGTTCAGCAGCGACGTTTCCTTTATTCGGGAAGTCTCCTAACTTAGCATGTAAAGAAGCTTGTATTTCTCTTACTTCCTCTAAAAATCGCACTCGTCGTGCTAACTCTACTTCTTCATCTGGTTTTAAGAGAGGATAACGAGCCATCTCCTTAAAAAAAGCACCTACAGCATCGTCATGCTCTGTTTTGTTATACCCAGAAGGTCGCGCTGCCGCCATTGCATCCCCATCACGTTCATCTGTTTCCAGATTGTCTGTTATTGGGGAGTCTGCCTCTGCCACTATATCTATTCTGCTGAAAGACTCTTCTTGATTATCAACAGCATTTTCTATTAATTCCATTGTTCCCAATTCAGCAATATTCATGGTTTCCTCTAAGGATTGTTGCTTTGTTTGGTACATAATTATTGAGTGACAGCCGATCTAAGACACCTAGTATTTTTTTCAGGAACAAACACATTACTTTAGTTGCAACCTACACGTCCCTGTCAATAAGCTATAGTTGAGGGATACCAGCATCTATCAATAGCATTAGCGGAGTTACCTTAAATGAAAAATACAATCTAGTGACTTGATTGCTGGATTTTACCATCGGGATTTATTTCTCAGCCAATACTATTAGTAACATCTTAAAAATTAATCGTCAGGCCGTCGGCGCATATTTTTTATCTTCCTCAATCAAAATTTCCCAATCTTAACAAAGATAAAAAGTACATTTATGGTTCTCCAATTCTTACAATATTCATGTGATTATTGAAGCCTTTCCAATTTTTTGCCCTGGTAAATTTCCTAAAGTGAAAATTTTAGTTTTGGGGTTTTCCACCGCTGGTGCCTTCCCCAGGATAATACCAATTGAGCAAGTAAAACTTCAGCAACGTATTCTCTTGATAAAGGATCTCACATACGCAAAGGAGAGAATATCTATCGGTAGAGGGAAAAGCAACGTGACTTTAGGAGGCAAAAAATCAATCCGGAAAAAAACTGAGATTGTTTAATTTTGCCAAATCGAGATCAAAAACTTGCCACTCCCGATAGTTAACATGAATTTGTCTACTAGATTACACAAGAGGAAACTTATCAAGTATTATGTCTTACGACAGTATTGCGAAATACATTTTGAGCAGAGGAATGAAGACAACAACAGTTGAGTGAGCCAGATTGATTTTGAAAAATTCCATAAGGGAAATATCTGTATAAGAATTCAGAGAGTATGTACATGAATGGCATAAGTTTATCTCCTTTAGTGGTTAACGAAGCTAATGGCTCTTATAACAAGTTGAGTACGAATGAAAATCAGTGGATTGAAGTACTAGTAGACTGTCCCGGAAATTCCGGACTTTTTACCTATCGATTGCCATCTCAGTTAGAAGTGAAACCAGGAGATATTTTAAGTGTCCCATTTGGAACACAAATCCTAGGAGGCATTGCCATTCGTTTTCTAACACATCCTCCAACAGATATACCAGTAGAGAAAATTCGGGATGTTGTAGATGTCGTTAGCAGTGGGTTTTTTCAACCTACTTATTGGGAACTTTTACATCAGGTAGCTACATATTATTACACACCATTAATTCAGGTAATACGTGTAGCTTTGCCACCAGGGATATTAGGGCGATCGCAGCGTCGGATTCGTCTTGTAAAAGGTATGGACAGTGAGCAATGCAGAGTAGGGGAGGATAGGGGAACAAAATCCGCCTCATCCCTTATTCCCTTTCTCTCTCCAATAGCACAACAAATTTTGGAACTTTTGAAGACACAAGCTGATGGAGATTACAGTTTTGCTTACATACAACGGCAAGTCAAAGCTGCTTACCGGGGAGTCCGGGAATTGCAGCAACGTGGCTTAGTAGAAAGTTACCTAGAACCACCACGCCTGAGTAAACCAAAGCTACAAAAAGCAGTCATCCTTATAGCAAGCACCTTTGAGCATGACTTAACTCCTCGCCAACGAGAAATTTTAGAAGTGTTACGACAACGGGGAGGAGAGTTATGGCAAAGTGAATTATTACAAATTTGTCATACAAGTCCCTCTACCCTTAAGATTTTAGAACAAAAGGGTTACATCGTTATTCAAGAACAGGAAATATTGCGAACCCTTTGTGTTTCCCCTCCATTAGGAGGAGAACAAGAAAATAAAGCGGAGGCAAAATCCCTAACACCTGCACAGTCTGAGGCTTTAGCAGCAATCACCCAGTTAAATAAATATGCTACTTTTCTGTTGCACGGGGTGACGGGTTCAGGAAAGACAGAAGTTTATTTGCAAGCGATCGCGCCCTTACTCACGCAAGGTAAATCTGCTCTCGTGTTAGTGCCAGAAATTGGACTCACACCCCAGTTAACCGACCGTTTTCAGGCTCTTTTTGGGAACAAAGTCAACGTATATCATAGTGCTCTTTCTGATGGAGAACGTTATGACACTTGGCGACAAATGCTTACAGGAGAACCTCAAGTTGTTATAGGTACACGAAGTGCAATTTTTGCCCCTTTGCCAAACTTGGGTGTAATTATCTTAGATGAAGAACACGACAGCAGTTTTAAACAAGATTCCCCCATCCCCACCTATCACGCCCGCACCGTTGCCCAATGGCGAGCACAATTAGAAAACTGTCCCTTGGTCTTAGGTTCCGCAACCCCCTCGTTAGAGACTTGGCTGAGTGTCTTCAACCTAGAGGAAGAAAAGGAGACTGGGGCGACAGGGGAGCACAGGACCACAGAAGCACAGGAGCAGAGGCAGATTGGAGATGCTTCTATGTCCTCCCTATCCTCCTTGTCCCCCTTGTCCCCCCTGTCCCCCCTGTCCTCCTTGTCCTCCCCCTCCTCCCCCTTCTACCTCTCCCTACCTGAACGCATCAACTCTCGCCCTTTGCCACCTATAGAAGTGGTGGATATGCGGCAAGAATTTCAACAAGGGAATAAGACAATTTTCAGCCGCTCGCTTCAGGCTGTGCTACAGGAGATACAACAAAACCATGAGCAACAAGGAATTTTGTTTATTCATCGCCGAGGACACAGTACCTTTGTCTCTTGTCGCAGTTGTGGGTATGTCATCGATTGCCCTCATTGTGATGTGTCATTGGCGTATCATTTGATCGATGAGGATAAGTTGGAATTATTGCGGTGTCATTACTGTAATTTTGCGCGATCGCACCCGCGAAACTGCCCAGAATGTGGTTCTCCTTACCTAAAGAATTTTGGCAGTGGTACCCAAAGAGTGGGGGAGGAGTTAAAAAAGCACTTTCCTGAGTTGCGCTTTATCCGCTTTGATAGCGATACCACTCGCAATAAAGGCGCACACCGTACATTATTGAATAACTTTGCCAATGGTGAAGCAGATTTGTTAATCGGGACACAAATGTTAACTAAGGGATTAGATTTGCCTCAGGTAACACTTGTGGGTGTTGTTGCAGCTGATGGACTGCTACATTTATCAGACTACCGTGCTAGTGAGCGAGCGTTTCAAACCTTAACTCAGGTTGCTGGACGTGCTGGCAGAGGAGACAATCCAGGAAGAGTGATTATTCAAACCTACACCCCAGAGCATCCGGTTATTGAAGCGGTACAACACCACAATTATCGCTCTTTTATTCAAACTGAACTGGAACAACGGCAAGCTCTAAATTACCCTCCTTATGGTCGGTTGATTCTGTTACGCTTGAGTAGCCTTGATCCCATAGCTGTGCAAAATGTTGCTCAAATGATAGCAACAGCTTTGCAAGCCAAAGATGGGTTAGAGATTTTAGGACCAGCGCCAGCAAGCATTTTACGGGTAGCCAATCGTTACCGCTGGCAAATATTACTGAAATTTTCCCCTAGTGCGTTGCCTGTTCCAGATTGGGAGGAAGTGCGTCAACTTTGTCCCCAGTCTGTGAGTTTGACGATAGATGTTGATCCACTGAATATGATGTGAAAGGGCATGGGAGACAAGGGGGACAAGGAGGACAAGGGGGACAAGGAGGACAAGGAAGACAAGGGGCAGAGGAGTAAATCCCTTGTTTGTGAAGTTTAGCTTTCTTAATTTTGGATTTTGAATTTGTATTACTTAAAACGTGAGTGTTTATTGAGTGTTTAGATTAATTTAAACTTTCGATATAGGGTTTTTATATTTGTGAATCTATTCCTTGAAATAAGGATTAATTTAATCAGAAATTAAATTTAAAATAAAAGGTTTGTGTGGCACAATATTGTTGTGTCTTTAATATGAGGTATACTTATGTTTTTTAAGGTAAAGATTGATTAAAAGTCGTTATCAATAGCATTAACATAATTGCTCAAGAAAGATTCAGCTTAGTCAAGTATAATATGTGTGTAATATGGCAATCTTAATAAGGGTGTGGGGTATAGGGTGTAGGGTGTAGGGTCTCCTCATCAATGAATTGAGGAGATTTCATTTATGAATAAATTTTTTGTTTTCTCCATAAATAAATTTAGGGGCTTTCTACCCACTTGGGTGTAGAGTAGGGTGTTCATTTTCTGCAAGAATTTCTTTTTACCCCTACACCCCACACCCTACCACCTACACCCGTTTTTTCGGTAAATCATTTGTAAACAGGGAGAGACACGGTTGTTCACAAAAACCAGGTTTCTGTAACTGACAAATTTATTACTCAAATAGGATTGCTATACAAATAAGTTTTGCTCAAAAATATTATGCACTATACAGTCAAAAATTGACTTTGATGATGTATTCCTCTGGATGAACTCATCCTGCTAATTTTAAAATTGCTTCATAAACTGTTTTCAGCAACACAGAGAAAATATATCTGAAGCCCTATAAATAAAAATGTTGCAAGGATTTTTTCAAATTGCCCTAACACTATTAATTGTGGTAGGACTAACTCCTATTCTTGGCGATTATTTGGCACGGGTTTTCATGCCAACGGAAACACGTCTCGATCCTGTGCTTAGACCAGTGGAAAACTTCATCTATCAGATTAGTGGAGTTGATCCCCAGAAAAACATGACAGGTCGTCAGTATAGCTTTGCCGTGCTAATTAGTAATGCAAGCATGGGGCTGTTAGTCTATCTCTTACTTATCTTTCAGGCAAAGTTGCCCCTAAACGTAACTCATTTAGGAATGCCAACTTGGGACACAGCTTTGCACACAACTATCTCATTTTTGGTTGCAGCCGACCTTCAACACTACTCAGGCGAGACAACTATGTCCTATTTGTCCCAAATTGCGGCTTTGGGCTTTTTGATGTTTGTTGCTCCTGCAACGGGTGCTGCAGTCGGAATTGCCTTTATTCGAGGTTTAACAGGTAGACCATTGGGAAATTTTTACGTTGATTTAACTCGTTTTATCATGCGGGTTTTATTACCAATATCCATTGTGGGTGCGGTGTTATTGCTGATCATCGGTGTGCCAGAAACATTAGCAGGGCCGCAGACTGTAACAACATTAGAGGGGATGAACCAAACTATAGCTCGTGGTCCGGTAGCCCATTTCGAGAGCATTAAAATGCTTGGTGAAAATGGAGGCGGTTTTTTTGGTGTTAACTCTGCTCATCCTTATGAGAATCCAAATGGTGCTTCTAATCTTTTAGAAATAGTTTTTCAGCTTTGTATTCCTGCTGCTTTCATCTACACTTACGGAATATTTATAGGAAATAAAAAGCAAACAGATTTACTTTTCCGGATGGTGTTTGCGATTTTTATTGTGCTGATTGGGGTAACTGTAGTGGGTGAGTTTCAAGGAAACCCTCTCATCAATTCTTTATTAGGATCACAACAGCCAAATTTGGAAGGTAAAGAAGTTAGATTAGGTTGGGTAGAAACGGCTTTATTTGCAGTCACCACTACTAGCACTATGACTGGTTCAGCCAATGGGGCATTTGATTCTCTGATGCCTTCTGGTGATTTTTGTGCCCTTATCAATATGTTTCTTCAGGTTATTTGGGGATCAGTAGGAACTGGAACAGCGTACCTATTGATATACCTATTTTTATCGGTGTTTTTGACTGGCTTAATAGTCGGGCGAACACCAGAATTTTTAGGACGAAAAATTGACCGGAGGGAAATCACTCTAGTGGGTTTAATTGTGCTGATTCACCCTCTATTAATCTTACTGCCTACCAGTATTACCCTTGCCTTTACTGATACTCTAGCAGGCATCAGCAATCCCGGCTTTCATGGACTAACACAGGTGGTCTATGAGTATGCTTCAGCTGCTGCCGGTAATGGTTCTGGAATGGCTGGTTTGGGAAATAGTCAACCCGCGCCTACTGCGCTATGGTGGAATTTAACTACCACACTCACTCTCTTATTAGGACGATATATTCCAATTATTGTCTTGCTGCTTTTAGCGGATGGTATGTCCCATCAACAACCTACACCTGTAACTAGGGCGACATTACCGACAGATACTAGCCTGTTTGTAGGGGTAACATCTGCCAGCATTCTCATTTTAGGAGTCCTGACTTTTTTTCCAGTTCTGGCATTAGGACCGATTGCCGAAGCATTTCAATTGGTAAGTGGACGCTAGCTTGTACAACTTAGTATTATCAATACAGCACTGAAAAAGAACGCAGAATCCAGAACTCAGAATTCAGAGTGTAGGAGGTTTTAAAATTCGGCGTTGCTGAATTTGGGTATGAATTATGTTTGTAGATATTTTTTTAGTTAGAAACCAAATCCTTGTAGAGACGTAGCATTGCTATGTCTCTACACACCCGTGAATTATAAATTTATACTTTGATTCAGCAACGCCTAGAATTCAACCACTACCAGAGTGAAAACTTCCCGTGGTCAAGATTTTTGCGTTGATTTGACCTCGTACTCATCATCCATCAGGAAAGAATTCTTCCTGAATTCTCAGATCTGAGTTTTGATTTTTATGGAAATTTTATTGCTAATTCAGGGGATATCTGATGGTAAAAAGAATACAAAGTGGGGAGACTATTTAAAATGAAATTATTTTGTATATATGACTCATATTTTCGTCCTTTTTATTTATTGATTGAGACTCAATCAAACCAAACGACAATCCTAAAAGGTACAGTGGTTCAAGCAACTGCTAATACTTACAAACCTCAAAAGAGTCAAATACCTTATGTACCATTAGTTTTGACTCCTATTTTATTCATATCTCTTTGGGTGGTTGCTAAGGCGATTTTTACATCAAATGTGCGAAAGTCATCACACAATGATAAAGTGAATAGCAGCAGTTCTCAGGAAGTTCCCTGTAAAAACTGTCAGTTTTTTAAGGACAATCATTATCTCAATTGTGCAGTCCATCCTTCTGTTGTACTAACCAAACAAGCGCTCAACTGCCCTGATTATTCACCCAAAAGTAGCACAAACGAATCGGAATCTACTGATGATTATTTCCGCTGATACTTATGTCCCCTTTCCTCGTCCACTTGTTTATACGGTTTACCGTGACAAACTCCTAGAAGTTGTACCCTACTTACCAAATGTACGACAAATAGAGATCAAGTCGCGTCTTGAGGAAGATAAACGTGTTCACTTTGTAAATGAATGGCATGGTGGTGGCGATATTCCAGCCATAGTGCGTACTGTGCTGAGTGAGGCTATACTCTCTTGGACTGATTTTGCTACATGGGATGAGTCTAACTTTACCACTGTATGGCGCATTAAGACACACGCATTTACTGAAGCAGTTCACTGCGTTGGGAAGAACACTTTCCTTGAAAAAAACGGTGGAACACTGATTGAAAGTAGAGGTGAACTGATAATTGATACTAAGCAAATCAAGAATGTACCACAGCTACTTGTGGGTTCAGTAGGTCGATCAGTCGAGGATTTTTTAGGGAAGAAGATTGAACCAAACTTACAGCAAGTGGCTGAAGGTGTTCGTCTCTACTTGGAGCAAAAACAAAGGGAATGATAATTGTTTTATTTAAATTTATGTTCTTGTGATATGTATAAATTGACTCTGTCAAGAAACATGCACAGAGTCAAATTTTTCATTTTATGAATGTTTATTTAGAAAAATTTAATAGTTCTCTTTTAGAGAATATGTATTGTTTGCAAGCAATGGTTGAAGGCATCTTTAGCTAGACATTTTATATCAATTTGATATCAATAGATTGAGTGGATCAAGATAAAAAAACGTAAAATGTAGAGTAAGTATTTAATAGATGTGCGTTATACATTTAAGTAGCTAAACAGTGTATTAACGCACTACATAAATTTATATTTACTTTATTAGCCATCTTGAAATTTTAGCCAGACACATGGGACAAGGATTTTTTCAAATTGGGGTAACGCTGTGTATCGTGATAGCCATTACTCCGCTGTTGGGAAGGTACATGGCGCGTGTATTCTTGGAGGAAAAAACACTGCTTGACCCAGTTATGGACTTTGTAGAGAGAATCATCTATTTCCTAGGTGGTATCCGCAGGAAAAATGATATGACGGGTTGGCAGTATATCAGGGCTGTGTTGTGCAGCAACCTTGTCATGGGCATTTTTGTCTTTTTGCTCCTGATGAATCAAAAATCTCTACCTCTCAATCCAATAGGATTAGTAGCGCCTCCTTGGGATACAACACTACACACCACGATTTCATTTCTAACAAATACTGACCAACAACATTATTTTGGTGAGGCTACCTTAAGTTACTTTAGCCAAACTGTAGCTTTAACCTTTTTAATGTTCACCTCAGCGGCAACTGGTCTAGCAGTGAGCATTGCCTTTATTCGTGGTTTAACAGGTAGACCATTAGGAAATTTTTATATTGACTTAACTCGTTCGATTACACGCATATTATTACCTATTTCGGTGATTGGTGCGATCGCATTACTTATATTAGGTGTACCGCAAACTCTGGCTAAACCGGAAACTGTAACGACTTTAGAGGGAGCAACTCAATACATAGCGAGAGGTCCAATAGCTTCTTTTGAGATGATTAAACAGTTAGGAGAAAATGGCGGGGGCTTCTTTGCTAGCAATTCCGCCCATCCGTTTGAAAATCCTAATAGCGCTTCTAATTTAGTAGAAATCATCGCCATGATTTCTATCCCATCTGCATTGATTTACACTTACGGTTTATTTGCTAACAACATCAAACAAGCTTGGCTGCTGTTTAGAATGGTGTTTGTCATTACTGTGCTCTTAGTTTGGATAACATCAGTTGGTGAATATCAAGGAAATCCCCTCATCAATAGCACTTTGGGAGTAGAGCAGCCAAATTTAGAGGGTAAAGAAGTTAGATTTGGCTGGGCACAAACGTCATTATGGGCAGTTCTCACTACTGGAACTATGTGTGGTGCTGTCAATGGAATGCACGATTCACTAATGCCTCCAGGACTATTCTCCACCTTGTTAAATCTGTTTGTTCAAATTATCTGGGGTGGTCAGGGAACTGGAACCGCTTACTTATTTATATTTCTGATTCTTACCGTTTTTTTAACTGGGTTAATGGTAGGACGCACACCAGAATTTTTGGGACGCAAAATAGAACAACGAGAAATTGTTCTAGCCAGTGTAGTACTTTTGGTTCACCCAATTGTCGTTTTAATTCCCAGTGCGATCGCCTTGGCTTTTCCCGATCAGTTAGCTGGGATTAGCAATCCTGGGTTTCATGGCATTTCCCAAGTCGTTTATGAATACGCCTCAGCTGCTGCCAACAACGGTTCTGGTCTAGCAGGCTTACGAAACTCTCACCCTGCACCCACAGCCATGTGGTGGAATCTCAGTACTTTAGTGAGTTTACTAGTAGGACGTTACATCCCAATTATTGCCATTCTACTGTTAGCAGACAGAATGGCTCACAAACAACTAGTTCCCCAAACCCCAGGAACTCTCAGAACAGACACCACACTGTTTACCACTGTTACAGCAGTGGTCATTTTGATTCTGGGAATGCTAACCTTCTTTCCAGTTCTAGCCTTAGGACCAATTGCCGAAGGATTTCAATTGGGAGTTAGGGGTTAGGAGTGGGGAGTTAGAAATTATAAATTATAAATTGTTATTCTTCTGACTTTTGTCTTCTCCCTTCTTCCCAACGCCACTTGCTACAACAGAGGAAATCTCTGCGACGTAGTAAGTTGTTTTTCCCACACCCGACACCCCACTCCCTAACTCCCCATGACCGATTCTCTCCCATCCAGATCTCCTCGTTCTCGTCCTGGTCTTCGCCGTAGGACACGTAAAAAAGTTCAGCCAAACACAACCGAACTCTACAAAAGAGCGATTCAAGATGCGTTCATAAAACTCCAGCCCAAGTATGCCATTAAAAATCCTGTGATGTTTTTGGTTTGGGTTGGTACCATCATTACTTTACTAGTAACCGTTGATCCCTACTTATTTGGTCCTGTTCCGGGCAAAAACTTGCGATTGTTCAACGGACTGATCACAGGAATTTTATTCTTCACTGTTTTCTTTGCCAATTTTGCTGAAGCAGTTGCTGAAGGACGAGGTAAGGCACAAGCAGATGCTCTGCGCTCAACCAAATCCGACATAATCGCGAAAAAACTCTCATCTGATGGGTCAATAGTTGAAGTCCCTTCCACTAGCCTCCATCGAGATGATACTGTGTATGTTCTAGCTGGTGATATCATCCCTGCAGATGGAGAAGTGATTATGGGTGTCGCTTCGGTGGATGAATCAGCGATTACTGGGGAATCTGCACCAGTACTTAAGGAAACAGGTTCAGATGTAGCTAGCTCCGTGACAGGTGGCACGCGTATCATCTCTGATGAACTCATTATCCGCGTCACAGCAGATCCAGGTAAAGGCTTTATTGATCGAATGATTGCCTTGGTGGAAGGAGCAGAACGAACGAAAACACCGAATGAAATTGCCTTAACAGTACTACTGGCAGTTCTTAGCTTAGTATTTTTATGTGTCATTGCAACCCTGCCAACGATCGCATCCTATGTTAAAAGTCCAGTTAGCGTAGCCATATTGATTGCCCTTTTAGTAGCATTGATCCCCACCACAATCGGAGGGTTGTTGAGTGCTATTGGCATCGCTGGTATGGATCGAGTGGCCCAGTTTAATGTTATTGCTACCTCAGGAAGAGCAGTAGAAGCATGTGGTGATGTTAATACCTTAGTACTTGATAAAACAGGTACAATCACTCTTGGCAATCGCTTAGCAGAGGAGTTCATTCCTATTAATGGACACTCAATACAAGAAGTTGCTAATGTAGCTTTAGCTGCCAGTATATATGATGAGACTCCTGAAGGAAAATCCATTGTGCGACTAGCAGAAAAATTGGGTGCTAAGGTTGATTTTGACCCTAACACAGCCGAAGGTGTAGAGTTTTCTGCCAAGACTCGCATGAGTGGCACGAACTTTCCTAACGGAACGCAGGCGCGAAAGGGTGCAGTATCAGCGATTAAGGGATTTGTTCGTTCTCGTAATGGACGAGACACACCAGAACTAGATGCTGCATTTGAACGAGTTTCACAACTAGGCGGTACACCCTTGGCCGTAGCCCTTGATGGTGAACTCTACGGCGTTATTTATCTTAAAGATATTGTGAAACCTGGTATTCGGGAACGCTTTGACCAGTTGCGGCGGATGGGCGTCCATACAATCATGTTAACTGGCGACAACCGAATTACTGCTTCTGTGATCGCTAAAGAGGCTGGTGTAGATAAATACATTGCTGAAGCCACACCAGAAGACAAAATTAGCGTGATTCAACGGGAACAAGGAGAAGGCAAATTAGTTGCAATGACAGGGGATGGTACTAACGATGCACCAGCTTTAGCCCAAGCCAATGTTGGAGTAGCAATGAATACTGGTACTCAAGCTGCAAAAGAAGCCGCCAACATGGTGGATTTAGATTCCGATCCTACAAAACTTATTGATATTGTCTCTATTGGCAAACAATTGCTGATCACTCGAGGGGCTTTGACAACATTCTCGATTGCTAATGATATTGCTAAATACTTTGCAATTATTCCTGTGTTATTTGCCTCAGCCAACTTACAAAGTCTAAATATTATGAAGTTAACTAGCACAAATTCTGCCGTGCTGTCAGCATTAATTTATAATGCTTTAATTATTCCAGCGTTGATTCCCCTAGCGCTAAAAGGTGTGAAGTTTAGACCCTTATCGGCTAATCAGTTATTACAACGAAATATTTTAATTTATGGTTTAGGTGGTGTAATAGCTCCATTTATTGCAATTAAGTTCATTGATATTGTGATTACAGCCATAGGCTTGGCGTGAGCAGAGGGGAGGGGAAGAAGGGGAGGACAAGGAGGACAAGGAGGACAAGGGAGACCTTCTATCCTAATACCTCACTCCCCATTCCTTAATAAATAATCGTTTATTCTCACCGATCTACTTATTTTTATGTATCTTTTAAGAGAAGTCGTCAGGGCAATTCGCATAACTCTTGTTTTCTGGGTCATTACTGCAATTATCTATCCAGTATTGATACTTTTAGTTGCTCAAGTTCCTTTTCTTCAAGAGAAGGCTAACGGCAGCATAATGCATGATATTCAAGGACAACCAATCGGTTCAGCTTTGATTGGTCAACAGTTTAAATCTGATCGATATTTTCATGGTCGTCCCAGTGCTGTGAAATATAGTCAAGGCAAGGACGCTAGGCAAACTGGTATATCCGGTGCAAGCAATCTTGCTCCTAGCAATCCAGGGTTGCTCAAGCGTGTAGAAGAAACCGCAAACAAACTCGCAGATGAAAATATCCAACCAACTGCAGATTTAATCTACACCTCTGGTTCTGGCTTAGACCCTCATATTTCACTAAAGGCAACACAACAACAGTTGACAAGAGTTGCTAATGCTCGTGGTGTCAGACCAGAAGAGTTACTTCCTTTAATTTCTAAATACACAGAAGGGCGATTTGTAGGAATATTTGGAGAGCCTGGAGTCAACGTTTTAAAATTAAATTACGCTTTAGATCTTGATGAGTTTAATCGTAAACAAAGTAAATAAATAATTCTTAATTTATTCATCCCCCTTGTCTCCCCTGTCCTCCTTGTCCCCCCTACTCCTAACTCCCCATTCCCCCTCATTGAGTCAGCATGATTGGTGATCCTAACTCAGAAAATCCAAGCAATCAAAGCATGTTTTCTTATCCTCATGACCTGAGTCCTGCAAAACGGGGCAAACATAAAATATTCATTGGCATGGCTCCAGGAGTAGGAAAAACCTACCGAATGTTGGAAGAAGGTCATGCACTCAAGCAAGAAGGTATTGATGTTGTGATTGGGTTATTAGAAACCCACGGACGTAAGGAGACATCCCAAAAAGCGGAGGGATTAGAAATCATCCCCCGCAAGCAAATTTCCCGAGGTGGGTTGACCCTAACTGAAATGGATACAGATGCAATTTTAGAGCGATCGCCTCAGTTAGTCTTAGTGGATGAATTGGCGCACACCAACGTTCCCGATTCGCTACGAGAAAAGCGCTACCAAGATGTAGAAGTTATTTTGAATGCGGGTATCACAGTATACTCTACCATGAACATTCAGCATCTAGAAAGTCTTAATGATTTAGTAGCACGGATCACTGGTGTGGTGGTGCGAGAACGTGTTCCAGACAAGGTACTAGATGAAGCAGATGAAGTTGTAGTAGTAGATGTTACGCCGGAAACATTACAAGAACGGTTGCAAGAAGGGAAAATTTATGCACCTCAAAAAATTCAACAAGCGTTAAATAACTTTTTCCAACGTCGTAACTTGATTGCTTTGCGGGAGTTGGCACTACGGGAAGTTGCAGACAACGTTGAGGAAGATGCGATCGCGTCCACCCCCCAAGGTCCAGCTTGTAATGTTCATGAACGAGTGTTGGTGTGTGTATCTACTTATCCTAACTCAGTGCAACTATTACGTCGGGGAGCCAGAATTGCTGGTTATATGAATGCCCCACTTTATGCGATGTTTGTTGCTAATCCAGAACGTTTCCTGACTAAAGAGGAAAGCTTGTATGTAGAAACTGCGGAGAAACTTTGTAAAGAGTTTGATGGTACATTTATTCGTGTTAGTGACAATGACATAGCTAAGGCGATCGCAGAAGTAGCTGCACAATACCGCATCACCCAAATAGTTATTGGTGCAAGCCAGCGCAGTCGATGGCAAATACTTTTAAGAGGGTCGTTAACTCATAAGTTGCTGCGATTGCTCAAAAATGTAGACCTGCACATCATTTCCGATGCTGATGAGAAAAAAAATCAGCCGAATCGTTCAGCCTTAGAGTTAGAATGAAGCGTTTTATTCTACAGTGGGCCAATTAAGTCTGTCACAATGGAGTTAATTCCTAGAAAAGTACAAGCTGTTTGGGTTGTCAAGCACAACTCCTGTTTTAATAAGGTTGATAACATCACACAAACAAAAATTATTTCATATTCCAGAATAGACAGTGTTAGCGTAAGTTATGCGTTATGCATTTTTTCCTGAATTCCCAGTAACTAGCAATGTAGTTATTAGTAAAGTGCTGACTATTTGGTAACCTTAACAAATGCTCTATCTTAGAAACCTCGTTTATCACCCTACTGCTTGCCCAACAGCGATTCTCAAATCAATTAATTTGAACTTAGCACCCCAACAACTGGGTTTAATTATTGGTCCAAGTGGCTCTGGCAAAAGTACGCTACTTGAAATTTTATCTGGGTTAGCCGAACCCACATCTGGTTCAGTCTTCTGGCGTGAACAAGAGCTTATAGCTGAACAACTGCAACAACTAGCTGGATTAGTGTTTCAGTTTCCAGAGCGGCATTTTTGTGGTGGGACTATTCTAGAAGAATTGCGCTTAGGACATCCAGAGCTAGGATCGGAGCGAGTTAAGCACGCACTAAGTGAAGTAGGACTAGAGCATTTATCACTTGATACGTCACCTCATGCTTTAAGTGGTGGTCAACAACGGCGTTTAGCTTTCGCCGTGCAGTTGATTCGCCAGCCTCATCTACTTTTGTTGGACGAACCTACGGCTGGTTTAGATTGGTCAATGCGTCGTCAACTCGTAAATTTATTAGCAAAACTGAAAAAAGATTGGACGCTGTTAGTGGTGACACACGATGCAGGAGATTTATTGGCGATCGCAGATTGTTGTTGGATGATTAACCACGGTGAACTGAGATCGGTTGATCCCAAAGCACTGGAGACTAAAGTGAAAGAACCACAAGCAGCAGCTTAGGGGAAAGTTAGGAGTTAGGAATAGAGATATTACGTTTGCTGATAGTTAGTATTCAGGGGGACAAGGAGGACAAGGAGACAAGGGGGACAAGGAGACAAGGGGGACAAGGGGAGCCAGTGCGTTGCGGAGGTATCCTCCGTTGAAGCAACTGGCGTGGATAAGGAGGACAAGGAGACGAATAACTATGCTTGTATTTTGTAACAAAAAAGTTGTATTGCAAGATGGAGCCGTTGAGGCATAACGGGTTGTAGACTGACAACTGAAGAACATTCCCTACTTTTGTATATGTCAACTACTTCTACGTCGTCGCTGCGTGAGCAACAACATCCCCTTATTCGTCAACTGGCTGATTGTATTGAAGCTATTTGGTCTAAGTACTTAGACTTGTCACCCTATGATTTGCCTGCGGAGTTGGGGTACGTGGAGGGTAAATTAGAAGGCGAGAAACTGACTATCGAAAATCGATGCTATCAAACCCCTCAGTTCCGTAAGCTGCACTTAGAACTGGCAAAAGTGGGAAATATGCTCGATATTTTGCATTGCGTTATGTTTCCCCGTCCAGAATATGACTTGCCCATGTTTGGTTGTGATTTAGTTGGGGGTAGGGGTCAAATCAGTGCAGCAATCACTGACCTTTCTCCACTCAGTCCTGGACAGACCTTACCACAATCTTATAGCTTAGAACTTTCCACCCTGAGAAAACTCAACTTTTCTCAACCACGTGAATTGCCTGAATGGGGTGATATATTTTCCGAGTTTTGTATCTTTGTCCGCCCCTCCTCACCTGAAGAAGAAGCTATGTTTCTCAAACGCGTAGAGGAATTTTTAGAAATTCATTGCCGAAGCGCGATCGCATCTAAGGCTGTTTCACAGGAGCAAGCAATGCAAATTCTTGCTAGGCAACGCAATTACTGTATGAAACAGCAGCAAAACGACAAAACTCGTCGTGTACTAGAAAAAGCTTTTGGTTCAGCTTGGGCAGAACATTATATGACAACGGTACTGTTTGACTTTCAAGACGTATCATAAAGGTCTTCCACTGTCGAAATTTCAAAATAAATTTTCCTAGATTTTTAATAAAATGCTGCGGAATTCCCCATCTGCTTATGCGGTGGGGTAGTTCATCGGTATTGTCTCTGTCGTAAATACCTACTAATATCTAACTAAATATATTTTTTGGAACAAGATTTTTATGCAAGAGCCATAAAAATTCAATAGAAATTCATAGAATTCATCCCTACTTCTTGACTCTGTAAGCTCTGTTACGTTTCCTGGAAACTGATAAAGCTAGAATTCATTTAACGATAGTAAGATGGAGTTATAGCAAAGTAGCCAGTCATGAACTAGTAGAAAATCAGTCATCACTTAAATGCTTGAAATATAAATAAAGGAGTTTAAGAAACAGATACTGTATTTCTGTTACTAGCGAACAGTTAATAATGTTCGGTTAAATTCTTGTATTACAAGTGAAGATTAGTCATTAATAAAGTGAGCAGAAACGTATAAATTCATGACAACTGAGTAGGTTCATAATTAGTCCAGTGTGCTACTTTTCCCTTTCAGATTATTAACTTATTTTGAGCGTCAAAATAGCAATCTCAATCGTTTGCAAACACTGAGTAACAGATTTTATAGCTAGATGTAACACAGATTTGCTATTAAGTTATATGTATTTTATGATCTTGAAATTCAAAAAAATCACATGCAAATCATTAAGTATATCTGACCATGTGAGTTCAGAAAATCATTGCTCTCAATAGATATCAATGGTATCAATATTTTAGCCAACAAGCATAGCTTCCATACGCCATGCTCTTTGTCTCATGTGCCATTTTTATTGCTCGAACTATTGCGATAACTTCTCAAACACTTAACATGAGTTATTCAGAATGCAGGAATCTCTACGCGCTTCTTCTCTTTAAATTTATCGATATTATTACTCTACTTGAATTGCCCATAACTTATATTGACTGTCATTTAATCGATTGAATTTTTACTGTGCACCTCAACGGTTTTTGACTTCTATCAGCAAAATTAGACAAACAGGCAACAATATCATGTCAAGGGCAACTGAGCAGCCAAGGTCAGTAGAAAGAGAGCAGCCAATTGAAAAACCTAAAGTTTGGTGGGTTCTCGCCATGCTGCCATTAACAATTGCTGCTGGAGTACTAGCTAAAGTCAAAGTAGAGCAGATCAGAAAGGTAAATGAACCTGTACCCAGTAGTACGCCATCTGTTACAAACATTAATGCTTTGGGTCATTTGGAACCACGAGGTGAAGTCATTAAACTTTCTGCTCCCACAGGAGTGCAAGGAGGGTCGCGAGTTGAACAAATGCGTGTGCAAGAAGGAGAACATGTTAACAAAGGCCAAGTCATAGCCATTTTGGATAACTTTGCGAGTAATCAAGCAGCCGTAGAAGAGGCAAAGGCAAAACTGCAAGAAGCTCGTAGCAATTTAACAAATGTCAGAATTGGCTCACCAAGAGAGGTTCAAGCCCAAAAAGCAGTCATTGCTCGCTTAGAGGCGCAGTTACGAGGAGAAAGGATTGCTCAACAAGCAACTGTTAATCGTATAGAAGCACAGTTACGAGGAGAAAGGATTGCTCAACAAGCAACTGTTAATCGTATAGAAGCGCAGCTAAAGGGGCAAAGAAACTCTTTAAGAGCAACAGTGCAAAGAGTAGGAGCAGAGGCTCACAATGCTCAAGTTGATGCTGCACGCTATGAAACTTTATATAGGGAAGGAGCCATTTCTCAACAAGAACGAGATCGTAGACAGTTGAGCGCGCAAACTACTAATCAGCAACTGATTGAAAGTCAAGCCACTCGCACAGAAACCATTGCAACTGTGGAAGAACAAATCGCTGAAGCTAGGGCTAATCAAATAAAAACTATACAAACTTTGCAAGAGCAGCTCACTGAGGCTAAAGAAAATCGTGCTAAAACCATAAACACTTTACAAAAGCAAATTGACGAAGAAAAAGCAAAACTTGGCAGACTTTTAGAAGTTCATCCCAATGATGTAGATATTGCACAAGCACAAGTTAACAATGCGATCGCCCAAGTAAGAAAAGCAGAAGCAGCGCTGAAATTAAGCTTTGTTAAAGCTCCGATCTCTGGAGAAGTTTTAAAGATTCACACTAAAGCAGGCGAAAGCTTAAATCAAAATGGCATTGCTGAAATTGGACAAACCGATCAAATGATTGTGATTGCTGAAGTACCTGAAGATAGTATTGGTAAAGTGCGTCTCGGTCAACAAGCCACAATCAGCAGTGATAATGGGGCTTTTCGCGGAAAATTACAAGGAACCGTCTTTGCGATCGGCAGAAAAATTGGCAAAAAAGATGTACTTAATACAGATCCAGCTGCTGATGTTGATGCCAGAGTTGTAGAAGTCAAAATATCTCTTTCTCCACAAGATAGTGAACGAGTTTCTGGCTTAACTTATGCAAAAGTAGTTGTTGATCTCAATATCTAAATCATGAAATCTAGAATCAACGTATGGAGACATAAAATATGCTAGGGAAAATACCTCTAGCGTGGTTACAACTGAAGCGAGAAAAAACTCGATTAGCTGTGGCGCTTGCAGGAATTGCTTTTGCTGATATTTTGATGTTCATGCAACTCGGTTTTCAGGATTCTTTGTATTTCAGTAATGTTCGATTACATACCAGCTTGCGTTGTGACATCGTTCTTATAAATCGTCAATCTAGTGCTTTACTTTTAATGAAGAGTTTTTCCCAAAGACGTTTGTATAAGGCATTAGATTTACCAGCAGTGGAATCTGTACATCCTATATATGTAGACTATGCTAGCTGGAAAAATCCTGTTACTGGTACTTATCGTAATATACTTGTTTTAGGAATAAAGCCAGAATTTAACCCATTTGATTTACCAGGAGTTCAAGACAATTTAAATAAAATAAAACTATCTGATGTTGTTTTATTTGACCGTTCTTCCAGAAAAGAATATGGTCCAATTACTGAAGAATTTGAACAGGGTAAAAATGTAACGACGGAAGTAAGAAGAAGACGAATTAAAGTGGGAGGTTTATTTACTCTAGGTGCATCATTTGGGGCAGATGGTAACTTGATTACAAGTGATATCAATTTTCTACGTTTATTTAATAATCGTCAAGAAGGATTAATTGAAATAGGTCTGATTAGATTAAAGCCAGGATCTGATCCAAATGCTGTTGTTCAAACTTTGAAGAATTATTTACCTCAAGATATTAAGGTTTTTACCAAGCAAGAGTATATCGACTTTGAAAGGAACTTCTGGGCAAGCAGTACAGCAATTGGATTTATCTTTACCTTGGGAACAATTATGGGTTTTATTGTGGGAACCGTGATTGTTTATCAAATCCTGTATACCGAAGTTGCCGATCATTTGGCTGAGTATGCAACTCTTAAGGCAATAGGCTATACACAAAAATATTTGTTAGTTGTCATTCTGCAAGAAGCTGTGATTTTAGCCTTTTTAGGATATATACCAGGATTAGCTGTCGCTATGTTTTTGTATCAGACAGCAAGACAAGCAACACTTTTACCTGTTTTTATGAGTTTTAACAGAGTTGTAATGGTACTTATTTTGACTATTTTAATGTGCTTTATTTCTGGTGCTATCGCTGTACGTAAATTAAGTGCGGCTGATCCAGCAGATATTTTTTAAGTTAGGAGTTAGGAGTGAGAAATAATATGAGTCAGCAATCTGTTATATCTATTCAAAATCTTAACCATTATTATGGGAAAGGCATTTTAAAAAGACAGATTTTATTTGATATTAATTTTGAGATTCGTGCTGGTGAAATTGTAATTATGACTGGACCGTCAGGCTCAGGGAAAACAACATTGTTGAGCTTGATTGGGGGTTTGCGGTCTGTACAAGAGGGTAGTTTAAAATTTTTAGGTAGAGAATTATTTAGAGCCAGCCAGACAAAATTAGTAAATATCCGGCGTAAGATTGGCTACATTTTCCAAGCTCATAACTTGTTGGAGTTTTTAACGGCTAGGCAAAATGTACAAATGGCTGTGGAATTAAACGAGCATATTTCTCCTGAAGAAGCGGTTTTGAAAGCAGAAGCTATGCTGAAGGCAGTTGGTTTAGGAGACAAAATCAATTATTACCCAGAGAATCTTTCTGGTGGACAAAAACAAAGGATAGCGATCGCTCGTGCTTTGGTGAATAATCCACCACTGGTGCTAGCAGACGAACCCACAGCGTCTTTAGACAAACAATCAGGACGTGCGATCGTCGAATTAATGCAGCACCTTGCCAAAGAACAAGGGACTTCTATTTTATTAGTCACTCACGACAACCGTATCTTAGACGTTGCTGATCGCATTGTAGAAATGGAGGACGGTCTTTTAGCTCGTGATTCTCAAAGCACAGTTATGAGCCGTGATTAGATCTGCCGTGAATGCTGTTGATCGTTAGCGACTTGCTTTGGCGATATTACAGGATTCAGTTGACGATTCGTACGAAAAGTCACATTTACACCTTCATTCGATTGTTCTAATACCAGTAGAGGAGTGGGTTTAGCCTTTTGATCCCAATGCATATGAGCAATCCGACCTTGAATTGTCGGTTGCCAGGTGTCATCACCATCAACAGGGCTAAGATAGGTTTCGACACAATCGATAATTTGGCTAATAGTGGCAGATGTTGCTTGTGTTGGTAACTTCATCAATCGGATTTGAATACGAAACAACACTCGCTTACTAATTGTTGGTGGAGTTCCAGTTTCATACTCTACATCAAAAATCTCGTCCACCTGCCGTCCAGTATTGCTAGCAATACCTACTACTCCTTGTTGAGCTTGATTTGGTCGCAGTGCTTGTGAGATTTTATCTTTAACTCTGATTTTAACTTGATTAATGATTGCAAAATGAAACACTGCCTCTGACATCCGCATACGCAGATAATCTAGGTTAAATTCCCGTGAGTTAATCAAGTCAGGATTGGTTTCCATTTTACGGATTGTCTCTAGCGCCAGTTTGAACTTTTTCTCTAGTTCTCGCGCCCGAAATGTCTCAAACTTAATTTTTTTCTCTAGCTTGCTGATTTGAAGTTTGCCATACGCAACCAATAGAATTAGCACTAAAGCTAGTCCCCCGGAGGTTGCTACCAACAATGAAGGTGTTTGATGATCACTGACTGGCACTTGCTGAGATGCCTTTATAGTTTTTAACCCTTGAGCTTGGGTCACAACAAATATCAAGGTTGACATAGTTGGCAAACCGAAAAAATTGAACTCCTGATTTTTAGGATGCCCAAATTGTTAGCCTCATCTTGCTGTATCATTTATATTTTTGTTAGCCTTTCCCAACTACATATGTACAGACTCCTACCCTTGTCTCAGGCGTCATCTGCTCATTGCTTTACCAATATTCGCCTCGTCGCCACAGATATGGATGGCACTCTCACAACAAAAGGAAAATTTACTCCTACTTTGTTGCAAGCTTTGGATAATTTAGCAAAGGCTGATTTAAAGGTAGTTATTGTTACTGGACGTTCATCTGGTTGGGTGAGTGGACTGGTTAATTATCTATCTATTGAGGGTGCCATAGCGGAAAACGGCGGTTTATTTTATAGCGCAGGGAGTGAGACACCAGTAGCGTTAACACCTATTCCCAATGTGGTGACACACCGCCAACAATTGACAGAGGCTTTCGGAGAATTACAAACCCAGTTTCCTAAACTTCGGGAATCCACCGACAACCGCTTCCGCATCACTGACTGGACATTTGATGTGCAAGGTTTGAGTATAGATGAACTACAAGCCCTCAGAAATCTCTGTCAGCAAATGAATTTGGGTTTTACATACAGCAACGTGCAGTGTCACATCAAACCCCTAGAACAAGACAAGGCTATCGGATTGTTAAAGGTATTGCGAGAATATTTTCCCCAATACGCAAGCGAGGAAGTTGTAACTGTAGGTGATAGTCCAAATGATGAAAGTTTATTTGATGAGCGTTATTTCCCTATGTCTGTAGGTGTAGCAAATGTACTGGAGTATCAAAATCAGTTACAGTATCAACCTGCTTATGTAACTTCATCGTCAGAAGGAGAAGGATTTTGTGAACTCGCAAATTTTCTTCTAAAAATCTCATCCTAGAGACAATCCTCTCAGACTTTCTCGTAGTTGCTAACTAGCAGCAATTTCTTGAAGAACCCAAACTATACCCGTGATTTTGCCTGCATTATCTTTAATTGGTGCACCATTATAACGAATTGGTATTTTGGTACTATTTTTTGTAACAAAAATTGTCTTTTCTAATAGAGAGACCATAAAATCATGCGGTTGGGTTTTGAAGACTTGACTTTCTAAAATCGAGTTAGTGTCTCTATGAAAACTAGGGAATATTTCTGTTACATGCTTATCATACACATTAGACTGTTGCCATCCTGTTAAGTCTTCAGCAGCAGAATTCATAAAAGTTACTCGACCGTTGAGATCTGTGGTAATGACAGCATCTGCAATACTTTGTAATACATTAGCAAGCCATTGTGCACTTTCTTTAAATTTCTTTTGTGCTCTATATTGAGCAAGAGTGAGTTCAATGGTATAACTCAGTTCTTTGTCTTTAAATGGTTTGAGAATGTATCCTAATGGTTCTGTTGTTTTTGCTGTGTTAAAAGTATCTACATCTGCATTAGCAGTCAAATAGATAATTGGAATCTCAAGGTGAGTATAAATTTGTCTAGCAGCTTCTACACCAGAAATACTTCCTTTTAATTGAATATCCATTAACACTAAATCTGGTCTTTTTTCTGTTGCTTTGTCAATTCCTGCTTGCCCAGTAGTGACAATTCCACACACAGAGTGGCCTAGCTTTTTCATTCGGCTTTCAATGTCTAAGGCAACAATAGTCTCATCTTCCACAATTAGAATGTTTATTTTTTCCATATGAATATTTTTGATTCTGAATATTATAATAGCTAAATTTGAAAATCAAATTTAAATTTAGTGCCAATATTTCGACTAATTTCCAGATTGGCATCCAACTGATTTGTCAGAGCAATGATTAACTTCAGCCCTAAGGTTTCAGGATTTTCTAAATCAATAGTTTGTGGAATTCCAATACCATTATCACTTACAATTAGTATAATAAAGCTTTCATTTTTTCTACAAATTCTGATGTTGACTTCACCTGATCTATTTGAGGGAAAAGCATATTTAATGGAATTGGAAACTAGTTCATTAACTATCAATCCACAAGGAATTGCTTTATCAATATCCAGATAAATTTCATCAATACTTATTTTCAAACCAATTCTTTCACCTACGTTATAGGAACTGAATAAATTAGCTGCTAGGTTACAGATGTATTGACCAAAGTCAATCTTCGCAAAGTCTTCCGATTGGTAGAGTTGTTCGTGAAGCAACGCCATAGAAGCAACCCGATTCTGACCAGATTTTAGTAAATCAAGAGTTAGAGGATCATCTAAATATTCCGACTGAAGATTGAGCAGACTAGAAATGATTTGCAAATTGTTTTTAACTCGATGATGAATTTCTTTGAGTAACACGACTTTTTCTTGAAGCGCTGCTTTCAACTGTTCTTCTGCAAACTTGCGACTGCTGATATCTAAGACAGTACCAATGAAGCGGTACGCTTGCTGATGTTGATTGAAGAATGCTCGTCCTTGAGCCGCGATCCAGTGTACAGTACCATCACCCCACAATGTTCGGTACTCAATTTTGTATTCACCAGTGCCATTTGGGTCTAGAGCTTGTTGTACAGATTGATCTGTTTGCTCTCGATCTTCTGGATGGAGACAAGATAGGAAAATACTATAGTCAACCTCAGCTTCCACTGGCAGACCGAATAGTAGTTTAGTGCGATCGCTCCATTGTACAACTCCAGTTATTGGGTTGAAGTCCCAAGTTCCTAGTTCAGTAGACTCAACAGCCAATCGTAGCCTTTCCTCACTCTGCTGCAATGCTTCCTCTGCTGCTTGTCGCTTTGTTATCTCAGTTTTTAACTGAGTATTTTGCTGTTCTAGTTTTTGGGAATAAGTTTGTAACTCTTGGTAGAGGTTTGCATTTTCAAGTGAAATAGCTGCTTGAGAAGACAATAGATTTAACACTTGCAAACGCTCATCTGTAAAAGTACCCTTCGTCAAATTATTTTCTAGATAAAGAATTCCATTAAGTCTTCCGTAATATACAGTCGGTAAACATAAAACTGACTTAGGTTTATTTTTTGTAACATAAAGGTCATTAGTAAAAAGACCATCTTGAGTAGCATCATCTAATACTAAATACTCTTTAGTTCTCGCTACATAGTTGATAATAGATACAGGAAAATTGAACTGATTTTCAACATAAAATGAAGATAATAGAACTAAATTCTCACCTTCTAGTTCTCCTTTAACTACAACTTTCCACTCATTATTTATGAATTGCAAAAAAAGACCAAACTTGGCTCCAGTACTCTCCATTAGGATAGACATGAACTTTTGCAATAATTTCTCTAGGAAAATCTCTTCAGAAATAGCTTGAAATGCTTTTAGGATACTAGATAAATCTAAATTCTGAAGCCTCATTTTTTCTAAAAAATTAACTTTCCCCTTTACGGGATTACCAAGCTCTTTAATTAATAGATCTCCAAATACATGAGAATACTGTTCTTGTAATTTTTTAACTTTTGCTGTCGCTCCCCAACGGGCATAACAAGTATAAGCTTTTTGTATGTATGTGTTAAATATAGTTTCAAATCCTTGGGATAGGTAGAATTTAGCCGCAAGTTCATTGGCAATGGCTTCATTTTGGATGAACTTATTTTCAGAGGCAGATTTAATTGCCTGTTCATATAAGTACATTGCTTCTTGATGTTTCTGCTCTATCCGTGCTATTTCAGCAGCAACTAAAGCCCATTTGCTTAAAAAATTCTCCGGACAGTTTTCTGCCCAAGATTTTAGCTTTTCCTGATAGTTTTGGAGCTTTTCCCAAAACTCTGGCTGCTTTTGCGGAGCGTCTGAATAATAACTTGCTATGGCTAGTGCAGAATAATAAATACTTTCAGGATAGGATAATTGTGTTGGTTCAAGCAGTTGCTCTGCTATGCAAGCTGCTGTGACTGCTTGTTGATAATCACCACTCAAGAACTTAGACTGAGATTTGAAATTGAAATACCAAGACTGGGTGAATGAAGAGTACTGATTTATCCTATCTTCAAGTGCTAGTTCTGCAAATTTATCATCAGTTCCAAAATGCAAATTTTGAATTAGGCGCTGAATGCTAACAATAGCCTCTTGAACTTCATGAAACCGAGCAGTTTTAACAAACTCTAAACGTTTTTCTGATTCTTGATAAACTTCGTCTAGGGGCTCACCTTTAACAAATAAAAATAGTACGATATGCATGCAAGCATAGCAAGCATAGCCAACATCACCTGTTGAAACTGCTGCATGAAAGCCAAGTTTAGCATATTCAAGACCAACACTAATATTTTGAACCCAAAAAGCAGTACTAATACCAAATAAGTCACAAACTCTAGATTTAAAAACAACCCAACTGTACTTGTCAATCAAATCGTAAGCTAATTTGCCAAATTGATATCCTTCACGATATTTGCTGAATTTTGGAACTAAAAGACGACCAAAAGCTGCATAACCGACAGTTGAAGAATCTGTATTGCCATACTGTAAACTAAGATTTACTATCAAGCAAGGCACTAAACAAACTAAACTACTATCTGTAAAATATGCTGGTGCATAAAGAGCAGCCAGTGTATTTACTACTGCTTGCATCTCTAAGTTTGTCATTAAAGGAAGATTGATTAAATCTTCTATTTCTCTTTGCCCTAGGTTTATCCAAATTTTCTCATATTCTTCTACAACTTGCTCCCAAATTGGATGAGAGTTTAGAATAATTCCAAAGAGTTTTAGTGATTTAATGCTAGTTTCAACAGCAAGCTCAAACTCTCCTTTTGTTTGATAAATTTCAATTTTTAAGCTATAAATACGTGCTAAATCAATGTTACTGTTAGCATGAGAGATTAACTGATCAATTAAATAACTAGCTTCATCAAGGTGATCATTTAGCCATTCACACTGGGCTTTTTCAAAAGATAATGCAAATATTAGATCATATTTCTGTGTCCAACTATCATTCTCAAGATACCCTATACCTGCAGATAAATAGTTGATAGCAGATTTATAAGCAGTAGCAAATTTAGCTTTTCTTCCTGCCATTAAGTTTAAGTTAGCGACTTTCTCTTTCTCAGCGCGATCGCTAAGCAACAGAGAACCAAGATTCAGCTGGCTCACAATTTCAAACACTTTTTCTTCAACATGCTGCTGTGGAGTGTGGGATAAAAGCAGCCGACCTATTTGCAAATGTACTTTGGCTCGTTGTTGCTCAATTTGCGAATAAGCTGCTTGCTGAATACGGTCGTGAAGAAACTTATAACCAACCTTTATTGTTTTCACTAACTCAATAGGTATAAGAGGGAGTAATACCTCCTTATCAAAAACTAAAGGAATTTTATACGACTCATTTAAAGGAAGAACCAACCCAAATTGTAGTGCATCCCATAAATCAGCCGCTGTTTCTGACTCTGATCTCTCATTGACAATAGAAAGTGTATGTAAATCAAATGTATCTCCAATACAAGCCGCTATTTGCAAAACCCTTTGAGTTGATGCTGGTAGTTTTTGAAGATTTCTAGAAATCAATTCGACAACGCTATAATCGGTAATCCCTAGAGCTTGTATGTGGCTAATATCCCATTCCCATGAACCTCGGTTAAAGTCAAAACTTAAAAGTTTTTCTAGATTTAGCGTTTGTAATAGCTGAGTGATAAAAAAAGGATTACCTTGGGTCTTATTAAAAATTAATTCAACTAAAGGTTGGATTTTTTGCGTTTCATCCTGAAGCGTATCAGCAATTAGCTGATGGACATGCTGAATGTTCAATGGTTGTAATACAATATTATGAATAACAGCAACAGTCTTAGATATCTCTTCTAAGGTCTGAATAAAAGGATGCGTTGGACTGACTTCATTGTCTCGATATGCTCCTATCATCAATAGTGAGCGATCCGTAGTGCCCATGAGCAGATGTATTAATTTTAAAGAGGCTGAATCTGCCCACTGGAGATCGTCCAAAAATAAAACTAATGGGTGTTCTGGTTTAGTAAACACCTGCAAAAACTGTTGAAATACTCGGTTAAATCGATTTTGAGATTCAGTTAGTCCTAGTTTGGGAATATCCGGTTGTTTGCCAATAATCAATTCAACTTCAGGAATGACATCAATAATGATCTGACCTTGTTGTTCTAAAGCATCCAAAAGCTGCGATCGCCATTTTTGGAGATTTTCCATGCTTTCTGTAAGTAATTGCCGGCATAACTCCCGAAATGCTTGAGCAAAAGCTGCATAAGGAATATCCTTCTTAAACTGGTCAAACTTACCAGCAATAAAATATCCTCGCGCACTGACAATTGGCTTATGTACTTCATTGACCAGAGACGATTTGCCAATTCCTGAGTAACCACTGATGAGTAACATCTCAGTTTTACCAGAAGCCACTCGCTTAAAAGCATTCATTAACGTAGCAACTTCTGCCTCTCTACCGTAAAGTTTTTGAGGGATGAGAAATTGACCGAGTGAGTCCCGGTGACCAGGAATGAAGTTTTCAATTTTCCTCGTCCCCTGAACTATTTCTAGACATTGTTCCAAATCTACCTTTAAGCCATAACCACTTTGATATCGCTCTTCGGCAGTTTTAGACAGTAACTTCATCACTATTGCAGAAACAACTTGATGAATTTCTGGATTTACCTCATGAGGTGGTACTGGTTGTTTGGCAATATGACAGTAAACTAATTCCAAAGCATCGTTTGCTTGAAAAGGTAAAATTCCTGTGAGAATTTCATAGAAAGTAACACCTAAGGAATAAAAATCAGTGCGGTAGTCGATGACCCGATTCATCCTTCCAGTTTGTTCTGGCGACATATACGCCAGATTACCTTTGAGAAGATGCGGACTGCTAATTCTCTGAATTTCTCTAGATAAACGAGTGGCAGAACTAAAGTCAGTGATTTTAGCTTCCAGTGTGTTCGGACAGATAATAATATTTTGTGGTTGAATATTTTTGTGAATTATATGGTCTTGATGCAGTTGAGCCAAGACTTCTGCTAGTTGAATTGCAATAATCAAAAAACTACTTAATTTTAACTGTTGCTTTTTAAAGAAGGTTTTTAAAGTCTCTCCATAAAATCCTTCTAATATAAGCGCGAGACCATTACGATAGTTTTCCAACCCGTAGGCTGAGATAATTCCTTGGATTTTTAAAGGTTGTAATATTTTATATTCGTGCCGTAGTTGGGCGATCTCTTCGAGAGTGGGATACTCAGCTTTCAAGCATTTGAGGATGACTGGGGTTTGGTCTGACTCCTTAATACCGTAGTAAATAACTATATTACTATCTTGATATACAGATTCGGAAGATTTGTATCCTAGTACACTATTTCCCATATTGGTATTCTCAATTTTCACTGCCTTTTCATTGCGAAAAGCAGCATTTTTGTTTGCTGAATATCTAACTCTCAAACTAGCTTCTGAGAGATAAGTAGTAACACTAGTGTCAATTCTCGGATCTAGTAATATTTCTAGCAACCAAAAATCTACGGAAAAATTAGAGCTTGTTTAATTTTTATTCATCTATTAACAGTAAATCTACTGTTGAAGCGAGTCATGAAAAATCTTCAGGATTATGGGGTGGGCAGTAACTACCTTATCCTGTCCACCCCAGCTATATTTCCAAAAAAGTGAAGAGAAAGCCTACAGTTAGCTTAGACGTTGAATCTAAAAAGCATCACATCGCCTTCCTGCACGACGTACTCTTTCCCTTCACTGCGAACTAATCCTTTCTCTTTGGCTGCACTCATCGCACCATTGGTCACCAAGTCATTGTAAGCAACAGTTTCTGCACGAATGAATCCCCGTTCAAAATCACTGTGAATGACACCCGCTGCTTGTGGTGCTGTCATCCCAGCATGAATCGTCCAAGCACGGGTTTCTTTGGGACCAGTTGTGAAATAAGTACGCAAACCTAAAAGTGCATAAGTAGCACGAATCAATGATTTTAAACCGCCTTCTTCTACACCCAGAGATGCCAGAAAATCTGCTCTATCTTCCTCTGGTAATTCAATCAATTCTGATTCTACTTGCGCAGAAACCACCACCACTTGTGCATTATCAACAGAAGCAAATTGCCGAACTTTTTCTACGTATTCATTACCTGTTGCCAAGTCATTTTCAGACACATTGGCAGCGTAAATAATTGGTTTAGCAGTGAGTAGTCCTAGCCCTTTAATTGTTTCAGTCTCTTCTTCAGTTAAACTGACTTGGCGAACCGATTTACCTTCATTCAAGGCAGTTGCTAACTTTTCTAATACTGCTAATTCAGCCTGTGCTTCTTTGTTAGCACGAGCTTGTTTACGCGTGCGATCAATTCGTCGCTCGATTTGTCCTAAATCAGCCAAACTAAGTTCTAAATTGATGATCTCAATATCCCTTAGTGGATCAATTGATCCCGCAACGTGGATAATATCGTCATTCTCAAAGCAACGCACCACATGCACGATCGCATCAACTTCCCGGATATGAGACAAAAATTGGTTACCTAGTCCCTCACCTTGGCTTGCACCTTTGACTAAACCGGCAATATCCACAAACTCGACACGCGCTGGGATAATTTCTGCTGAACTGGAAATTTTAGCCAAAATATTTAACCGTTCATCTGGTACTGAGACAATACCGACATTCGGTTCAATTGTACAAAAAGGGAAGTTTGCAGCTTCAGCCTTGGCATTAGCAACTAAAGCGTTAAATAAAGTTGATTTTCCAACGTTGGGAAGTCCGACAATTCCGGCTCGTAGCATTTTAGATTTTCAATTTTGAATTAAGGTTTACAGCAACCAGTTCAACACCCCAGCCACTCCAAACAAGATTATATGAGTGGAGGAATTGGTCCAGGTTCTGGTTCCGGTATTGGCTGGGGAACCGGATTAGGAATTGGTCCAGGTTCTGGTATGGGAGGTTGGGGAATCGTTGGTCCCGGTTCTGGTTCGGGACTGGGTAGTGGATTTGGTTCAGGATTGGGAATCTGTGGATCTGGTAGAGGACCAGGAGTAGGATAAATCATACTAACTAAACCTCTTGGAATTATTTACCTTTTTCAAGGTAGTTAACCACTAATGTTGCCGACATCTCCCCAAATGGCTAGTTTAAATCGATTCACAGCACAGCCACTCCTACCCCTAATAATTAACCCAGTATTGGGTTAGCTAGGTTGTATTCTATCAGAACCTCTTTCAACGGCTCTCCTGAAGACGTGACACACTCCCCTGATCCCAAAAAATGCTCAATCAAAACCAAATACCCTTACTAGATACCTTAAAAGCCTGTGCTGAACGTCCTCATGCACCGTTTTATACCCCAGGACATAAGAGGGGACAAGGAATTTTTCCACCCTTAGCTAATTTGTTTGGCGAAGCTGTGTTTCGAGCCGATTTACCTGAATTGGCAGAACTAGATAACCTTTTTACACCCAATGGTGTGATCCAGAAAGCACAAGAACTCGCCGCCGATGCATTTGGTGCAGAACAGACTTGGTTTTTAGTCAATGGTTCCACTTGTGGAGTAGAAGCAGCAATTTTGACCACCTGTCAGGCAAATGATAAAATCATTCTGCCTCGAAATGTCCACTCCTCAGCCATAGCAGGTTTAATACTTTCTGGCGCTATCCCAATTTTTGTGAATCCAGAATACGATCCCGTTTTAGATATCGCCCACAGTATCACGCCTGAGGCTGTACAAGTCGCATTAGAACAACATCCCGATGCTAAAGCGGTGTTCATGATTTATCCCACATATTACGGGGTCTGTGGGGATGTGGGTGCGATCACATCCCTTGCGCATGAATACAATATTCCTTTACTTGTAGATGAAGCACACGGTCCACACTTCGCTTTTCATCCCCAACTTCCTACCCCAGCTTTAGCCGCAGGTGCTGACTTAACTGTACAATCCATTCACAAAGTTCTTGGTGCCATGACACAGGCATCAATGCTGCACATACAAGGTAACAGAATAGATAGCGATCGCGTCAGTAAAGCATTGCAGCTGGTGCAGTCTACTAGTCCTAGTTACCTACTCTTAGCTTCTTTAGATGCAGCACGTCAACAAATGGCACTGCATGGGAAAGAGTTAATGTCTCACGCATTGCAACTTGCGCAAATGGCAAGAAATAGAATTAGCCAAATTCCTGGTTTATCAGTGCTAGATTTTACCCCTGTTTATAAGAGGATGAGGTTAGATAGAACGCGGTTAACCGTCACTGTTTCTGGTCTAGGCTTGACTGGCTTTGAAGCTGATGAAATTCTCGATAACAAGCTTGGTGTGACTGCTGAATTCCCATCACTGCAACATCTCACCTTTATTATCAGTTTAGGTAATACTCAGGAGAATATTGACCGACTAGTAGATGGTCTGACAACTCTTGCCAAAGAGTTTCGAAAAACATCTCCTCTGAATTGGGCTAACTCGAAATTTCCGAAAACTTTGTGGAATGGTTTTGTTAATGTTCATAATCCTGCTGTTATTTCCCCGCGTGACGCTTTTTTTGCAACAACAGAAACCTTAGATTTGCACAATGCATGCGAGCGCATCTGTGCCGAAATCATCTGTCCTTATCCTCCCGGAATTCCAGTTCTCATGCCAGGAGAAATTATTAGTAAATCGGCTTTAGATTACCTACAACATATCCAAGCAATGGGAGGCTTTATTAGTGGTTGTGCTGATAGTAGCTTGAAGACTTTAAAAGTTGTTAAAGATTAGTAAATTCAGAAACCCGGTTTTAAATAGGCTCGTCATAAATGGTTGGGAGGAAATTATGGCTGACTGACTTGACAGTACCAAAATTTAAAATGGAAGCAGCAAGTAGAGCCTTAAAAAAATTTAGAGGCACAAGGGTATATCCAACAACGCCGATAAAACTCCAGATCTCACTGGCTTCAGTTCTGAGAGTGTCAAGCTAAAGCAAAGCTTGATTCTACCTCTTCCTCTAGCTCATAACCATTTGCCAATTGCGCGATCGCTTTGTCGATTAATTCCACACCTTGCTGCACTGTTTCAATGACACTCAACTGACCACGTAAATCAGCAGCACCAGTAAAGCCTTTAGCATACCAAGTCATATGCTTACGGGCTTGACGTACTCCGCGATCGCCTTTGTATGCCCACAAAGCTTGTAAATGATCTCTAGCACATTCCAACCGCTCAATTGGTGTCGGTGGTGCTAGCTTTTTCCCAGTTTTTAGAAAGTAATCAATTTCTCCCACCAAAAAGGGATAACCCAAAGTCCCACGAGAACACATAACCCCATCAGCGTGAGTTTGTTCTAAACACCTCACTGCTGCTTCCACCGAGAAAATATCCCCATTAGCAATCACTGGAATCGAGAGAACCTCCTTCACACGAGCAATCCATTCCCAGCGAGCATTACCATTGTACCCTTGGGCACGAGTGCGTCCATGTACAGTAATCATCTGTGCCCCTGCATCCTGCATTCGCTGAGCAAATTCAAGAATAGTGATTTCCTTATCATTCCAACCAATACGGGTTTTCACCGTCACTGGGACATCTGTTGCTTTGACCACTTCTCTCACAATTGCCTCTGCCACTTCCGGCTGCCGCAGCAGCGAAGAACCACCGCCATTTTTCGTTATTTTATTGACAGGGCAACCCATATTGATATCAACTGTATCAGCCCCTTCCTCTACAGCTTTTATCGCAGCCTCAGCAAGAAAATCGGGACGACAGTCAAACAATTGAATACTAATAGGTCTTTCGTTTGGGTCTACCTCCATAATTTTGGGTAACTCCTTAACATAGTGCAACCCAGTCGCATTTACCATCTCCGTATACATCATTGATTCTGGAGCATAGCGACGTACCAAACGACGAAACACCATATCCGTCACCCCAGACAAAGGCGACTGCAGAACCCGACTTTTGACTTCAAAAGATCCAATTTTTAGAGGCGTCGAGAGTCTATCTTTAAGGCTAGGAGATAGGGTCACCATAATTTACCTTAGGCACTAGGCAGTCTTCTATTGTAACTGAGGGGAGTAGGGAATGGAGAGTTAGGAGTTATGAGTTCTTGTCCTCCTTGTCCCTTATGCCCCATTCCCCACTTCAAAGACGGCAAACACCACTTTAATGTTACGGTTCACCCCAATTCGTCCAAGTATTAATTCTCATACATTAGACGAAGTGAAAGCAATTAAATAGATGAGCCGATTAAACAAACTCTGAGACTTAACCGTCCGACAAGGTTCGGAAAACCACCCTTCAAGGACAGGCTACACAGGCTCAGTATATATATCAGCATAGCTTGAGGTTTTAACCCGAGAGGAAAAGCTAGACCAAAGGTTATTTATGCTGAACTGGCTGCTTTCTCTCAGTTAGTTCAAAATTTAGTCCTTGATAATCAAATCAAATTGTTTGTAGTTATACGGAGCCAGAATCTACAATGGCAAAAGTTGTTGGAATTGACTTAGGTACGACTAACTCCTGCGTGGCAGTTATGGAAGGTGGAAAACCCACGGTTATTGCTAATGCAGAAGGTTTTCGGACAACGCCTTCAGTAGTTGCCTTTGCAAAAAATGGCGATCGCTTGGTCGGGCAAATTGCAAAACGCCAAGCGGTGATGAACCCCGAAAATACTTTTTATTCTGTCAAACGCTTCATCGGCCGCCGTTTCGATGAAGTCACTCATGAGGCAACAGAAGTTTCTTACAAGGTGCAACGCGACAGCAACGGCAACGTCAAGCTAGAGTGTCCTCAAGCAGGCAAAGCTTTTGCTCCTGAAGAGATTTCTGCACAAGTTCTCCGTAAGCTCGTTGAAGATGCTAGCAAATACATTGGCGAAACTGTAACACAAGCTGTTATCACTGTTCCTGCTTACTTTAACGATTCTCAACGGCAAGCTACCAAAGATGCTGGTAAAATTGCAGGCATTGAAGTTCTGCGGATTATCAACGAACCTACCGCTGCATCTCTAGCATATGGCTTTGACAAGAAGAGCAACGAAACCATTCTCGTATTTGACCTAGGTGGTGGTACTTTCGACGTATCTATCCTAGAAGTAGGCGATGGTGTATTTGAAGTATTGGCCACATCTGGTGATACCCATCTTGGTGGTGATGACTTCGATAAGAAGATCGTTGATTATTTAGCCGAAGAGTTCAAGAAACAAGAAGGTATTGATCTACGCAAAGACAGACAAGCCTTACAACGTTTAACAGAAGCTGCTGAAAAGGCAAAAATTGAACTTTCCAGCGTTACACAAGCGGAAATTAACTTACCATTTATTACCGCTACCCAAGATGGTCCTAAGCACCTAGACACAACACTGACTCGTACTCAATTTGAAAAACTTTGCTCCGATTTAATTGACCGTTGTCGTATTCCTGTAGAAAATGCACTACGAGATGCAAAGTTAAATAAGAGCAATATTAATGAAGTCGTATTAGTTGGTGGTTCTACTCGTATTCCTGCAGTTCAACAGGTAGTTAAGCAGATCTTAGGTAAAGATCCTAACCAAAGCGTTAACCCTGATGAAGTTGTGGCAGTTGGTGCAGCAATTCAAGCAGGTGTACTGGCTGGGGATGTTACTGGTATCTTGTTGTTAGACGTTACACCACTGTCCTTGGGTGTAGAAACCTTGGGTGGTGTGATGACCAAAATTATTCCTCGCAACACCACTATTCCTACTAAGAAGTCAGAAGTCTTCTCAACCGCTGTGGATGGTCAAACCAACGTGGAAATTCACGTCCTCCAAGGCGAACGTGAGATGTCAAACGATAACAAGAGCTTGGGTACGTTCCGTCTTGACGGTATTCCCCCTGCACCACGCGGCGTACCTCAAATTGAAGTCACGTTTGATATTGATGCCAACGGTATTCTGAATGTTACTGCTAAGGACAAAGGTACTGGTAAGGAGCAATCCATTAGCATTACTGGTGCTTCCACTCTAGATAAATCTGATGTTGAACGGATGGTTAGAGAAGCAGAACAAAATGCTAGTGCTGACAAAGAGCGTCGTGAGAGAATTGATCGCAAGAACCAAGCCGATTCCTTGGCATACCAAGCCGAAAAGCAAATCCAAGAACTGGGAGATAAAGTCCCTGCTGGTGACAAAACCAAGATTGAAGGTCTAGTGAAGGATCTGCGCGATGCTGTCTCTAGGGAAGACGATGAAGCGATCAAAAAGCTGATCCCAGAACTGCAACAGGCGCTATTTGCAGTAGGTAGCAATATTTATCAGCAATCTGGTGCTGGTACTCCCGGTGCTAGTGCATCCTCTGGCGCTGATGGTAGTTCTACATCCTCTAGTAGTGGTGATGATGTGATTGATGCGGATTTCACTGAGTCCAAGTAATCATAGTTGAGCTTATGGTGGGGCAAGTCCCCACTATAACTACCATTATCAATCAAGCTGTTTGAACAAAGTAAGGTGCGTTGGGGACATTGTTCCTAGCGCATTTTTAATTAAGCTATACCTAAGACTTTACGTAATATTGCTTGGTCTTCTAACTTGGCTTTTAAGCGACCATTTTCTAAATCCCGAACCCAACTTTGGCTTTTACCTGTTAGCTTTGCCAACTCTCTTTGGGAAAGATTCAAATTTTTGCGTGCTTGCAAAATTTGCTCGCCTAGCAGATAACCTGCTGTTGTTTTTGTCTTTGTTCTATTCTTCGGATTTCGTAGCTTTTTTTCTGAGTCAGAACTTTGCTGCTCCCAGTCCGGTGGCAACTCAAATGATAAAATTCGAGCATTCATCAGCAGATTCCACTTACCACGAGGGCCTATATCTGTAAGGCGAGTCTCTCCACTGCCATCATTTGTCCAAAATTCTAATGCTTCCTCTGGGTCTTCAGGTATATTAATTAACTTCGCCCACAAAGGTTGAATTTCTGGTGGGTAGGTGACTGGATCAAAAATTGGCTTCATTCCATAGTGATGGAGGACTTCCAAGTCGTGTTCAAAGGTTCGCAGCAGGCGCTTGCGTTCTTCTCGTTGTTTGCAAGCAAGAGTCACCTTCTCTTCACCATAGGCAACACGGAGTAAGGTGGGGACTGTAATGCGTTGTTCTTTACCCATTTTGGTTTTAAACAGCAACCACAGCATTAATCGTGCTGTACCTTCATGTTGCTGCCAAATACTCATCACTGTGGTTAACAAGGTTTTAGGTAGACTGCCATATTGATAAAATGCAGTTCGTTCTTTACATCCTTGTTTGTTTAAGAAAAATTGTGCCCAGTTCCCAGCTCTCACTTTAAAAGTTAGCCCAACAAGATATTTACATCCAAGGTTGTCTTCTTGAAAGTGATGTTGAACTTCTACAAGATGCCACAAGCGACTCTGTTGAATTGAAAATCCTCTGATTCTGCCCTGTTGAGGCCAATTCATAGAAATCATCAGTGAACAAGCTTGATGAACCATGTTTTTCATCAAAGCGAGCTTGGCAACTTTACTCAGGTCTTTGCGTTTTTCTAGCCCTAAATATCTCTCAATTTGCCGATCATCAATAACAAATTCCTGCTCCCAAGGTTGATCTATAGTTGTCGCATAAGCAGCAAAAATTAGGTGGATACACGCAGAGCGGATGTCAAATGCTTCAATTGCCCCCAAATCTTTTACCCATTCGCTTTTGTTAGGTGAACAAGTGATCTGAAAAGCGATCGCCCCCCGTCCTTGATTAACTTGTCGGCGATAGCATAGGTTACCAACTTCATCGATTTCCCAAGGTAATGATGTTCTCTGCGCCAGCAGATTACAAGCTTCCCAGATGACAATTGCTGAAGCAAATGGATTACTCTTGCCATTAGAGAATAAATCCGGGCTTGTGACATCTCTAGCATTAACTTTGCATCTTCCCCTTTTCGCCTGCAAGGGAATCGGCGAGTGAGTGGGACAAACGACCGCACATTGGGGTTCAGGATGATAACCCTCACAGTTGTTGCAAAGACAAGGATCAATCCAGTATTGATTGTGCTCTATTTTGATTGCACCTGTGGGACATTGGGGACGACAGTTGTCACATCCAACGCAACTGTTGTTAGGAATAGTATACGGCATAAGGCTCTTCGAACTTTACTCGTTGAGATGTCGGGCTCAAGTTTCTTTTGAATTTGTCATCTATATTCACTACTCTCTACCACCTGAGTTTGTCGGCGACAATAAAGATTTCTTCCCGTATTAATTACCTAAATTTCCGTTTGGAATATGCATCCGATTGGAATTGATTCAAAGTTTTTAACCTGAGCCTATTTTTTTATATTTCTTCTTTATAACATTTCACAAACTTTTCTTTAAGTTTGTTCATAATGAGCTAACAAATGATTTTCTACTAAAAATTCTAGGTTATTCTATAACATTTTTATTCTCTTGAAAGGCCTAGCAAAAAGTGTTATCGAATAACTATAAAAATGAATAATATATTGAATTGATATGATTATTAATAACATTAATATTTGAAAATATTTTTAGCTCATAAATATCGACTTCTAATAAAACTTAATAAAAGACTTGACAATTAAAAGAGTCGCAGAAACATTTTATCCCTTGTATAGCAGTCATATAGCAATCCTAAGTGATTCTGAGAGGATTCTAAGACTTTGAATTTTTACAACTCCTACACGGATTGCGACAAATGATTGCAAACTTGGAGAAACCAAGCTAGACTTCTCATGGCTAACAAATTTGCCACTTCAATAAGATTTCTATGTAACTAAGCCTCGTTGATAAAGTGTAGAATATATTACATTCAGAAACTGAGTTTATTATAAGGATGTCAAATTCATCTAAGCTATTGAGAATCTGTATATATAAATACCCATTATATTTTTTTGTCTATTCATGAATTAATTATCAAAAATAATTGTCACTTAAAGAAATAGATAAAAAAATAGAATAATTTTACAAGTTTATTGCTGACAAACATTCACAAACTTTTTATCAAAAAATAATTTCATTTAATTAAAAGAAAAATAAAGCAGCTTATAAGTCATAAAACTATGATTTAGGTGAAAACTATTTGTTAATAGCAAAATTCGAGAATTAAGATTAAGTTAGGATGAGATAAGAAGCTCAATCTGATTTTTAGGTAAAATTGCGAAAGGTACATTCATGGCAACACTAACAGGCTTAACCTTTGGTGGTAAAACTTGGACACCAAAATTTGTTCAGGAGATTGATCAAGAGAAATGCATTGGCTGTGGCAGATGCTTTAAAATCTGCGGACACAATGTACTGTTATTAAAAGCGATGAACGAAGAAGGAGAATTCGTAGAAAACGAGGACGATGATGAAATTGAAAAGAAAGTGATGACGATCGCTTATCCTGAAAACTGTGTTGGTTGTGAAGCTTGTGCAAGAATTTGTTCCAAGAACTGCTACACTCACGCTGCATTAAATAACTAAGAGTGTCAGGGTGTAAGGGAGACTAACAAATAAATTCGGGAGATTGAACGAAAGTTGCGACGCCTTAACCCGAAAGAACTCAAGAGTCAGAATTCAGTAGTAATTCTTTTCGACTGGCAGCCAGCCAAGGGTTTAATTCCCCAACTCATGCGATCCTGAATTCTGAATTCTTCTTTAAAAAGAGTTTTTTACGACCCCTTACACCCCCACGTATTATAGCCTTACATTCCTCAGTTATGGGCTGGAACAACGCAAAAAGTTTTTTGGAAATCAATCTATCAATCGTAAATTGTCAGCTACTAACAAATTCTAACTTGCTACTCATATATGCTAGTTGATAGCTAGGACTAAAAGCGACCACAGGCAAGTAAATATCTTTGATTAAAGTCAAAGACTCTCTGCTCTAAGGGTTGTTAGGTGTATTCCTCTCTACTGATAACTGATAACCGTTCACTGTTTACTGCTTTAACCACCTTTTACAGAGCAGGTATTTATGCAACAAATTCCTGTTTCACTATGGACCTTAGTTGCTGGAATGGTAATTACCGTTTTCAGCATTTGGGTTGGACAAAATCACCATTTACTACCAATTCAGGCATCGCAACAAGCGCCCTTAGTAGATGGCTTTTTTAACATTATGGTCTCCATTGCTACAGCTCTCTTTATAGTAGTAGAAGGAACCATTCTCATCTTTTTGGTCAAGTACCGCCGTCGTCCTGGAGATGATACAGATGGCGTCGATGTTGAGGGTAATCTTCCCTTAGAAGTTTTTTGGACAGCAATCCCAGCACTGATAGTCTTGGTTTTAGGAATCTACAGTGTTGATGTTTTTCAACAAATGGGAGGATTTGAGCCAGGAAGCCATCCTCATATGCCTCACAGTCACTCAAAAGCTCACGTTGCTCAAATGCCAGGAAGTGCTATTGCTGCTACATTGAGTGATACTTCTATAACGGAGTCGGAACAAACATCTCCAACCGCTGTACCTCAAATTGGCATTGGTGCAACTCCTAAAACACTAGGTAAACCAGCAGATTTGGTTGTGAATGTCACAGGAATGCAGTTTGCTTGGTTGTTTAATTACCCGGATAGTGGAGTAAGTTCCGGAGAGTTACACATTCCCGTCGGTGCGGATGTACAAATCAATCTTTCTGCAACTGATGTGATTCACTCTTTCTGGGTACCTCAATTCCGATTGAAGCAAGATGCAATTCCTGGCATACCTACTGAACTGCGGTTTGTAGCGACTAAACCAGGCACATATCCTATCGTTTGTACTGAATTGTGTGGTGGCTACCATGGCTCAATGAGGTCACAGGTCATTGTCCACACTCCAGAGGAGTTTGACAACTGGCTTGAAGAAAACCGTATTGCTCAAACGCAAAATCTCAAAGAAGCCGTCGCCATCAATCCTGCTCACTTATCAACTTCCGAGTTCCTCAATCCCTACACACGTGATATGGGGATTAATGCTGAAACTCTAGAGCCATTAGTCATTGGTCATTAGTTTTTAGTTAGTGGTGAGTAGTTAATCGTAAAAGAATAACGCCTAGCAACTAACACTAGACAAATGACAAAGAACAAATCACAAAAATATGACCCAAGTAGAACTCCCACGAAATACACCTCCTGAAGACAATCGACCTGAACTGCAGGTTGCTACTCATAGTTCTCATCAACAAGCGTGGAGATGGTACGACTACTTCACGTTTAATGTTGACCATAAGGTGATTGGTCTTCAATACCTAGTGACAGCGTTTGTGTTTTATCTAATTGGTGGACTCATGGCTATTGCTATGCGTGCCGAATTAGCAACACCAGATTCAGATTTACTAGATCCGAACCTGTATAACGCTTTCATGACCAATCACGGAACAATCATGATTTTTCTGTGGATTGTTCCTAGTGCCATTGGCGGATTTGGCAATTATTTAGTGCCTTTGATGATTGGCGCTAGAGATATGGCTTTTCCAAAACTGAATGCGATCGCTTTTTGGTTGAACCCACCAGCTGGAGCGCTATTATTAGCTAGTTTCTTCTTTGGTGGATCGCAGTCTGGTTGGACAGCCTACCCACCTTTAAGCTTAGTTACGGCTAACACCGCACAAAGCTTGTGGATACTTGCGATCGTTCTTGTAGGAACATCCTCGATTTTGGGTTCACTA
>JAJPJF010000026.1 GCA_021324415.1 Nostocales cyanobacterium Centralia_MAG_434
CTAGACCTCACGTCCTGGCTTTTGGCCTACAGGCTGACTACCTAAACCTTGGCAACATTAGGCGGGATTTGATCTGATAGCCTTACTGGCTCGCTAGCGCTCGCCTCTTGCGACGTGCTTACGCCGTCGCCTCGTCCCGCTGCCAAAATTCCGTTTACAATTTTCCAATTTTTATTAAACGCTACCGATTAAGCATTATTACTCGATACTACGTGTTCCTATATTACGTACCCGTCCGTAGCCACGCTTCTCTATATATATAGATCTTTAATAAAAACCACGACTACCAAGGCTACCCACGATCACCCTTACCCCTAACGACCCATTTCAATATCAGGTGTAGCGTGGTGCAGAAAAAGCCCTTCTAAAATCGCCTTTAAACTCTTTAAAATCTACTTTATGCATGAATCCTTATTTTGACTATCACCACGTCTTCTAGAGCCATATAGACCCTGGCTATTGCTACATAAACTACAAATGTATTATAAATTTAAGTAGAAAAAATGTATCTAAAAGCGTGGCTACCGGACTTTTACTACTGATAGACCCTGGCTACCATTTCCTCAGTACTGCAAATGTATTTAAAACCGTGGCTACCATTTCTCTCTACTTAGATTGGCTGATTTTTACACTTTTTTAGAGTTTTTCGACCAACCCACCAAAACAACATCACCACCCCACACGGTAAGGTGCGGAGTGGTGTGGGCATCAGGTGTAATAGACAATTGCTATACCGACTTTGCTTAATGATAGCAACACGCCGCCCACGCAAGGTAAGAGGCGGGTGAGTCGGAGGAAGATAGCCGAGTGGGTGGTGTAGGTACTGTCGGGACTGGAGGGGAGTAGTAGGGGACCGTGGGGACCGGAGGGCGATCGCATGATTGCGCTGCTCCTTGGGCAATCGCTTTGATAATTCATCTGTTGCAGCACTGCGATTACATGGAACGCGCACGGTGGGCAATCAACAATTATGTTTCTACTACTTGTGCTGCACCCTCAACCATTTTCACCAAAACTGTACAAGAGCCAATCTAATTTGATACTTGACAACTGGCAAGTGCCTAAGCAACACTTTCAGTGTTTTGAATTGGCTTTTTAGGTATCGGTTTGTCTACCATTGCCCCCACTCCTTACATTTTCGTTGTCCGATCTTTTGGATCTTAGCTTGCTATACATGCACAATCTTGAGCTTGCTAGCAGGTGTGTGAGTGTGTGGGATTATAAATGTATGGGAAAACAAAACCCCACAGTCTCGACAACTACGGGGAATAGGAGAGTCAAAATGGCTTTGGATTGATTATGAAATCAGAGTACTAACACTAATAACCGATGTAACCACCAGTGATAGTACCATTGGTATTAAAACCACCAGTCCAACTATTACTCCAACTATTAGTGAAACCACTACTCCAGCCACCGTGGGAACTGTAGTCTCCACCTGTTAAAAACGCTGACATTTCCTGATCGTCTAGTTCATTGATAAAGCCTTCAGAATCATGGAAAAGTTCAGAACCTACAGGACGTAGTTCAGTCAGTTTAATACTAGCCATCTTGTTATCACCTCAAACAAATTGTATTGATTTAGTTCATGAATGAATGACTTACTTTTATTTGGAGCAGTCAATCATTGATTTCATTTTGGATAAGAACAATTGACAATTAAAGAGTTGATGTTCACCTTTTGTTGAATAAACTAAGAGGTTTATGTCACTAATTTCCAGAAGGTTATAGAATTAGATTTTTTTGAGAAAATAGCAATTCTCTTGAGTTACCTATTTGTCAGCACTGAGCAACTGGATTTATCCTCATTTGCAAATCATTTAGGACTGCTATAGTTAGATTTTTTTCTTAAATGAATTCTTCGAAATGACTTATATGGAAACTTTTTAAAGTATTTTTTTATCTATCCAAAGATAGACTTATAACTTGATAAGCTTATCTCTAATGATTGACTTTTGTGACTTTAGTCAAGGAATTTTAGCAACTAAAAACCTAGTTCACTAAATCCGTACAAGAACCTAAACTTCCCGCTGGAGATTTTCGGCATTACTCTTTATGAATTCACGTCAACCCCTCCCTTGGTTTTATATAAATAGGGGAGGGGTTTACGCAAACCCGAAAAGTCTTTCTAAGTCTGGGCTTTGCCCATTTTTTGGGGTCTATTTTCGCTGGTCATCCCATCTTGTCACCTATCGCGCTCTTCCGAGGGAGTGGGAAGTTGGGGCTATTGCAGATGGGTAGAGCGTAAAACTGCAATTACTGACTTCTGTATTTGCTGATAACCACAATTATGAAAGCCACCCGCAGCTTATAAGGTGGCTTGGAATATAAGTTAACTAATAACTATTGACACTTATCTTATTGCCTAACTCTGAACCAATCCTGAGCATTTACAATTGTTAATTCCTACGATAACCGTGAGGGCAATCACGCTTCTGCAATTACTGATTTCTGTATTTGCAGATAACCACAATTATGAAAGCCACCCAAAGTCATGAGGTGGCTAAAAACTTAGATTATACTTTCCTTAATGTCTACGTTTGTTCCTCTTTTTCGGTTTGAGGGTGGCATCGGCAGGGGAGGTAAATCAGGAGACCAGAGAGTGATCGCGCTACTGGATCAATAAACAGAAAATGCCATCCGGAGGCAACACTAGAATGGCATTTGACGAAAGAGTAGCTATATGATTGCTATACCTACCCTATCTATCAACTCCGAGGAAATTCTGAGGATAGTAAAATGCCACCCCAGTATTGCTTAGGTTGGCAGGTAAAGAAATTCGGAATATTTGCCTGACTTTAGTTATACGTTTGTATTGATGCTTTAGATTTGTTGTCAGGGCAAGGGTATAGCAACACTAGCAATAAAACAGCCACCGGGAATCACCAAGGTGGCCAAGAATGAAGAACAAATATTGTGCTTGGGTAATCCTATCCTCTAATCGTGCAATTCTTGGGGATAGAACCAATAGAGTAATTGCATATGAGTCAATTGCAATTGGACACACAGAGGCGACAGCCGAAGCGAGCAATAAACAGAAAATGCCATCTGGAGGTAACATTAAAATGGCATTTGACAAAAAGTAGCTATATGATTGCTATAAC
>JAJPJF010000335.1 GCA_021324415.1 Nostocales cyanobacterium Centralia_MAG_434
GGAATAGGATATTTGCTAATGAAAACAGTTGATCATCTCAAAGCCACCCTAGTTACCTCTGGGGGTGGCTTTTCCCCTTCATACCTGTTAACCCTGATGGTTATAGCTCCTAGTCCGATCATCTATTGAATCTCATAGAATAAAACCACGTAAAGATCGACCTAAGAGTCACCCCGAAGTAAACGCAGGGTGGCTTTTGCTATGTAATCACCTTAACTAGCATAGTGCTGGCGATCGCGTCTATGAAGTGCCAGAGCGATTGCATGATTGCAGTGCCCGAAGGGCAATCGCTTTTGGCAGTGTGTTAAGCATTCACGCTCCTCATAAATTGAACAAACCTTCGATACATAACGCATTTTGTCTGGAGTTAAGGGGAAACTGAATATAAAACTAATTAGTTCGAAACAGACCCTCGACAACGATTAATAGTGTTGCCAAGACCGATAACCCCAAAAAGGTTGGTTCAATTTATTTTTGCTTAACCCCTAAAGCGCGCTCACCTTGACCATAAAATCGATGTCCAGTATTACTGGATAGCAATGAATAGTAGAGTAGAGGAGTCAAATAAACTATTGTCAAAAAAACGGTTGTTATTAAAAAGCAGTTGCACTACAGATACCTGAATAATGATTTACTCGTAAGTAGTGCTGGGTTATTTAGGGTTCAAAGGAGACTGCAATGTCAGGGATAAGTTCTATCTGGTGTCATTTACTAGGGATAGCAGTGAGTAGTACATGGGTAATGACTGCAAATTGTGCATTCTCGCAGATAACACCAGATAAGACACTACCGAATAATTCTAGTGTGACAATTAATGGCAGCACATTTAATATTACTGGGGGAACGCAAGTTGGACGCAATTTATTCCACAGTTTCCAGCAATTTTCTGTACCGACAAAGGGAACAGCGTCTTTTAATAATGCTGTTGATATTCGGAACATCTTCAGTAGGATAACGGGTGGGTCTGTCTCAAATATAGATGGAATTATCCAGGCGAACGGTGCAGCAAATGTGTTCATTCTCAACCCATCGGGGATTGTGTTTGGCAAAAATGCACAGTTAAATATTGGCGGTTCGTTTGTCAGTAGTACGTTTGAAGCTTTAGTCTGGCCAAATGGTGCTCAGTTGAGTGCCACAAATCCTGGCGGACCAAGCAGCTTACTGACTTTGGTCGGCGACCCAAGTGGCTTTTTATCTTCTGTGAGATCACCCCAATCAATTACGAGTTCAGGAAATACATTGCAAGTACCCACGGGTCAGAGCCTATTATTACTAGGAGGAAATATCACTTTAGACAGCAGCAAATTATCCGCACCAGGAGGAAAGATAGAGCTTGCAGGTGTAACAGGAGCAGGAACTGTTGGATTGGAGATAAATTGTAATATATTTAGGTTCAATGTCCCAGACGGTTTAACACGAGCTGATGTGTTACTACGCAATGATGCTGTGATATCTGTTGCTGCTGACGGTGCTACTGATGCAGGTAGCATAAATATTAAGGCTAACGGGATTTCTGTAGAGAGTCAAAATCAAACTGCACTAGATGCAAGTAGTAACAATAGTAGTAATAGTAATGGAAAGAAGCTTGCTGGGAGTATATCCCTAGATGCCACTGGCTCTATTTTGATCACTGGCTCGGATGCAAATATTGTAATTTCTACTTACGGTAACAACAATAGTTCAGGCAGTGGAGACATATCACTTCAAGCGGATGACACAATCTCCTTAAATCATGCTTTTTTTAATGTCAGTAACTTTGGAGGAGATCCAGGAAATATATTATTACAAGGAAATAAATCTGTATCGTTAGCAAACAATAGCTCTCTTGTTAGTACAGCTTTTGGTCGGGGCATTTCTGGAAACATCACAATTAAGTCATTTGGTCCAGTTTCATTCCAAAATAGTTTGGTTTCCACAGCTATCGGAAGTAACGCTCCTTTACAAAACAACCTGCAACTTGGCAATGCTGGTAATATCACAATTAGTGGCGAGTCTGTTTTTGTGACTGATGGAACGGAAATATCATCCAGAACTTTTAGTGGTCAAAGATCTGGTGATGTTATAATTAATGCTACTGATACTGTGGAAATTTCAGGTCAAGCACCAATATTTCCACGCCCGGATACAGATCGTGCCAATACTTATGCTTATAGTGTGTTAGCAACGAGTACTGAACAATATGCTGGGGATGTAGCTGGTAATATTAAGATTACTACTAATAGCTTACGTGTCTCAGATGGGGCCACATTAAGAGCAGAAAGTAACGGGAAGTTTGGTGGTGGCAATATAAACATTCATGCCAATACAGTTGAGCTAACTGGTGGTGGACAACTGCTCACTACTGCCTCTAGTCAGGGTGATGCAGGAAGTATTAATCTTGACGTTAAAGATTTCGTCCTGCTCTCAGGTTTCAACCCAAATAAAATCACCTTATTTAACACCAAAGCGAACGCTGTTACTCAAGATGAGTTAGGACAAACACAGGATAACGGGTCAGGATTACCTAAGTATACGCCAGAAAAAGCTAAAGAAGACGGACAAACACAAGCTAGCGCAATCCCAGATATAGGTAGCAGCCCTGCTAATAGTGGAATGTTTGCCAACACCGTTGGAACTTCTTCTACAGGTAATGGCGGAAACATCAAGATTACGAGCGGACAATTAACAGTTCGAGAGCAAGCTCAAGTAACTGCAAGTAGTTTTGGCTCTGGAAATGCAGGAAATCTAGAAGTTACGGCGCGCTCCATTCAGCTAAATAACGGAACACTGACTGCTCAAACCAACTCTGGCAATGGTGGCAATATTACATTAACACCACAAGATTTCTTGCTATTGCGCAATGGTAGTCAGATATCTACTACAGCAGGCAGTTCATCAGCTAATGGCAATGGTGGCAATATTACGATAAATGCTTCTAATGGCTTTATCGTTGCTGCACCAAATGAAAATAATGAGATAACAGCCAATGCATTCAATGGTTCTGGTGGTAAAGTTCAAATTAATGCGCTTGGAATTTACAATTTTCAACAGCCTAGTCTAAAAAATTTAGAGACATTACTAGCCACGAGTGACCCAAACAAACTAGAGTTATATTTACAACAGACACCAACAAACAACATCACAGCGATTTCGCTGACAAGTCCTACTTTAAGTGGTCAGGTTAATATTATTACACCTGATATAGATCCAAGTCGTGGTTTGACTACCCTGCCTACAATTACTGAAGATACTCCAAAGCTAGTTTCCTCTAGTTGTACTGCCTTGAATAAAGCGAATGGTGGTAGTAGTTTTACCGTCACTGGACGCGGCGGCTTACCCCCCAGCCCTGATGAATCCTTAACAACTGATGCACTTTGGACAGACACACGTTTACCTGTGGCCACAGCACAACAGCATCATCATAAGACATATGCTGCTAAAGTCAAGCCACAACCCATTGCAATTATCCCTGCAACAGGTTGGGTGTTCAACGATAAAGGCGAAGTAACCTTGATTTCCACTGCGACCAACGCCACCTCTGCAAATACTCCTACTAGTTGCCCTGTACGGTGAAAAAGCTGATTGCATGATTGCAGTGCGCTCCGAAATACAATCGCCTTCATGAGTAAAATGTTAACCTTTGGGTAGCTCCCAAGGTTCAAGGTAACTAGCACCGCTAATCACAGAGGCGATCATTTCCCAAGCATGACTACATCAGATCTAAGACTATGAACATTTAATAAAATCCCCATACCAACAGACTTCAAGTGGCTGACAAGTCAGTTAATATAGGGAAACAATGAACTATACAAACAGATTGTTTACATAATCTGCTCTATCAGAAAAACTATCAAAAGACAGAGTATTTTGGCGATCAAACTAGTGCGCTGATATTTTACCTACGGTGTTAATTGCGCAATCCTCACAATTTCCGCACAATTAAGAGATAGAATACGAATTACTTACAATTCAAATTTATCCCGTTAGCCACCCTTGACACTTCACGTTGGGTGGTTTTTGCTGTCAAAACCTCTGAACAAGTTGCAGGTGGGATTCAAAATTTGTGTGCCTTGATGCTTGTCAGTTGCTATGCAATGGTTTGAGGATGTATGTAGTTAATACTCCTTTATAGGAGTGTGTGCCTAGGTGTGCTGTTTATTACACAAGGTTTTGAAAGCGTGTAAGCAAGTGATCATTACTAAGAAAGATACTACGGATACTTAGTATTTAATTTACAGATTTATTTGGATGAAAATCCCCAAAAGAAAAAACATTGTATTATAGTGTTAATAGGTATGACTTAGTCAGACAAAACTAAAAGAAGGCCGAATTGTAGTGTCTTTATCCTTACACCTGTGCTTGACATACTACCGCTTCAATTCTTTATAAACCAGTATGAGCAAACCCCAAATCGCTGTAAGAATACCTCCATCTTTGTTGGAAAAACTCGATAGCTATGTTGAACGACTTGGCGTATCGAGGACGGATGTGGTTGTGAGTGCGATCGCTACTTACTTAGGCAGTAGTTCTAAGATACCGTTAAGCCAACGAGTAACTGAATTGGAAGCTAAAGTTGAACAATTGCAAGTACCGCTTGAAAAATAAAACTATTAGAGGTGTAAATGAGTGAACTTTCGTTATGTAGTATAGTAATTTCATCGCAGCTAACCCCAGATGAAATAGAGTCTTTAGAAACATTGCTGTTGATGAGTTCAATCAAGTTGCAGAGATCATCAAGTCGGGTAGTAGGTGCAGATGATATAGTTTTTGTGGCTACAGTAGTTGGGGGAATAGCAGCAACAGCGAATTTGATAGATTACAGTATCAAAGTGGCGAAGGCAATCAATAAATGGCGGGGAGAATTAAGAGAAAAGAGGATAGAACCAAAAGGCAAGTTAGAACATCCAGATCGGATCTCGATTGACTTAAGCACAGCTACTGATGAAGAAATAAAAGAATGGTTGTCTCAAAAGTAGCTGAAAAAGTTCCACCTAGTCGGGGGGTAGAAAGAATTCCTGAGCAAGAAAATTTGTTCAGGAATCAGATTTTGATATTGTTTTCAGCCCCTCTGTTGACTGAAGACTTATCCCCAGTAGAAGATTTATCAATACAATCGGAGATTAATGCAGTCACTTCGGTGTTAGAGGATATATCTCATCCGATAGCAGTAGAAATAGTAGTGAAAGTAGCAACATCACAGACGCTACAAGATGTGTTATCCCATCGTGTAAAGCCATTGATTATTCATTTTATTGGTCATGGAATGAGACAGGAAGATAGCACAGCCCTAGTGTTAGAAGATGAGGTGGGAATAACTCGTTATTTTAATGAAGAAGAATTAGAGATAGCCTTATCAAATCAGAAGCAACCCCCCTGTCAATTAGCATTATTAAATGCCTGCTATTCAGAAAAGTTAGCGCAAGCTTTTGTGAAAGTAGGAGTACCACATGTAATTGCGGTGAATGCGGAAGATAAAATTCTAGATGTTGCAGCTAGATGTTTTTCTAGGAAACTATATCAAGCATTATTTAATAAATATACAGTTGCTAATAGTTTTTTAGTGAGTAGGAATGCAGTTAAATTAGATGATAAATTAAAAAAACTGTTTAACTCAGGGACTTTACGGCTCGGAGTTAATTTCGATGAAGCATTCAAATTTCGATTATTACCCCAAGCTACCCACGATCAATCACTGAATATAGAACCAGTAGATTCACACCAGGTGATCTATCCTCAGTGGACAAATACTAATATACCCCGTGAAGATCCAACATTTGTGGGACGCAGACAAGAAATACACCAAGTCATTAAAGTGCTGGTAGAGTCGGACAAACGTTGCATTGCGCTTCATGGAATGGGAGGAATAGGTAAAACAGCCTTAGCCTATGCAATAGGTCAGTGGTTACATGAACGTAATCGTTATAAGGATGGAGTTTGGTTGATTAGTTTGCGTGATACAGATTCAGTGGGAACGCTAATTACAAAAGTTAAACAAAGTCTAGAATTGAAGAGTTTTGCTATAGAGAGGGAGTTAAAGAGTAGTCGAAGGCTTTTGATTCTTGATGATTTGGATAAATTAATTGAGAAAGAATCAAATGAACTAATAGAACTTCTGAACTCGCTGTTAGAACAGTGTTCTGATTTAAAGCTGTTGTTAACTTGTCGTGATTCTTTAGTAAGGGATATTGTATATTGTCATCAACAAGAAGTTTGTAGTATGGGAGCATCAGAAACGAGAGAGATATTTAGAAAATATGCTCCGTCGCCAGAGCAATGGGGAAATGATGCTTCGGCGGCAGATTTTAATCGTTTAGTAAAGTTTTTAGATGGCTATCCTTTACCAATTAAACTAGCAGCATCTTACATGGCGGAGACTCAATGTACACTTAAGATGCTATGCGAAGACTTAGAGATTGAACCACTAGAAGTTTTGGAGAACTATTCTGCTGAAAAAAGAAAAGAAAGAAGTCTGGGGAAGACTTTAGAGCGTTCTTTTGAGATGTTATCGGTAGAAGGGCAAGATATATTTCCGTTGCTGGCTTTTTTTCCCAGTGGGTTGAGTCGGAATATAGCTAGTGCTATTTGGAGTAGAAGTGGAAATAGAGCTTTAATAGAATTGTTGAAGTTTTCAATGGCAGAAAAGTCTTCTACTGCATCTGATTGGAGAGTAACTTTACCAGAACCGGCCCGGATTTATGCAGAAAGTAAATTACAGCCAGGAAGAGGAATAAATGATCTTGCTCCTCAAGTTTTAAAGTTCTATCAGGAGAAATTTTGTCAGGTAATTATCAAGCTTTTTGATAATAGAGATGAAAAGCAAGGACAGCAGTTGCTTTTGCAAGAAAACTCAA
>JAJPJF010000496.1 GCA_021324415.1 Nostocales cyanobacterium Centralia_MAG_434
AGTAATTTATTCCAATCTACGGGTTAAGATAGTTCAGCAAAAATGTATCTCAAGTTACCAAATATTTGCGATCTCTCTGTCTAGGAAAAAAGTTTGCGATTTACTGAATTTGGTTTGGGCTACGTCCACATTATGGAACCCACCGAGGCAGATATCAGGCATGGTGGAACTGCGATTCCAGCCTCTTCCTTGCGTTCTTTATTTAAAGGTCCAGTCATTTTGAATGGTGGTTACAACAAAGAAAAGGGAAATGAAGCAATCTCCAATGGCAATGCAGATATGATATCATTCGGCACGTTATTTTTAGCAAATCCTGACTTACCAGAACGCTTCAAATTAAATGCTCCCTTGAATTCACCAGAACGCAGCACCTTCTACGGTGGAGATGAGAAAGGTTACACCGATTACCCATTTTTACACGAGCATGAGTAGTATGATTTCTAGCTAAAGCATTTTTTCTAAGAATTGCTTAGCACGCTTGCACTGGGGATTTCGGAAAAACTGGCTAGGAGTGGTATCTTCTGCTAATATCCCTTGATCAAGAAACATAATTCGACTAGCCACTTCTCTGGCAAATCCCATTTCATGGGTAACGATCGCCATCGTCATTCCTGTTTGAGCTAAAGCTTGCATCACTTGCAGTACGTCTTTAACCATTTCTGGGTCTAATGCAGAGGTTGGTTCATCAAATAGAATCATCTCTGGTTCCATTGCCAAAGCGCGGGCGATCGCTACCCTTTGTTTTTGTCCCCCCGATAGTTTAGATGGATAAACATCAGCCTTTTCCTCTAAGCCTACTTTTGTCAACAACTCTAGCCCTTTGTTTTCAGCTAACTGCCGATCTACTCCTTTCACCTTAATAGGTGCATAGGTAACATTTTGCATGACTGTCATGTGAGGAAATAAATTAAAGTGTTGAAACACCATCACCAACTTTTGGCGAACCTTGGCGATGTTTACCTTGGGATAAGTGATATCTTGAGCGTGAAAATAAATTCTGCCTCTGGTCGGGCGTTCTAGTAAATTCATACACCGCAGAAACGTAGATTTACCCGAACCAGAAGGACCAAGAATTGCAACCACTTCACCTTTGCAAATATCTGTAGATATATCTTTAAGCACTTCGAGTTTGCCAAAGGATTTGCATAAAAATTCTGCACGAATGACAACTTCACTCACTTTGTCTTAACTTCCTTTCTAAAACAGATGCACTCTTAGTCAGTCCCATAACTAAAACATAGTAGATTAACCCTGCAAATAGCAGAGGTTCAAAATAAATATATCTGTTAGCACCGACAATTTGGGCACTGCGTAATATCTCCACAACACCAATTGTTGATACCAAAGCCGAATCTTTCAATAGCCCAATGGTTTCATTCACCAATGCGGGGAGAATGTTCTTCAATGCTTGGGGCAAAATTATGTCCCACATCATCAAGCGGTAAGGGACACCCATAGACATCGCCGCCTCAGCTTGTCCTTTATCTACGGCTTGAATTCCACCTCGGATAGTCTCCGACATATAAGCCCCAGAATTGAGTGTAAAAGTTAACACTCCCGCTTCTAAAGCGGAGATATCATAGCCTGTCAGCTGGGGTGTCGCATAGTAAACCAAAGCCAACTGTAACAGCAACGGTGTGCCTCGAAATATAGAAGTGTAAGCATTAGCAAGCCAGCGAAGAGGCTTGATACCTGTAATTTTACACAAAGAGAGGATAGTACCCCAAATTAACCCTAGAAATACGGAAAAAAGTGTAAATAATAATGTCAGAGGGATACCTTTAAGGATAAAAGGAATATCTGGAAGAATCCTGGTAAAGTCGAGATTCAGCCCTCCTTTAGCAGGACGTGAAGAGACAGTAGCGGTTGAGGTATTCTGTGAAAACCATTTAGTGACAAATTTTTCTAGTTCTCCTCTATCCTTCAAAAGTTGCAACCCTTCATTAAACGGTTTTACCAAGTTAGACCCTTTAGGAAATGCGATCGCCGATCCACTCTCTTGTTCTGAAGGAATAACATTAAACTCTAAATCTGGATTAGCCTGAGAAAATCCCCTTGCAACAGTATCCTCCACAATTGCTGCATCAATTCGCCCTGATTTGATTTCCTGAACTATTTCCGGTACTTTATTAAGTTGCTTGAGTTCAATACCTGGAACTTTTTGAGCAATTTTTTTAGCGCTTTGCTCTTGAATAGTCCCTAGTTGTATCCCGATTTTTTTCCCTGCTAAATCTTGAGGCTGTTTAAGGTTGCTATTTTTGGGAGCAACGATTGTATCTTTGGCTTGGTAATAAACAATTGAAAAATCAACATTTTTCCGACGTTCTGGGGTAGGAGTCATCCCCGCCATGACGAAATCCGCTCGATTTGCTTGCAGTGCTGGAATTAATCCATTAAAATCAGATTCCATGATTTTAAGCTTAAACCCCAATTCTTGAGTTAGAGCCCTGGCAATATCTATATCAAAGCCAACAATTTGCCTGTTACCCGCCTTAGTGTCATAAAATTCATAAGGTGGATAATCTGGGGAAGTGATCATTGTTAGCGTATCTTTGCCTAAAGATGAGGTTTGACCCGATGTGATTATGCTGATTACTAGCACTACTGCAAATAGCATCGCGGATAGCCATATTTTATTCATGGGCATTCAATCCATTCTAAAATTAAGAAATATTAAATTTATGTTCTAGATAATACCGAAGGTGACGCCCCGTTGTTTAAGCCACTTGCGGTAAGCAACACAATAGCGATCGCTTGGCAAATCTACCTCGGCTTGCAAGTCCAAAGGTAGGCGTCGTGGTCGCTGCGATTCTACAATGGGAATTTCCTTATTCCCTATTCCCTCGTAAAAATAAATTGCCCTCTGCCTCAGGTCATATAGTTCTATAAAATTTATCAATGCTCAACTTACAAAATTGCAATCACATCAATACACGATTTCATGTGCTTAAATGTGATTGGTCGTTTACACTACTAAATAAGGGATTAAGCCAACATCCTTGAGAAAAAGTGCCACTGACTATTCGCAAATATCCTTTTCAAGGTTTTATCAAGAGCGGTCTTCAGATGTAAAATCTCATTTCTGAGTAATTTTATATCTGAAAGATTGCTAATTAGCAGACATTAGCCCTGCAACATACGGCAGAGCGTGAATGTACATAGGGTAAGTGTTAAAAGCTACTAATAAGCTCTTAACTCCTATCAACAGACTGGTAACATCTCCTTTTTCTGCTTGTAAATTTAGTTAAGGTAGGTCTTACTTATGCCATTTACCATCGATTCAGCTCGTGGTATTTTCCCCAACACTCTAGCTGCTGATGCTGTACCTGCCACAATTGCTAGGTTCAATCAACTCAGTGCCGAAGATCAGCTAGCTTTGATCTGGTTTGCTTACCTTG
>JAJPJF010000230.1 GCA_021324415.1 Nostocales cyanobacterium Centralia_MAG_434
TGTATATACAGCAGAAAATGTACTTTTCTACACAAATATCTAAATGGGAAGCTCAATTTTTAGATGTTATTTTTATTTTCTTGTTTTCGGTTAATACGGATTCTTTTGTCAGGTGCAAGATGTGAGAAGACCCGTATTTTATTTGACTTAAATATCTTTTATGATGCAATTCTCGATAAAAGTCCTCAGTGTATACGCTTATGGTACTCCTCCATGATTCGTGAGGGTAGAAAAACCGAGATTCTTCCCACATTAAAATCGCCACAAATGCCTATTTGGCAATAAGCGAGTGTGAAATTAATTTTGTCTACCTACTTATCACCGTGAAAGAAACGAAAGCTGGAATAGTAGGGGGAGATTGTTAATAGCGATCGCTCCTCTAGTTTTATATATGCAGTATTCTCAATAAGAGAGACGAGGGATTTGACTTGAGTGTTTCCTATAGCGAGGAGAGTAGACCAAAAAGAATTTGTAGCCAAGGTTTAATTAGGTTAAATAGCACAAATGGTTGAAGTATCAAGCGAAGGTTATTAAGAATACTATTCCAGCCATTCCCCATATCCCACCAAGGATGCGATGAGAAATTAGATTCAGATTGTGGTGGGAATTTCAGAAGTTGTTCTGAGTGCAGACTAACCAACAAGTAAGCACTAAAAACAAGTTCCCACCACTTTTCTATTTGTGTATAACTAGTGAGACGAAAATCTGCCCGCCCTAATTCATTCTTCCCTTGTTTATTATTCTGGTGAAATTGTACTGAGTGTTGGAGGTGATGCAAGATTTTTGAAGAAAATATTTAATCAAGTTGAACAGGTAAATACAATTACCCATGAAAAAATTGTAGGGATTAAAAGCAATATACCAATTTACATATGTCGAGGAATTAAAAAACCATTGAGAGAAATATGGCCTAGCTTTAAATATTACTTCAAGCATCAGCTACAAGCAGAAATATAATTGATTTTAGTACTACCAGTTCAAGGGATTTGCACAGAGTGTTGTTCTCCCCCTTGACTTAGACTGTTAACGCACTGCCCAACGCCTCTAATTGCTGTTGAAGCCGAGTTTGCAAATCTACCATCAGATTCTCTCCACTGCGTCGGGCTTCCCAAAGACCAAAACATCTAGGGCTTATACTCCACTGTCCCTGCATATAATCTTCATTTTCTGAGATTGTGCCTATATATCGGACTGGATCAGGTGAAGTTATTAAATAGCATTTAGTAAAGTTGATGCTGCGTCCAATCACTTGACCGTTGACCTCAGCTTCTCCCAAATAGTTGTCATCCAAAATAGAACCACTTAAACTATTCCCGTTCTGAACAAAAGTTGCTTCAAAGCGAGTTGGGGTTCCTTCTTGCCAGTAAGTTCCCAACCAATCACCATTTAAATCTGCCATAGCAGAACCATTTCTTTCGCATGATGGAGTACATCATTTTAACAAATTCAGTATGGTAGATTGAGAGTCGGTGCTATGGGATGGCTCCACAGTAGACAGGACAGATGTTAATCATTAATCAATATATAGAATAGCAGCACCAATGATGAAGGAGGTTCACGCTATGAACAACACTTCGCCGCAAACCGTGAAACCAATTGACCACAAGCAAGCAGATACAGACTTTGCGAATACCTCTCAACAGAGGCATCAACCTTTAGTGATAGCAGGCACATCTGATGGCTTGCTGTTTGTTGACTCTAAGCAGCATGTTGAACTCGAAGGTCATTCCATCACTGCTCTTGCCTCAAGCTCTAATGAACTGTGGGTGATCGCTGATAGCAATTCAGTATGGCATCGCAACCTCAACGGTGAGTGGCATCAAGTCACTTCGATCAATGATTTGCGACTGAACTGTATCCTGCCGCTCAAGAATGCCGTGCTAGTTGGAACTTCGGAAGCTCATCTCCTCCACATTGCAAACGGAAGCATAAATCGCATCAATTGCTTTGAGATGGTAGAGGGACGCTCTGAATGGTATACGCCGTGGGGTGGACCTCCAGATGTCCGCTCAATGGCAGTAAGTCAATCCGGTGAAATCTACGTGAATGTTCATGTCGGTGGTATTCTACGTTCCAATGATCAGGGAAAATCTTGGCAGCCGACCATTGACTTTCATGCAGATGTCCATGAGGTACGAACCATTCCAGATCTTCCCGAGCTTGTGCTAGCGGCTACGGCTGAGGGGCTGGCGATTAGCCAAGATAGAGGGAATTCTTGGAGTTTTGATCGCACAAACTTACATGCTGCCTACTCACGAGCCGTAGCAGTGTGTGGAGAAACAATCTTGATGACTACTTCTACGGGTCCTCATGGTGGCAAAGCAGCTATCTATCGCCGCTCACTTGATGAGCCAGGAACTTTCTCCAAATGTGAACGAGGGCTACCGGAGTGGTTCAGTGACAACATCAACACGGGAACCTTAGCCACTTTGGGGAATATAGCTGCTTTTGGAACCTGTGAGGGTCAATTATTTTTCTCGGAGGATGCTGGCTTGACGTGGAAGCAGATTGCAACTTCTTCGGCTCCAATTCTCTGTGTGAATCTGATCTGACCTACTATTGCCAGATGGAAACCAAGAAGCGCTCTACATAATTTTAAAAGATAGTTGCTTAACATTTGTTAGGTAGACAGCAGTTGTTGTGCCCGTTACTAGGCTCTGGATTATTACTGATTATCGATATTTGGAGTATGGGATACATTAAGAACAGAAATAGAAAAAAAAAGAAATCAACGTAGATCTTCTGTTAACGAACTTTCTTACAATACTTTTATCGAAAACCCAGAAAGAGCAGATTTAGATGATTCTCGTACCATTGATGTTAAAGAATCGATAACTTTAACATTTGCTTTAACAA
>JAJPJF010000390.1 GCA_021324415.1 Nostocales cyanobacterium Centralia_MAG_434
ACTACTTAATCATCAATATTAATTCTTACCATGCACTTGAAATTTATTCTTAGTGCAAAGCTGTTCATGAATATTTAAGGAGGAGAAAGGGGTTGCCGTCGGCAACCCCTTTCTCCTCCTCTAAAAATGATTATCATTATTGTTTAAATACTGCTTCTTGGTTTTTGTTGATTAATTTATTCTTTGGAAGTCCCAATATTGCTTGTTGTCATCCAAATTCTGTCAGTGGCTGTTCAGGGATCGAAATGTCAAACCCCGAATTGAAAATACCCAGAATTTCGATAAACTCAGTAACTCTAGTTATCCATTAAGTAAGAGTAATAGATTGAAGTTTTCAGGCTAAGTGCCTTAGTAAATCACTGTAGGTTTGATGTAGCAATCTAAAACTTAACAGTAAATTATTGATATTAAATAAACGTGTTTTAGCTAGATAATAAAACAATATACTTTTAAAAAGTAAGAAAAGTAGGAAAAGTGGGATGTTTTATCTTCAGTATTTACTACTTTTTTCCTATATGGTAGTGTTATATATCAGTACATAACAATTAAAAGCAATACTTTTGTTGGGAGTACCCCATTTTTGAATAAGTAGTGCGTTCGCGAAGCGTGTGTTTTGCACTCACGTCCCGCTTGTGTGATATATCCAGCGAGCAAGATGCTCGCACTACAAAACCAATCTGCCAAATTTTTCAAATGTTGAATAGTTTGAGCTTGTGTACTTGAAAGGTATTGTTAATTGTTTTGACTGACATTGTATTTCTGTTATGTAACCAATAGGAAAGGATAAAATTAATGACAACAGCAACTGATGAAACACGTAAAATTATAGGTGAATGGGTCTACAAATACACCCTAAATCTTCAACTACCACCTCAAGAATCTATAGAGGCTTTTGCAAAAGCGCTGCTCATAGCAGCTAAAGGAGATAGAGTGATCTCCCAAGAAGAAAGAGATTGGGTAATTGGTTTAACGGCAGCAAAGGGAGCTTCACAACAGTTAATCGAAGAGTTAAAACACTACGAGGCTGATGAGGATATAGATCAGGTAATATCAAGACATCCTTTCAGTAACCAAGGAAGAAGAGCCTTAATTTACACTGCCATTCAAGCTTGTGGTGCTGATAGTGAATACAACGACCCTGAAAAAGCATCTATACGCAAAATTGCAGCCAAATTAGAAATTTCTGAGGATGTGGTTAAGCAATTAGAGGAGCTTTGTGAAGAGGAGAAGGCTCAGTTCACTAAGAGGATTAACTTACTCTATCCCAATGGACTTCCTTTGCTTGTGTAGAACAGTGGCAAATCACAAAATTAAGTAAATACAAGCCATATATTAGCTCTGTTGCAAAAGTCCCATTTAAAATATTCTGGAACAAAAGAGAATAAGAGACTGCCAAAGAATAAATTTGTTCCAGAAAAAACAAGCAATCGGGTTTTTACAAGAATAAAAATCCTTTAAAGAGGAAAAAAAAGGGGGGTGTGATTCATACTTCCAACTCCCAAAATTACTTATACGTAAGGAAGATCCAAAAAATAAAATGTCCAACCGTACTCTCTCGATCAGTGTGCAGACACGTTGATAGTGTAGGGGCAGCCTTTCAGGCTCAAAGCACGGTTGGACATTTTATTACTGGTAAGTGCCTAAAGAGTTGTCGACGAAGCAAAATTTAGATGATGACTGCACCTTCTAGTTACTTTGACACTATCAGTCCAACCGCACTGCTTGTAGCTTATACTAGGCAGTTTAGCGATATTCCTTTTGCTACTGAACTTGCTCAATTGGTAAATATTCCAACAATGCTTGAGCAATTTTCAATTGACCGTCCTGAAGATATTCTTCTGCTAGCAGCTTTGTTTGAAGCTCGTTACAAAGCTGTCGACTGGGCGATCGCTCAATCTGAAAGTAAGCAAATAGTTGAGTTAGCATCAGGTTTACTTCCACGTGGGATGGTTATGTCACAAAATCCAGACATGAGCTTTGTTGAGAGTGATTTGCCTAGCATGATTCACCTCAAACAACTCTTGGTTGCTCAACTTATTGGAGAGCCTTCTAATCTATACTTCCACGAGATCAATGCAGCTAGTCATCCAAACCAGCTACCCATAGGTACGGATTATTTTCGAGAAACTGAGCCAGTCACTCTTGTGTGCGAGGGGTTGTTACACTATCTCACCATGTCAGAGAAGAGGCAGCTTTTGATGAATATTCGACAGATGCTCCAACACTACGGAGGAGTTTGGATTACGCCCGATTTTGCCACCAAGCAAAGCCAGCTGCTAATCGAGGAACACAACGCTGCATCACAACGGTTGCATCAGTCTATTATTAACATAACAGGTAGATCTTTAGTAGACAACAGTTTTAATGACAGAGATGAGATTAAACAGTTTGTTTCTTCCCAAGGATTCCATATTGAGGAGTGCCCCTTACTTAATGTAGTGGATCGGTTGACTTGTTTAGAGATCCTTGGAGGTGATTCTGAAAACTTTGATTCTGTACTTGAGACAAGATATATCTCTACGCTCACTTTAACTAGTACATGAGGTGAGTGGCAACAGTAGCTCGGTAGGGTAGCTATGAGTAAACCTAGCCCCGTTCCCAAAGAGCCCAATCTCAGATCTTGCACCTGAAAAATGTGATGTAATTTAATTACTCAGTACTAAACTACAACCCTTGATTTGGCGATAAAAGACCATAAAATCTAGGTATCTTTATTATGCATTTTTGGGCATCATCTGGGTTTGTACGGAGAGGTGCAAGATCTGAGCCTCCGACTAGCGGGCTACGCCGCTAGTGATATATGGAAGAAACACAAAGGTTAGAGGTTAGAGGAA
>JAJPJF010000443.1 GCA_021324415.1 Nostocales cyanobacterium Centralia_MAG_434
CAAGGGCAGGTCGTATCCATGATTGTGCAGCCTTTTTCTTTTAATAGCTGCATTTCCCCAAAGCTGGCTCCAAAAGCAGGCAGAATCACCACGTCTTCTTTGGCAACAACTGAAAAATCTTTCTGTCCGTCTTGGTTTACCGGAATAAAGAAAGCACCCATATCCCGCATGTTCTGGTTAACCGAGGGATTGTGAATGATTTCGTTGGTAATCCAAATACGCTCTTTTTGAAATTGCTGACGTGTTTCATAGGCTAAAGCAATTGCCCGTTCGACTCCCCAGCAAAATCCAAATGCTTGGGCTAACTTAATGGTTACATTGCCAACCTGCAAGCTATTACTGTTGTTTCTAATCTGCTGAATCAAATTGCTCTGATACTCACTATAGAGCATTTGTGTAACTTCAGCTTCATGTCCAAATCCTTTGCGATAGTATTGTTCAGAACTGTGGAGCGATCGCTTAAAGGCTTTTGTGTCCATATATAGGACTCCTATTTGATTTTTGAACGACACGCTTCTGTGGGCAGTGCTTACTAAAATCCAGATCTAGTGGGCAAGATACAGTAAGCACTGCCCACCCTACACCACTACTAGTACACAGAGTGCGGAAATAAGCCACCCATCTGAAATATCTAAAACCCTTGCGCAATGGTAATTACGAATTCCAAATTCCAAGGAAGCTGTACTAGTTTGATCTAGCAATGTTAAAGTCAGCGATCGCCACTAGAGGAATCGCCCGTTCCCCAAAAGGAGCCAGTTCAGCGTTAGCTTGTGCTACTAATTTTTGCGCCTGATGTCTAGATTCCTCAATGCCCCAAAAACTAGGATAGGTAGCTTTTTGTGCCTTTTGGTCTTTGCCTGCGGTTTTTCCTAGTTCCTCAGTAGTAGCGGTAATATCTAGCACATCATCAATAATTTGAAATGCCAGACCGATATTTTGAGCATAGCGCTCTAGTCGTAGCAATACATCCTCCGAGGCACCTGCCAAGATTGCACCACACACAACAGATGCTTCTAACAATGCTCCAGTTTTATGAGTGTGAATAAAGTTGAGGGTTTCTAAGTCAACATTCTGCTGTCCCTGGAATTCTAAATCCAAAACTTGACCACCAACTAAACCCGTGGCGGCAACAGCATGACTCAACTTGGCAACAACCTGCAACAGGTAGGGTGGTCGCACTTGTTTTGTTTTGTCCACAATAAATCCAAAAGCATAAGCTAGAAGTCCATCACCAGCTAAAATGGCAATGTCTTCCCCATAAACTTTGTGGTTTGTCAGACGACCTCGTCGATAGTTATCATTGTCCATTGCAGGCAGATCGTCGTGGATCAAAGACATAGTATGAAGCATTTCGAGGGCACAGGCGGTTGGCATTGCCATCTCTAGTGTGCCACCACAAAGTTCACTGCTAGCAAGGCATAGAATTGGGCGTAAGCGTTTTCCTCCTGCAAGCAGGGAATAGCGCATGGCTTCGTAGATTTTTTCTGGATAAGTAACTGTAATCGAGTTCTCAAGTGCTGCGTCTACTTCAGCCCGCTTTTGTGATAAGTAGGTTTTTAAGTCAAAGTTTAGCTTGTTGTTTTCACGCTCAACTTCCTGATGCACCTGTTCTTGAGAGATTGGCAAAGATCGTTCAAAGACTTGAGTATTCATCTGGCTTATTTCCTCTAGATTTTAACTCTCAACATTCGACATTCGGTTATGGCTCAACCCAACGACCGTCAGCTTTAATCAAATTAATCAATTCTTCAACGCCTTGAGATTCAGGGACTTTTTTAATTTCTTCTCGTCCGCGATACAGGGAGATATAACCGGGTTGTTTACCAACATAACCGTAGTCTGCGTCTGCCATTTCCCCAGGACCATTGACAATGCAGCCCATAACCGCTATGTCCAGACCTGTCAAATGCTTAGTAGCTTCACGCACCTGATGCAACACCTCTTCTAAGTTGAACAAGGTACGACCACAAGAGGGACAAGCCACATACTCAACCATGGTCTTGCGCAGACCCAAAGCTTGCAGAATACTGTAACAAACAGGGATTTCTTTTTCTGGGGCTTCGGTGAGGGAAACACGGATAGTATCGCCAATACCATCAGCCAAGAGAGTGGCAATCCCAGCTGTGGACTTAATCCGACCATACTCACCATCACCGGCTTCCGTCACACCCAAATGCAGAGGGTAATTCATGCCTAATTCATCTAGGCGCTGTGCCATTAGACGATAGGCTGCAATCATCACAGGCACTCTGGAAGCTTTGAGGGAAACAATCAAATTGCGGAAGTCCAGAGATTCACAAATGCGTATGAATTCCAAGGCTGATTCTACCATACCTTCGGGAGTGTCCCCGTAAGTGAATAGCATGCGCTCAGCTAGAGAACCATGATTGACACCAATCCGCATTGCTTTTCCCTGCTCCCGTAATGAGAGAACTAAAGGTTCTAAGGTTTCACGGATTTTGGCCCCAATTTCATCAAATTCTGACTGGGTGTATTCAGTGCGATTGGTGTTGGGTTTCTCGAATACGTATAGACCTGGGTTAATCCGGACTTTATCCACATGGTTTGCGACTTCTAAAGCAATCTTCATGCCATTGTGATGGACGTCAGCCACCAATGGAACATCTTGGTAAGTTTGTTTTAGTTGCTGTTTAATTTGAGTAACTGCTTTGGCATGAGCTAGACTGGGTACGGTGACACGAACTATTTCACAGCCAATTTCATGAAGGCGACGGATTGCACTTACTGATGCTTCTACGTCTAGAGTATCTTCATTAATCATCGACTGTACAACCACAGGCGAACCACCGCCAACGATGACATTACCGACGGGTACAGGACGAGTTTTCCGGCGGGGAATGATGGTGCTAACTGTGTTTTGGGATGAAGAGGGGTTGGCAGTGATTGGAGTTGAGAGAGTTTGCATAGCTTCTAGTTTTGATGAATGGATAGTCAGCGATTGCTAATTGGTTGTGCCTTCACGGCGGTGGTTAACTGCACATAGCCTCGTAGATTTTTAAGTTGCAATTTGGAGCGTTATAGGAAGAAAGCAGTTGCGTAAGCGAAAGCGATACTCAGGTAAAGCAGCAACCTCAGCACTGACACAGGTATGGGCTTGAAGAGTACCCTCAACCGAGATATGTGGAGGAGTCTTAAAAAAATCTCTAACCCTTTCTTCAGTTGCGTAAGCAGCTATCCCACCATTAGAGCGCTGATGAGTGTTCAGAAACGCTTTTGCCAGCTGTGCTTGTTCTGAATCGCCAGCGCCAACTGCCTCTGCTAGTTGTAATGCCCAACTTGTACTGGATGCATCTGGTTTACTGATAGAGTTGTAACCCCACCCACCTATAGGACGGCTGGTGGTTTTGAGAAGATTCCAGGCACCCATGATAGCCTCTGAAACACGAGCATCAGGTACGGTAGCTAGTACGCTGCCAGTATAAGCCGTCACCCACTCATCACCTGCAGTAGCTGTCCACTCATCACCCATACGGGTAACGACTAGATCGTAGTCTTTCCAGCAATCCTGATGGTCTCTTGCCTCCAACAGAAATGTAACCCCTGCGTTGGTGGCATCATGCAACTGATGACGTTGAGTACATAGTATATCGTCTTTCTGAGTAGAGTCGATTTTCGATTGCTGCATTGTATTCATTACCTGTCTAAATCTAAATATGGAATGATTGTCATGCCATGGTCTTGTTAAAACCGAGAGCTAATAACTTACTTGTGATATTAGTCTGGTTCTAAGAGAAAATTTATGAGCGAATGGCAGCATCCGTCCTTGGCTTGAACGAATTATCTCGCCATGCTTGTATATCCAGCTTAAGTAGTTGGACTTCTTTAAGGACGCGCTCGGCAATTTGGGAACCAGTCAGACCTAGTTCTGAGTGAGATTGTTCTGGAGTGGCGTGCTCTACTAACTGATCGGGGACACCAATGCGAACAATTGGAACTACCACGTGATGATCGAGTAGAGCTTCGGCAACGGCTGAACCAAACCCACCGAGCAAGCAGCCTTCTTCTAGGGTGAAAACTTTACCAAATTTCTTAGCTAGAGGCACAATTAAGTCTGTATCTAAAGGTTTAGCAAAGCGAGCATTGACAACCGTGGCTTCAATGCCATGTTCGCTGATAGTAGCAGCAGCTTGCAGTGCTGGATAAACCATCGAACCATAAGCAATTAGCAAAACGTTGTCTCCTGTGCGGAGAATTTCTGCCTTGCCAATTGGTAAAGCTTCCCAGCCTTCTTCTTTCAAAGGAACTCCATGACCGTTACCGCGCGGATACCGCATGGCAATTGGACCATTGGTGTAGTTGACGCCAGTCACAAGCATTTGCTGGAGTTCGGCTTCGTCTTTGGGAGCCATCAATACCATGTTAGGAATGCAACGCAGATAAGCTATATCATACATTCCCTGATGAGTTGGACCATCTGCACCGACAATTCCAGCTCTGTCCATACAGAAGAATACGGGTAGATTTTGAATACAGACATCATGGATAATCTGGTCATAAGCTCGTTGCAAAAAGGTGGAGTAGATAGTAGCAACAGGGCGCATACCCTCACAGGCTAGACCTGCTGCTAGTGTCACCCCATGTTGTTCAGCAATCCCTACATCAATGTATTGACCTGGCAGTTGTTTCTGGAGAATATCCAGCCCTGTTCCGGTAGCCATGGCGGCGGTTATACCTATTACTTTGGGGTTTTTCTTGGCTATTTTGGTGAGAGTTTCACCGAACACCTTAGAGTAACTGGGGGGTTTGGGCTTATTGGCAGCTATTGCTTTGCCTGTTTTTAAATCAAATTTGTTTTGTGCATGGTAGCTGACTCTTTCTTGCTCAGCAAATTCATATCCTTTGCCTTTTACCGTCGCTACATGTACCAATACTGGCCCTGTTTGTTGATGTGCTTGCTCAAAGGTAGCAATCAGTTCTTCCAGATTGTGTCCGTCAATTGGTCCCATGTAGGTGAAGCCCAGTTCCTCAAATACCGCACCCACTTTAGGCACTGCTAAGCGTTTGATCCCTTGCTTAATCCGACTCAACTCTGGAACTAGAGAATCAACATGTGTGATTGTTTCAAACTGTGCTTCCAGTTTTTTGAGCAACTGTACACCAGAGCTAAAGCGCAGTTGATTGAGGTGAGAAGACAGTGCTCCTACATTGGGCGAAATTGACATCTCATTGTCGTTAAGTACGACTAACAAGTTAGTTTTAGGTAAGTAACCTGCATGGTTAATGGCTTCTAGTGCCATGCCGCCTGTGAGGGAGCCATCTCCAATCACTGCCACTACTTTGAAGTTTTCGCCTTTTACATCTCTGGCTAGAGCCATTCCTAGTGCAGCAGAAATACTGGTGGATGCGTGACCTGCTCCAAAATGGTCAAATGGGCTTTCGCTGCGATTGAGGTATCCTGCAATTCCACCCTTTTGTCGTAACGTGTGAAAGCGATCGTACCTCCCAGTAATCAGCTTGTGTGGATAGGCTTGATGACCTACATCCCAAATCACTTTATCGCAGTTCAGGTCTAGAGTCTGGTACAGTCCCAGGGTCAGTTCAACCACACCTAAACCAGGACCTAGATGACCGCCATTAGTAGCTACTGTTTGTAAGTGCTTTTCCCGTATTTGGCAGGCGAGATCTTGCAGTTGCAATATTGACAATCCATGCAATTGATTTGGATGTGTAACTTGATTAAGATCCATGGAAAGAATCCTTTTTATAATGTAGAACAAGTTAACTTTGAAAGCATTTCTAGTAAGAAATCACACAACTCCTAGCTCAAATTAACAGTCTAATATCGTGTTCGGTTAAACACTTAATTACATAAGACTTCAGGAAAGAGGGAGAATGCGTTTTCAACTTTTCACATATATACGAGAATAATAACTAATTAACCAGACTTGCTATAAGATGCTCTCACTTAGAGCGGCGAATGTCATCGACTACTCGAATGCTAGCAAGGGTCAACAGAGATATTGTCAACTTAAGGAAACTCTAATTAGTATTTGACAATACCTTTGACAAGATAGATTGTATATTGCAAAAAGTTGAAAAGCTGTTATTTCTCAATCAACTCTGCTGCTTTCTGGAGTGAGTACAGAACAGTCGCAGTGGTAAAAATGCTATTCTCATCGAAACAAACACTTCCTGCAATTTTCCCACGTTTTCTGTTACTCAGATCGTTGTATACCCACTGTGTGAATTGATTGGGGTCTCTATCATTGGGGTAGGGAAACCGCAGCAGCGCAGATGGAATCCAAGCTCCATTTGTTCTCTGTTGCTCTGCTAGCCATTGTGTTGCAGCAGATCTAGCAGCTTTTACTTCTGGATCAACTGTGTCTAACAGCAATAACCGCAAGCACAATGCAGTGGCAAAGGGAGAGCCGTCCGGTAAATCAGAGGTTGCCACAAACCCTTGAGGAGTTAATCGCTGTACTCCCCATGCCACTGCTTGGTCAATACTGCTCTGGTTAGCTGCTTGACCACAAGCCACTAACGCCTCTGCGGCTAATGCCGTAGCATATTCATGGTCATGCCACCAGTAACAGAGCCAATTCCCCTGGGAAGTTTGAGTGGCTTTCAAATAGTCCTGCAAACGAAGGCGAAACTCGGGTAAAGCAGCGACTTCCGCACTCACACAGACATGAGCTTGACAATAACCCTCAGTCGATATTTGGGGAGGAACCTTAAAAAAGTCTCGAACTGTTTTGTCTTTTGCGTAGGCTGCTATTCCACCATTAGGCTGTATATGAGCAGTCACAAACCCTTTTGCTTGTTGTGCTTGTTCTGAATTGTAGGCATCAACTGCCTCTGCAAGTTGTAACACCCAGCCTGTAGAAGACGCATCTCCTGGATTGGTCGTGTTGTAGCCCCACCCACCTGTAGAACGGCAACTGGTTTTGAGCAGTTTCCAGGTATTCATGACATCCTCAGACACGTGAGCGTAAGGAACTTTAGCCAGTGTAGTACCGACATAAGCCGTCACCCACTCATCACTGAAGCCGAAATCACCCAAGTTATAGTCCATCCACCACCCTTGTGGGTTTCTTGCCTCCAGCAAAAATGTCACTGCGCCATCGATGGCGTTATTGAGCTTACGAGTCTCACCATATAAAATCTTGTCTTGCCTAGTAGAATTTTCAACAGATTGTGACATAATCTTCTTTCTCATCTCGATACATGGTGGGATTCATCAATTCTTTGGAAGGTGGTGAACTGCTCTTGCCTGCAAGTCACTTCTGAACCAAGATACTTTCTCAAGTATGGGGAAAAAACCTCATAAATCAGTGTTAGAGGCTGTCCCTGATGCCAGAAAAGGTAATGGCGACCCCAAAAACTACCTGTTTGACTAAAAGCTGACTCTAATAAAGCTGATTTACCGTAGTAAATTCCCCTAATTTCTCGATACAACTCGGTGCGTCGGCCAGATAAACTAGCCCAAATTGGTAGATTCCGATTCTGCAAATACTCATCCACCTGCTTAGCTTGCCACCAAGAAGTTGCATATGCTAACCGCTGACCAGAAGCTGTCTGTAGCCAAACCTGCCGCCGTAGTCGTGGTCCTGATAATAATTGAATTTCTTCGGGCGCACTATCAGAGTCCATACCAATGTTAGACATATCGATTAAATCGACTTCCGTTTGCTCACCTGTTAGGAGTTGCAGATGCCGCGTTGGGGAACCATCTCCTAGGAGGAGCATCTGCCAAGCTGCTGCCATCTGAGTTTGAGGTAAGCCTTGTTGAACTGTTTCCCTATCACCTTGCCAAAGGGGCGTTAAAGAGTGCCATGCTGTATTGCAAATACTTGTTGAAGCCATTTTTTTGCTGAAAGTAGCTAGACATAGTTAAAAGGGTCTTGATCACATCTGCTGAGTTCACCCAAAATTCAAAATCCCAAAGACCCTGCAATCATTCCAGAAAGTAACACAAAGCCAATCCAGACATTCTCTCCAAACATTTGACTATAGGCAGAGTGGGGAATTTGGGGGTCTTGAAGTCGAACACACTGCCAAATCCAACCTAGACTTGCAACAGACAGGCTAATCCAGAAACTTAGTTGCAAATGCATAACAAAGCCTAACCAACCTAGTAGTATGGCAGTGCCAGCGAAGAAAATACTAACAGCAACAGCCACATATTCACCAAAAAACAGAGCACTGGAGTTGATGCCAATCCGTCGATCATCCTCACGGTCAGATATGGCATAGACCGTGTCAAATCCTAAGGTCCACAGTACTGTTGCACCCCAAAGCAGCCAAGTTGAAAACTCCAACTTTTCACTCACAGCACTCCAGCTAACCAGAACTGCAAAACCCCAAGTGATCGCCAGCACTAGCTGAGGTACTGGAAACACCCGCTTTGCTGACGGGTATAACACAATCATTGGTACAGCTGCCACCAATAACCAAAATGAAAGAGGTTTGAGATAAAGACCAAGAATCACAGTACAGACTAGAGATATCAAAGTGACGACGATACCGACTTTGATAGAGAGGGCACGAGAAGCCAAGGGACGTTTGCACGTTCTTTGCACTTGTGGATCAATATCCCGATCCCACAAATCGTTGATCACGCACCCAGCAGCACTGCTGGTCAAACTAATTAAAATGATGACGCTAACCAGAGGTATTGGTGGCGTTGCCTGTGCTGCCAAAAACACTGCCCACAAGGCAGGAATCATTAAGATTAACCGTCCAGCTGGCTTGTCCCATCTTAAAAGCCGAATAATTGCGTTCCAGATGGGTTCTCTTACTTGAAACTCTTGTTGAGTAAGCATAGTTTGTCAGACTGAATTTGAGCGAATATAATTGCTACCGAATCTCCAGAAACATTTGACGTTTTTTACACTTTGACAAGTATGTTATGAGGCAGATGCTTGGAAATTTATGCAAGAGAGTGATGAATGCAGAAGTCCGAATAAGAAATAAACAACGGGGCAAATCTCGTACCTAGTACATTGCATTCATCATTTATCGTTTGCATTTGATGTTGAAGTGGAAATGTTAAGGTTGTCCAATAATGATGGATATGAATACCGCCTCAAAAATGACCACTGCTTTTTTGAAGATATCTGCGTCGAAGATAGCGCTAGTAAACGGAAGTTTTACAATTGTTCAAAGTCGGTCGCCAAGCGGATTAAAATTTGATGGAGCGTTCGGTTTGACGATAAGACAAAAGTATTGGAATCAAGCCGAGATGTAAGAATATCTGCTGATGAGCGGATATATTTGTCTAAGAAAGCAAAAAGCCGCCGTCCACAATCAAGACCTCGCCTGTGATGTAGTCAGCCATAGGTGATGCTAGAAATAAAACTGCCCTGGCAATGTCATCTGGTTGACCCATGCGTCTAATGGGAATACGCTCCATAAAAGCTTGTTTGTTTATGCGCGAACCAGAATCCTCAATTGAGGACATTGCTGCTTGTGCTGCTGCCATTGCACCAGGAGTCTGAATCCCGCCTGGTGCTACAGCGTTCACACGAATGTTAGAAGCACTTAGCTCCAAAGCCAACGTCTTCGTCATCATGATTACGCCACCTTTGGATGTATCGTAGTGTACAAGATTCCTTTGGGGATGATAACTATTGATTGATGCCAGATTAATAATAGTGCCGCTGCCCGCTTTTACCATCTGGGGAACTGTAGCACGTATACAGCGAGCAACGCCCATTACATTTACTTCCAGTGTCTTCCTCCACAGTTCGTCATCTATGCTAAGAAATGGTTGCATAGGGTAAATCGCGGCATTGTTGACCAAAATGTCAATGCGCTTGTGTTCGTAACCAATACGCTCAATTACTGACTTAACGGTTTCAGCGTTGCTCACATCCATATACTGTGCCTCAGCATTGCCACCACTCTCATAGATGCTTGCAGCAGTTTCTTGAGCAGCTGGCTCATTGTAGTCGGTAACTATGACATGAGCTCCTGCTTCTGCCAGACGAATGGCAATTGCTTGTCCAATACCCATGGCAGCACCAGTAACAACAGCAATTTTGCCAGAAAAATTCAAGAAATCAGTTAGTTTCATGTTTTAGTTTTTGATGCTTTGTATCTATTACTAGCTAGCTTTTTTCGCCTGTAGCAAATGCTTCAATTCACTACATTTGCTAACATCCTCAGTGACTGCTTCTG
>JAJPJF010000059.1 GCA_021324415.1 Nostocales cyanobacterium Centralia_MAG_434
GCTTCTGCTGGCTTTCATGAGCCAGCAGAAGCAAGAAGGTTTCCTTCTTTTGGTGACTGGCGTCCCCTGGACTAAAGCCACAGGGTTTTCATCCTAGACTTTTATAAAAGCTCAGTTTTTAGACCCAATCACACTTTTATTTATTCAGAGAAATTCTCTCATGACTGAACAAAAGTCCACTCCAAAGTTTTGATTGGCGCATTTTGAAGTGCTTCTGTGAGTTCAGCATTACTGTCGAATTTCAATTGGTTCAGGTAGGAAGCCTCGACATTGACAGTAAATTTCTCCTCTAGAAATGGCCAAGGTTTGACAGTGACATTGCCATCACGACCTTGAATAACATCATAAGAGTTACCGTCAGGTCCAGTCGTAATTTCTAAAGCGCGCTCATCTGCAGGTAACGAGTGATTGCAGAGAATGAGTGATAGGCGATCGCACCATTGAAAAAACGCATAAGCTTGTACTGCTTCATCTTTTGTAATATTTAATTCCTTGCGCCATTGCTCCTGGTGCTGTAGTTGCTCGTCTAAAAAGCCATCCAATTCTGGTAATTTTCCTCGATTACCTTCATTGAGAAAGCTAATGTGCATCGAAATGAGCATTGCTACCCATCGACCACGATATTGTGAATTTCGTGCTAGCTGTCGAAAACTTTCAACACCTTCGATACTAACTCCCCTAATCAAAGTAAAATCCAGTGGTGCACCAGCCTCAGTCAGATGGTTGCCTTCCCATTCTTTTTCCAAATCATCATGATGGGAAATAGCAGCGATAGTTTCTAACCAGCGTATTGGGCGTTTTTTTGGTTCCCAGTGTCCCGCTATTTGAGCAGCCAGTAAAGCATGAGCCCGGTGATAAATCACTTCCCAACCATTCTGTTGCAAATTAGAAATCATTCATTAACCTCTCTAGACTTATACGTTAAATTTGTGCAAAACGCAGTCAGCGTTCTACTATGAATCTCTATTAATGATTGAGATAGCTTCCTAGCTTTAGCTTGCAAAACCTAGGATGGATTCTCCATCCATCAAGAGGACGAAAAAACGCCCCTATGGACAAATCTACGCCCAAAAACTGGATTTTGCTCAAACAGCGATTCATTCCTTATTTATTTTTGCTACCAGCCTTGGTTATCTTAGTCTTAACCGTCTTTTGGCCTGCAATCCAAGCGTTTTACCTCAGTTTTACCCGCTATGAATACGATTTAACCCAAATGCCTCAATGGATAGGTTTTGATAACTTTAACCGTTTGTGGCATGATCCTGTGTTTTGGCAAACCTTGGGAAATACCTTGCTCTATCTTGTAGGTGTTGTCCCAATTTTGGTCATCGCGCCTTTGGCATTAGCAATTCTAGTCAATCAGAAACTGCGTGGAATGTACTGGTTTAGAGCTGCTTTCTACACACCAGTTGTGATTTCTATAGTGGTTGCAGGAATTGCTTGGAGATGGTTATATGCCGAAAATGGCCTACTTAATCAGTTACTCAAAGGTCTTATTCCAGAAGGAATTCCCTGGCTCACTAGTCCCCAATTTGCACTTTTTAGTGTCATGGCTGTCACTGTGTGGAAGGGATTAGGCTATTATATGGTTATTTATTTAGCTGGGTTACAATCTATACCTAGTGATGTGTACGAAGCTGCAGCGATCGATGGTTCAGACGGTATTATAAAACACTGGGATATAACCTTACCTTTGATGAGGCCATACTTAGCTCTAGTGGCAGTCATTTCAGCTATTTCTGCCACAAAGGTATTTGAAGAGGTCTACATAATGACCCAAGGCGGACCACGAAATAGCTCCAAAACAATAGTGTATTACCTGTATGAGCAAGCGTTTACCAATTTAGAAATTAGCTATGCTTGTAGCATTGGGCTAGTCTTATTTTTGATCATTTTAGGATTGTCTGTTTTGCGATTATTACTGAATCGTGATACAGAAACTCTAACAAATTGAAGTTTTTACTCGAAATCGCGAAATTCCTTTCCATGCCATGACGACTGACGCCTTGATTTTTCTTGTTAAAACCGCATTTGGTACTCAATTTGAGCATTACTATCCTCAGTAAAATCTGTGGAAGTCCGCACGCGAAGTTCAGGAGTGATTCGGTAGCTAACACCAAATTGAACGGGTTGGTCTGTGGTTAATACTTTTATAACAGACGTGTAAAAGTTGCGAGAAATATCAACCCCAGCTTCAGCAGCTACATCTAACCCTGTAGTTGCGCCAGAAGTAGGTGAGGCACGTCTTTTTGAATTTATGGAGTTCGTGGAGAAGGTGGGGAACAGACGGAATTCACTCAAGCCTAAAGCATTACCAATCTGTGTAAAAGTTCGTTGAACATTGAGAGCAGATCCAGCCAAGCTGACGAGTCCTAAAGTACTTTCGCTGCTGCGTCCGATCTCTTGCACAAAGCTACCACCTAGTAAGGCCACAATTTCTGCTTTACTACGAGCAGGAGAGCTTGTCAGTTCTAGATTATTGTTCAGTTCACTGGCTGGACCATTTACTTTTGCATCAACACGAATGGTATTTATCGGCTCAAAGCTAGTGATAATTTCATCGTTGATTTCAGATGATGTTGGTGAGTTTGTCACCTGTGTGGTTCCTGTGTCTACCACATTGGTCACCAAATAGACATTTAAATCGGGGTCACGTGGTTGATTGGCTCTAAAGGTTGCTGTTTGTTGATAACCACGGGCAAGGTTAAACTGGGTGGCAAACAAGTTCACCCCTCCGCCTGTTAGCTTGATTGTTCCTACAGGTACAGGAGCACTTAATGTACCATTAACATCAAGAGTACCAGTGGCTTTGAAGCTGATAATAGGGGGACTGGAGATTTCTACATTTTTGCCCAATGTCAACTGGAGATTGTTAAGCCGTGTTGTTGGGTTTCCGGTGTCGGGTTTGTTCTGCTTATTTTGTTCTGTAGTGGGTGTAATGCTGATACTAGACATTGATGACTTGTTAGTCTCACCAGATGTGGGTAATAAGACTTGACCATTCGCTAACTTCAGTTGACCGCCAATTGCCGGGTTAAATGCAGAACCTGTTACTTGCAAATCACCGCTCACACCTCCTTTATAGAGGGTCTTTAAATTAACTTTCAAATTGTCAAGGGTAATGGTGAGGGGATTAGTGATTTGGGTTTGTGAGTTATTGAAAATGGGGATGTCTCCTTGAGCTAATATTTTCCCCTTATTAAAGTTCCCCTGGAAATTTTCGACGTTGATTTGATCAAGATTAAACTGCGCATTTCCTGTCACATCCGTGAGTTTACCTGACACAGCTTGAGCTGTAAAAGTAGCATTATTAACAGTAGCAATTCCTTTGACTTGTGGCTGTTGTAATGTCCCACGCACTGCAAGGTCTACTTGTCCCTGACCATTCTCAAACGCTACTTGATTAGTAAATAGATTTAATAGTGCCAAGCCCTGATTTTTTACATTAATGTCTAAATTAATATCATTGCTTGTTGGCGCAACAGAAGCAAAAGGTAACTTATAGGGAATGCTACCAGTGATTGTCAGAGGTTCTGTACTAGCAACTAAGAAGTTACTACCAAAGTTTAAACGTCCATCGTTGTAGCTAAAACTAGCAGTAGCTGAATTGACTGGCTTCTTATTCACAGTTCCATCTGTAATTTGTAATTCTCCTTTTGCCTGTGGGTTTTTAATATTGCCTGCAACAGTAGCTGTACCATCAAGATTACCTGTGACACTCACTGGTAATTTGACAAAGTTATTTAGGATTTGTATGGGGAAGTGGGTCACCTGTAACTGACCGGATTGTTGAGTACTGCCAATGTCACCTGTAAAAGCGAGCCTCCCTAAGTTGGACTCAACCCGCAAAGGTAATAACCGCAGCACACCATTTTGAAAGCTTCCTTGAGCAATGATCTGTTGAGCTGTGTAAAGACGATCTGGCTCATCTGGTCTACCCCAGACAAAGTTTTGACCGTTCACATTAAAATCTGCTGTTAGTCCTTGAGGTGTAGTATTGTCCACACTAATTGCAGCATTGAAGGTTCCTGTTAAATCTGCCAAATCAGGTATGTAAGAAGTATTATGTCGTTGTTGTTGCTGTTTTGCTAGTAGTGCTTCAATCTCGGCAAAGCGCTCCAGTTTTTCGTATAAAGACCCATTTGGCAATTCTACTGGCGTAGTCTTGAGATCAGCAGCCGTTCCGTAGGTTGGCGCTGCCGTACCACGTTTGAAATCTTCAATGTCATACAACTGTAGTGCGGTTAAGACATCTTGAATTTGTCCTTGGGTGACGTTGGCTTTAGCTTGGATTCGAGGACCTGCGGCAGTTTGCGTAAAAGTACCTGCTAGCGCATAACGACTGTTACCTTTGATAAATTCACTACTTGTGAGATTGGCTGTACCCTTGTCGTAGTTGAATTGTGCCGTTAGTCGATCACCTCTAATCCGACCAATTTGGGGTTGAGCGATCGCTACATCCCCTGTTGTGGCAAATGTCTTCTCATCAACTTGCAAATTTCCACTAAATAAGCCAGCAATTGGACTAGAACCAAGGCGAGCACTGGGAGGGGGAGTCAGATTTAATGCCGACAAAGGGAAGTTTTTGACTGTGACTGCCAAATTATCCCCCTGAGCCTGACCTGTTGCGATCGCATCTTTCCAACGCACCAAAAATGAGTTAGGGCGATAAGCACTATTTATGCTGGCAGAAATCTGATCTCTAGCACCTGCCAAATTGACATTCACACCCTGACCCTCTACTGACTGGACTTGTCCTCTCAATACTGGCTCAAAAGCCAGTTTATTCACCGCCAAGTTACGCAACGTGAGTTGACCTTGTACATTTGGCAACGGTAATTTACCTGTGATTTGTCCGTTAAAGTCAGCTTTACCAGCTACAGTGACTGCATTAGGAAACTTAAAAGGCAACTGTTGAAGATTGTAGTTTTGGGCTTGGACATTGAGATTAATATCAGTAACTTCTGGTGTGTTATTTGTAAAATCAGCGGCTATGGAACCACGTGCATTTAAATTGGGAGCAGTTGCTCGTTCAATGTTCAGCTTCTGGCCATCCCAGTTAACAAAGGCAGTGAGTGGTTGCTGTTGACCAACAAGTCCCCGAGAAAAATTCACACTCCCATTGGCACGCAAATTCTGGATCAAAGATGCGAGATTTTGCTGCTCCACTGTACCCGTAACTTGCAGCTTACCACCTGCTTGACCCTGTAACTGCTGTGCAAACTGATTTAGCTGCAAATCTGAAGCATTAACTACAGCCTGGTAACGACCATCTGCCAATCGAATATTAGAGGCTGTCACCGTACCACCAGCAAGATTGTTGATGCGTGCTTGACCACTTGCTTGAATGGTTTGTGGTTGGAAGGACGTCACCGAACCAGCAACATCAAACTGACCTGTTAATGTACCTTGCGCTTGCGGTGGTACTTTTGCCAATCGCTGAAGTTGTAAGTTATTTGCTTGTACTAGTGCTTGATAACGACCATTAGCCAGTTGGATATTAGAAGCTGTCACTGTTCCACCTGCAACAGCTAAGGTTGCCCTACCGCTACCACGTACAGTGCTAGGAGTCAAAGCATTGGTGTTTCCAGCAATTTGAAACGTACCCGTTAATGGTCCTGTGGCAATTTGAGGAGGCTGTTTTAGCAAAAGGCTTGGTTGTACACCATTGACTACTAATTGCACAGCAAAATTTTGATCGTTTAACTGGAGGCTAGAAATTGCTACTGTACCTCCAGCAACTTGAACTTTTGCATTTTCTGGGCGAATTGTCTCAACTTTAAATGGTGCTGCAGTTCCTGCTAGGACAAAACGGCCATTGAAGCGGGCATCATTAAGAGAAATATTTTGTAGCTGGTTTTGATTCACAAACTGCTCTACTGGTATTTGTGAAGCATCAGCCACGACTTGCCAACGCTGGTTTGCCCAACTGCCATAACCCTGCAGCTTTCCACCAGCAACATTGAAAGCAACATTACGGAATAAAATGCCCTGATTTTGGGGGGTGAGGATGGTTAGTTCACCATTTGCAGGGTGAGTCGCGTTTGGAGCCTGCACATGCACCAATGTCTGAGCATTGTTGGTAGGACCTGTGACTTTAGCTGTGGCTTGGAGATTGCCAATTTGAAACGGGGTTTTGATGTTGTAACTTGAAGCGATCGCATCCCCTGGAACATTCTTAGCTGTTAAATCAAAATTTAGCTGGGGAGTTGGAGGAGTGAGCTTGATCTTACCAACACCTGTCACTTCACCACCAGCTGTCGGTTTGGCTAGAATATCTTTCAGGTTAATGGTTGCTGCTGCAGTATAGAAATCAAACTTACTACTGAAGCTACTTATATCTATTTTATCCACTTTAGCAGGTTTAGTAGAGGCCGCCGTACCTAAAAGAACTGGCTGAGTCAGAGAGCCAACAACCTGCAAGTCTGCTTTTGCTTCCCCTGTAACAGGCACTGGTAGCTTGAGTTTAAGAGTTTCCACAGCATCGGCCAGACTCACAGCCTTGACAGTAGCTCCCAATTTTAAGCCTGCTTTCGTGTCAACTGTACCGTTGGCAACTAAGGGAATTTTGCCATAGCTAGTATTGATATTTTCTAGCGCAATCGTAGTGCCTTGAAAGTGCAAATTTCCTTGAGAATTGTTAAACGATTGTGGTAAACGAGGAATCTGAAGCTGTACTGCTTGGGCAACAGTATTGCCGTTGATGGAAATGTCTTTCCAGGATTTGAGTTGGGTACTCCATGATTTGAGTTGAATATTTAAATCACTTTGTACTCGTCCCGCTTGTAAGACAACTGGTAACTTGATGAGATTCGTCACATCTGATGCAAGAAAATTTTGAGCTTGCACCTGTAAGTTGGCATCTAATGTCTTTGGACGTGCATCTCCTCGGATCGCAACTTTGCCACCACTACCCGGTAACCCTGCCAGATCAAAATTTATCTGTTGGTAGTTATCTAGCAATTGGGCTGTTCCGTTCAGTTGTGTGAGAGTGAGTGGATACGATAGGGGAGCAGGAGAGACGGGGTTAGAAGTAATATCATTGACTATTGGATGTTGGCGTGGTACTATAGTTGCCTGACCATTACGGAACCGAATGTAATCTAATTCAGTTTTTATTGGCCCTTCCTTTCCAGCCTGTGCAAATGTGGTGTTAAACCAGCGTCCTTGTGCATCTTGCTCAAGGTAAACCTTGGGTTTAACCAGGGTAACATCTAGCTTTAGCTTGCGATTAAATAGTAGCTCTAAGGGGTTAAAGTTCGCATCCACCTCATCGACTGTTGCTTTTTCAGGATCTGTTGGTGTTGCTGGAACTGATGAAGCGCCGAATTTTACTCCTGTCAGTGAAAATCCTTTGACTGCTCCCACTTGAACTGGACGGTTAAGTGTTGCAGTAAGACTTTTTGCTGCCAATGGTGCTAAATCTTTGTTAACAAAAGCCCACAACCGCCAAGCACCACCCGCAAGTCCAACCAACAAAAGTACGCCCAAGCCAATGCCACTACGACGCAATACTTGTGATTGTTTGTTGCGCCGAGTATGGGGATCTGAGTGATTGTCTGGATTGGAATTGGTCATTTCGTCTTACCACTCATCACTTACTTAATAGATGCCATTATCAGGAACTAAACTTACTGGCATACCATTGGTAATGCCACTTTTAAGGATAACTGACGATACTGGAATCGGTATTAAAAGTTTTGTGCGAAGTAATTTTAAGCGTGAGTGGAAGCATGACAGTATTTGCAATTATCTATCTGTGGTGTGATGTTAAAAGTGTAGGTGTCTGTTGTGATGTATAACTATTTACTTTATGCTTATACTTATTGATACAATTAGCAATTAAGCATATACTTCTGGATTCACACAGTGAGGCAGTCGTTCGCCTTTCAGGCCAGCTGCCAAATTGGATGCGGTCATCATAGCCATTTGGGCGCGTGTTTGATAACTAGCACTGCCGATATGTGGTGTAATAATAATGTTGTCTAAACCTAGTAGTGGGCTGTCTGTGGGAATTGGCTCTGGTGTGGTGACATCCAGTGCAGCACCAGCAATTTGACCATTGATCAGTGCCTTTCGCAAAGCTTCTGGGTCAACAATCGCTCCGCGTGCCGTGTTAATCAGAATCGAGGTTGGTTTCATCATCTGAAACTGAACATCAGAAAACAAATGATAGGTATCGTTAGTTAGTGAAGTGTGGATTGTAATGAAGTCCGACTCTTTCAAAAGAACGTCTAAATCTTGGTACTTAATGTCCAATGATTGTTCTAATTCCAATGGAAGCCTGAGCCTGTTATGGTAAAGTACCCGCATATTGAAGCCTCTAGCCCGGCGGGCAACAGCTTGACCTATACGCCCACAACCAATGATACCGAGCGTTGCACCACTTATGTTCACTCCCAGTAACATAGTTGGTTCCCAGGTTTGCCAATGACCTAAACGCACTTCTTTGTCTGCTTCGACAACTCTCCGCGCCGCTGCCATGAGCAAAGCCCAAGTTAAATCTGCTGTTGCGTCCGTTAATACCCCAGGCGTGTGTCCTACAGGAATGCCTTTAGCAGTCATGGCAGCTATGTTTATGTTGTCGTAACCAACAGCCATTTGGCTGATCACTTTCAGTGATCCTCCTGCCGCTTCTATGAGTTGAGCATCAATTTGGTCAGTTAACATGCATACTAACCCGTCTTTACCTTTGACCTTCTCTAGTAGTACTTCATAGGGTGGAGGCAAGCGTTCTGGCCAAACTTCGACCTCTGCGATCTCGTGTATCATTTTCATGCCAATATCCGGCAAAATCCGTGTTAGAAATACCTTAGGCAGTGATATCTTATTACTTACACTTGTATGCATAATAACAAATCAAAGATAAATCGGGGTCTATCTGACAATTAATCAATTTAGCTACTTTGAGGCACTAAATCATCATTTTATCTGTAGATAAAAGCGTATATAATTATACTAATAAATCTGACATGTGCTGCTCTCTGGAAGAATTGCAGATCTGACGTGCGATTGGACATGAGGAACAAACTTCATTAAGAATAGAGACAAAAGACAAAATTAAAGGATAGATGATTACACCCATGCGTGTTTTTGTGTTGCTTTTTAATGCTCGAACTGACAATGAAGGGATTCATACAATTCGCGAGGGCGATCGCAATAAGATTCTGTTGTTTGAATCAGAAGACGACGCCACGCGCTTTGCTTTGATGCTGGAGGCGCAAGATTTCCCCACACCTACAGTAGAAGCGATGAATGCCGAAGAGGTTAAGCAATTTTGTCAAAGTGCCGGATATGATTGGGAAATTGTCTCAAAAGACAGTGATTTGGTTGTTCCTCCTGCAATAAATGTTGAAGAACCTGAGTGGCAATTAGAGTCTGAGGAAGAAGAAACAGACCAGAATACTTCTCCTCCCCATCCAGAGTCACAAGAACAAGGGGAATTGTCAGCTTCAGAATTAGACAGCATTCGCCGTAAACTAGAGGGATTGTTGTAATTAACAAAAGATAAATGATTAAGGACCAATAATTCATGACTAATTTGCAGGAGCGCGGTCATCTTTTAACAGAACAGGTTAATCCTCACAGTCTTAACTTAGACCAACTCTATTCTTTAGAACTAGTGGAACTGTTTAACTGTGAAGACCAAAAGGCAGTAGCTGCTGTTGCTGGTGCAAAAGTTCAATTGGCTCAAGCTATAGACATCACGGCAGAGCAATTGCGTCAAGGTGGACGCTTATTTTATGTAGGTGCAGGAACTAGTGGTAGGTTGGGTGTTTTAGACGCTGCTGAATGTCCACCAACTTTTTGTACTTCGCCAGAATTGGTACAGGGCATTATTGCTGGTGGTGCTGGTGCTTTGGTTCGTAGCTCCGAAGACTTGGAAGACCGTGCTCAAGATGGAGAAGCAGCGATCGCTCAAAGACAAGTGACCCAATTAGATATAGTCGTTGGCATTACCGCGGGTGGTACAACACCCTTTGTTCATGGAGCATTACAAGCTGCTCGTCAGCGAGGAGCCACGACTATTTTTATTGCTTGTGTCCCTGCTGAGCAAGTTAGTTGTGATGCAGATATTGATATTCGTCTGTTGACTGGACCAGAAGTGCTAGCGGGTTCAACTCGTCTGAAAGCTGGTACAGCAACAAAGTTAGCTTTAAATATTTTGTCTACAGGTGTCATGGTCAAATTAGGCAAAGTCTATGGCAATCGCATGGTTGATGTGGCAGTGACGAATGAGAAGTTGCGCGATCGCGCTTTGCGTATTTTACAAGACCTGACAAATTTAAGTCGTGAAGCATCTGCTTCATTATTAGAACGTAGTGGCAAATGGGTGAAGCTAGCACTATTGATGCATTGGACAGGATTAGAAAAAGAAGAGGGCTTAAAGCTCTTGTCAGAGCATCAAGGTCATCTTAGAGCAGCTGTTGCAGGAGTAAAGAAATAACCTAGTCTAGTATTATTTGTTGTTTTTGTAAAGTTTAATTTCAAGAAAGCTCTCCTTAAGAATGTCAGTGATAACTTAGTAATTGAAGCTCCATAGCTTCCCTGGCAGATACAACAGCCATTCGTTAGATTAAAGAAAGAGGTAAAGACGCTGTTTTACTATCATCTGTCTCGTCAACTAACAGCAACACCCACCTTGAAAGCTCATATTTCCTCATAATAGTAAGTGGGGGGTAATGCAACTGATTAGCTTAGTTCTTCAAGCGCTTTTAGTCGCTAATTATTAGTCAGTGCAACCCTGAGTGAAACTACAAAAAAGAGGAGATCACTAAGCAAGTAAAAGCCTGGGTGTTGTTGTGTGTAAAGAATAATTGATGAAGACAAATAATCAAACAATCTAGGGTCTCGCACCGTCACTGAGAACCCTGTTGACTTGCTCTGTGTTTGCTAAGTGTACATCTCCAGGGGGATGGATCATAATAGCGATACAGGCAGACTTAGCAGTTACATTTTTGGCAAATTCAAAGGCAATACCGCGCTTAGAATCATCATATATCGTAGGTTCTCCGTTCACTGAGCGTGCGTTAGGGAAGTAGCGGAGGATTTGGGCTTTAGTACTCCCAGTAGAAAGACCATCCCGTGTATGAAACCAGGGAGATGTAACCCGAATGCTGTCAATAGTAACACCGTTGATGGGCTGGACACCGAGTGCACCATTACTAACTGTATGAATAAACAGTGTATCGGTTCGGCCATCTTTTTTAGAAACCCAGACCTGTCGAGTTTGTGACATGCCTGCATCAATAGCATTAGGTTTCGGGAGTTGATTCAAATAGGTACTACCATTTTTACCAAGGTAAGTTTGCCCGATGCTTTTCCCTGGAACGATAAGATTAGAACTCACTTGAGCAGTCGCAGGTAATGCAGCCATCCCCAATGCGGCAGCAAGACTGAAAAGAGTTGATATCTGTCTTTGTTTCATCTTGAAAAGAATACCAGAGTTGTTATTGGTCAGTACTAGAGTGCGATCGCAAACTCTCCATAGAGATTATCTGCTTTAAGAGGATCACATACTTCAACAATATGTGGCAATTTGGCAGACAATTCATTTTTAAACAAAGTATCGTAGGGATCAATGAGTCTAGTACACAGACACATTGCTTTTTCGCAAAACTACTTTTACCTGGGTAGTTAGTTATCGAGGTCTTCTACTCCAAACACTCTAGAGTGTTTGTTATTTTGACATCTTAAGTCATAAACATGAAACCCCTAGCTTATTGCCTGGGGTTTTGCTTTAAAAAATAAACCTAAATCCACCAATAAGCAAGCATGAGAGTCAATATGGTCAGCGGTAGACCAAAACGTAAATGCTCCCAAAACGACAAGTGGTAGCCAAGTTTTTTTACCGCTTCAGCAACAATTAAATTAGCCACTGAACCTAACAGAGTCAGATTGCCAGCCAAGGTAGAACTTGCTGCCAATAGTAACCATGTTTTCGTATCTGGATGAGGAATTAAGCGTTGTAGTAATAATACTGCTGGAACATTAGAAACTAAATTGGAAAGTACAGCAGTGACCCCTAAAATACTGAGTGGAGTGTAAACTAAGCCACTAAATAAATTTAATATTCCTAATTTTTCTACTCCCGCTGTTACAATAAAAAGTCCAGAAAACATCACTAGCAAATCCCAATCCACCTTATTGAAAACTCGCTGTGGTTTAAGGCGATTGATCAAGAGTAGTCCGGCTGCTATCAGTGTTGCTTGAGCTGGAGGTATCCCAATTAAAAATGCTACAAATAGTCCTGCAGTGATCACCAGACTTTTAATGAGTAGCGGTTTATAGACGCGGTAGCGTATAGGTGTATCACTCAGACAAGATTTAGTAGAGCGGACATCAGGATAAAGTAGCCACAATAAAACTATTTGGATCAATAAACTCACCAAAGCAAGAGGAGTTAAGGCTTTGGCAAAACTGAGATAGCTAATGCCAGAAAAAGAACCAATGAGGATATTTTGAGGATTGCCACTTAGCGTTGCAACTGAACCAAGATTGGTTGCTCCCGCCAAAGCTAGTAAGTAAGGAATGGGTTTGAGGCTCAAGGCTTGGGTTAAGCTCAAGATCAAGGGAGTCAAAATGAGGGCAATAGTATCATTGAGAAAGAAAGCTGAGAGAATCCCGCTGCCAAAAGTGACAACTATCAGTAAGCCCAGAGGACTCTGAATAGATTGCATCACTTTCTCAAGAGCTAGTTGAAAAAAACCCGAATAAGCGAGGTTGGCACTAATCACCATCATGCTGAACAGGAAAATCAGGGTTTTGTAATCGATCGCTCCCCATGCTGCTTTGAGATCCAAAACCCCCAGTGCCATCAGCAAAGATGCACCACCCAGAGCAATACTGGCACGATTCATCTTCAACCCAGGGATGTACCCTAAACCCAACCCCATGTAGGTCAGCCCAACGACAATGTATCTTAGAACAATCATTTCCTATCCTCAGTGTCCTTTGCGGTTCTTTTCTTCATGACTGATATGTAAGTGTCCTCTGTGATTTCTTTTGTTTGGTTTCAGGAACCAAGAACCAGAAAACCGCCAAAGCCACAACAGCGATCGCAGCCAGCATCAAAAACCCAACATTGTACCCAGCCTTTTGCACCACAAACCCAGCTAGTAAGTTACTTAGACCAGCACCAATGCCAATACAGCTGGCAAGCATACCTTGAGTCAGATTAAATCGACCACTCCCTTTGGTTAAGTCAGCAATCATCAGTACTGAGAGAACTCCAAATATACCACCTGCAATCCCATCCAAAATTTGCACGGAAACTAGAAAAAAGGGATTTTGGCAAAGTGTGTAAAGCACTCCCCGAATAGGCAACACACCAAAACCTACTAAAAATATACGCTTTCGCCCACCTTCAGCAAAACGACCAGCCACGTTTGCCGACGCTACCATGACCAATTGTGCGACGATAATACAGGCAGACATGTAAACAGTACCATTCAATCCTGTGCCCTGTTGGGTTTGCGCAAGCAACTGACCAACCAACGGTAACATTGCCGCATTGGCAAAGTGAAACAAAATCACTGCGGTTGAGAATAGGACTATATTGCGGTCGCTCAGCAGCTTCAGTATACCTTCATACTTATTCCCTTTTCCTGTTTTTTCTTCATCACGCTCTTCTCCATCACCACGTGCTAACTCATGGTCAATTTCCTTTTCGCGAATTCTTGAAACTGAATAGGCACTGGCAACAGCCATCAACCCAACTAAAAAAAAGATAGATTTGGGGGCAATAAATTGACCAGCAAAACCAGACAAAACAGCAACGAGTAAATTACCCGTGTGGTTGAATGTCTCATTGCGACCAACTCGCCTATCTAACTCCCTACGTCCCACCAGTCCCAATGTAATTGCAGCAATAGCAGGCGGAAAAACCGCTGCACCGATGCCAATTAAAAACTGAGAGCCAATGACGACTGGAAAATTTGGAAAAAAAGCTATACACAGGCAGCCGAAAGTGACTAAAGCCGCAGCCAGCACAATCAACATCCGTTTTTGACGTAAGTTGTCAATTAAAGCACCAACGGGTGTTTGTGCCATGACTGTCGTGATTGAAGAAACGGCCGTAACTATCCCAATTTGATCAGAATTCCAATGTTGCGAGCCTTTGAGGTAGATATTAAGATATGGTCCTACGCCATCACGCACATCTGCTAGAAACAAGTTCAAGAAATCTAGTGCATACAGACTCTTTTGGCTTGGTCTTCGCTGTTCTTGCATAAGTTTTCCTGATAACGTTTGCATTGACAGTTTGGGTAAAAAATATCCTGATGTAAGAGTTCATGCAAAAAGCATGCCAAACTGTCACTTCAATGGATTTTGACTACCTTCCTTCCAATCGACGAATTGCCACCAGACTAACAAGACTGTATACACCAATCAAAATCAGCAACGCTAAATCAGCAAATGGCCATGCCAACCCCAATCCTTCACCTAACCAAAATGTGCCATAGGATAGCAGCATGATACCCGCACCTAACTTGAGAAATACGTCTGGGACTTTGACTAGATAACCATGCAGCACTGCAATTATGGCAATAGTCAATAGTAATGCCAATAAGGCACCGAACAGTGCTTCATTCCATGCTCTTGATGCTAACCCCAATGTCACAACGACAAGCGCTACTTCCAGTGCTTCAATAGCAGCACTTTTTGTCATTATCAGGAAGTTAACACGGTTAAAACCTTGATGTTGTTTCTCTAATTCAATTCCTTCAGAGACGAGGGGATCAACAATCCAGCCAGCACGTTTTCTATGAGCTTGCCGTAGGATAGACTTTTTATACCAACCCCAACCAAACCACAACAACACTCCACCAATAACAACTTGCAGTAACCTCACGGGAATCAACTGCAATTCAGTTCCTAGGAATGCGGATAAAAGCCCTACACTGATTAGACCAGTGAGAGTGCCCCAAATTGCTTCTTTTGGATAGCCTGAGCGGGCGATCGCATAAGCAATTGCACCTGCTTCGAAGAATTCTACACTAGCACTGCTGATAGCAGCTGCAAATACACCCAAATTCATGTTTTTATTCCTCTGTTTATCCACCCTAAAGTAAGCTTAACTGTGACCTAGACATGGTCTTCATTAGGAAGTTGATGAACTTCACCTCGACTTAGGTGCAATTTTCATGCCATAGCCACACTTTTTTCCTGGAACTCCACGAAGGTAAAAAGACCTAGGATTCAGAAAGGACAACGGCGTGTTAAGATATTTCTCAATTCTGAAAGCTGTGTTGAATAGGTGAATTTAACAATTATGGAAGCAGCACTGTTATTAGCAAAATTGCCTGAAGCTTACCAAATTTTCAATCCCTTGGTAGACGTTCTGCCAATCATCCCCCTTTTCTTCCTACTACTTGCTTTTGTTTGGCAAGCAGCCGTGGGTTTTAGATAAGACTAGAAGTTTATAAATAGCGTCTTAACAAAATTTAACAAGAAAGCCTGCGCTTAAAAGTTGGGAAAGTTATTGATTGCGGAGTATATCTCCGCATTTTTTATGAATAGACACACCACTGCCTCAGCTTCTACCAATCACAAATCGTTTATTCCGGATAATACCTACACGAGCCAGAAAATTTGTCTGTTGGAAATCTGACTTTATCCTCACAATCACACACATGAAATTACGGTGGTTATCAATTAGCCTCATCGGTGCTGCACTATTATCGTCTTCAGCAATAGCAAATCCATTAAATCTCAAGGCTAGTAATAATTCTTTACAAGAAGTTTCAACTTTGCCAACCCAGCCAACAAATGCTTCTGCATCGGTATTTGCTGGGGTTGTTCCTTTAGGCAAGGAAATATCACCACTCAAAGCTCAAGTCCAGACATTGATGACTCATTACAGTTTTCTCCAGCCTGGGATGTTTTTTCTAGATTTGGAGACAGGTAACTATTTAGATATCAATGGCGAAAAAGTATTTCCGGCTGCCAGTACCATTAAGTTTCCCATTCTCGTTGCCTTGTTTGAAGCAGTGGACTCTGGGAGAGTGAAGCTGAATGAACCCCTAGTAATGCGCCGTGACCTCATTGCCAGTGGTTCTGGAACTTTACAGTATGAGCGTCCTGGGCTCCGCTTAAGTGTTCTAGAAACTGCCACTAAGATGATTACCATCAGCGACAATACTGCCACCAATATGATTATTGACCGTTTAGGTGGTAAGGCTTTGTTAAATGAGCGCTTTCACAGTTGGGGACTGAAAAATACTGTCATTCACAACTTGCTTGGAGATTTTCGTGGCACCAATGTCACTAGCCCAGCCGACTTGGTACGATTAGCAGCATTGATTACTAACCATAGGTTGATTTCCCAAGAAAGCAACTCCGAGGTCTTAGACCTTATGCGTCATTGTGTCAACAAAAAGTTACTTGCTGATGGTCTAGGCTCAGGAGCAGTGATTGCCCATAAAACAGGGGATATTGGGTTTCTCGTTGGGGATGCTGGTATTATTGATATGCCTAACGGCAGGCATTATTTAGCAGGAATTTTTGTGAGAAGACCACACGATGACGAAAGAGGAAGAGAATTTGTCCGCCGAGTTTCTCGAATAGTCTACAACTATTTAGACCAACAGCCGATGAATATCACTCAACAGCCGTAAAGAGTAGGGAGTGGAGAGTGGGGAGGAGCCACTGCGTTGCGGAGGACAGTCGCGTGGGCGGGTCTCCCGACTTGAGCGAACTGTCCGTTGAGGTTCCCTCCGTTGTAGCAAGTGGCGTTAGGGATTAGGGCATAGTTATAGAGTCTTTCCCCTTGTCCCCCTTGTCCCCCTTGTCCCCCTTGTCCCCCTTGCCCCCACTCTCCCACTTGACAATTCTTAATTTTTTGTAAAAAACTTTATATAATAAATCAAGCACTCTCTCTCGTCGAGTCAAAATTCAGACTTCCAACTCATATAGATAGTCAACGAGGTATCGGTTATGGGCAACATCACATTTGTCAAAGAAGATAAAGAAGTTGTGGCGGCGAATGGTGCAAATCTTCGACTAAAAGCCATGGAAAATGGTGTTGATATCTATAAATTGATGGGCAAGATGATGAATTGTGGCGGTAACGGTCAGTGTGGCTGTTGTATCGTTGAAGTCATTGAAGGAATGGAAAATCTTTCACCTCGTACTGACGTAGAAAAGCGATTTTTGAAAAAAAAGCCTGAAAATTACCGCCTTGCCTGTCAAACTCTAGTCAATGGTCCAGTTAGCATCTCAACAAAACCTTGACACTATAGAGAAACAAATGCAGAGTGACATTGATGATGGTATTCTAAAGTTGTTGACTGGAAATCAAAGAGAGGCTTTCTTGCCATGCAAGTTAATGACCTGGGGTTCGTAGCGAGCATTCTGTTCGTATTAGTTCCCTCTGTTTTTTTAATAATCCTGTACATCCAAACTGCTACTCGCGGCGAAAGTTAAGAAGACGATTAGAATACAGTGTATAAAATCAAACCCTTAAACCTTAAGGTTTAAGGGTTTATAGTTATTTGGCGTTGCTGAATTTAGGTATGAATTGTGTTTGTAATATCTTTGTAACTAAAACCCAAACCCTTGTAGAGACCTAGCAATGCTAGATCTCTACATAACCGTGAATTGCACATTCATTCTTTGATTAAAAATTGGCTCAATCTATAAAGGCTGTACTGTTTTGTTTGTAACTCATGATACACGTATCCTAGATATTGCTGATCGCATTGTCCATATGGAAGATGGTCGGATACAGCAGTCGTTGAGTCGATGAAAGAGAAAACTCCAGAATTACAATTATGTTGACCCAATAAATCGACATAGCAGTTATCGCCAAGGGAAAAGAACCCTGGTTTGACACTTAAATTTACCGGGGTTCTGGTTGGTGCTTAATAGCACGTGTACTCTAAATATAGTCCCATCAAACTTAATCTGCTGTTCGCGCCAGTAACACTGGACAAGTTGCGTTAATTCGCACAAAGTCAGACAGAGAAGATCCTAAAAGCCTGTCTATATCAACCAAACTCTTAGCAATTGAGGGGCGGCGATCTGGAGAACCAAGCAATAAGAGGTCTACGTTCAAATCCTCTGCCAAGCGACAAATTTCTTCAGATGGTTTTCCACTGCTGGTGACACAACGAGTTTTTACACCATGCTTTTTAGCTTCTGAAAATGCAGCCGATAAAATTGGATCTTGTTCTGGTTTGATCTCAGATGTTTCAGATGCTTTACCACGTAAATCTGTATTAACATGAGCCAAAATTAACTCACCTTCCTTAATATCTTGAAGTAAAAATAAAGCTAATTTTAGGCAGTATTGTGCTGATTCAGAATTGTCCATGGCCACCATAATACGTCTAATAGACTTAACATAAATGTCATCTTTTACCAATAACATGGGGCGAGAAGACAATTGAAAAACGTATTGACTGACTGAGTTGGCTAAAATTGATTGCAAGCGCTTGAGACCACGTGATCCCATAATGATCAAGTCAGCATCAATTTCATCAGCTACTTGGCAAACTACATATTTAGGATCACCTTGTCGCAAAATTGAAGAAACTTTGCTAGGATCTAAGTCCAAATATTGAATGGCATTAGCTAGAATTTTACCACCTTCTTCCCACTTAGCCGTCATGGCTGTAGCAGCGGTTTGCTCGGGAACAACGTGTAGAACTGTGACTTTTGCACGTTTAATTGCGGGTATCTCCGCCAAAGTTTTCAGCATCTCTTCTGCATGACCTAGTCCAGAGACAGCTAGCAAAATCTTTTCTATCATTTTTTTACCTCTTGCTTTTCAGAGTACTTTAGACATGAGTTAGTAGTTAGTAGAATACCGAACAACCAACAAGAAATAGGTGATTTAAACACATTTTCAATTTTGCCTAAGAGAGTTAATAAATGATGAGTAAATTTATTAGTTGTAATCTATATTTAATATTTTTAATTAAAACCAAGTAAAGTCTTGTAAAGAAGCAAGAGATCTAGCAATCCTATTTGAGTAACAAAGGAGTCAGATCAAGAAACCCAGTCTCTTAAAGAAGCTGGGTTTCGCTATATTTACAAACAATTTAATATTATTATTCCTGATTGATTGTATTAGATTTTAAAAATGAGTAAGACGTGGGGGTTAGAAAGTTAGGAGTTAGGAATATGGAGTGGAAAGTAGGGGCGCAAGGCATTGCACCCGTACAGGGAAGGAGTTAAAGTAAGTTATCAACATTGTCCTCCATGTCCTCCATGTCCTCCTTGTCCCTTCTACTCCCTCTCCAATCAAGCAGTGGCTAAACCGTTGTGCTTAAGCAACGCTTCAGTACTGGGTTCACGACCACGGAAAGCTTTAAAAATTTCCATTGGGTGATTGCTACCACCCAGAGCTAGCACTGTATCACGATAGCGTGTACCTATAACTTTTAAGGCTTCTTCATCTTGAAGACCAGCCTCTTCGAATGCAGCAAAAGCATCTGCACTTAGGACTTCAGCCCACTTATAACTATAATAACCAGCGGCATATCCACCACCAAAAATATGGCCAAATACGCATGGGAAGGAATCTTCGGGCAGTGGTTGCAAAATTGTTGTCGTTTTGGCTATGCGATCGCGCACATCTTTTGGTGTTTCCCCACTATCGGGAAGATAGCGATAGTGTAGTTCTAAGTCAAGGATACTAAAGTGAAGTTGTCGCAGCATCACACTACCACTCATGTAATTCTTTGCTGCTAGCAACTTTTGGTAATAACTCTCTGGCAATAACTCTCCAGTCTCGTAATGTTTTGCCATTCCCATCAAAGTGAGTCGATCATAGCACCAGTTTTCCATGAACTGACTAGGTAGCTCAACTGCATCCCATTCAACATTCTGAATACCTGCCACTTGAGAGTAGTCTACCTTGGTCAACATATGATGTAAGCCGTGGCCAAACTCATGGAATAAAGTCTCTACTTCATAGAAAGTCATCAAACTTGGCTTCCCATCAACTGGGGGTGTTTGGTTACATACTAAATACGCCACAGGTAAACGGACAGTACTCACCCCATTTTCTGTGACTTTACCACGGTTAATACATATGTCCATCCAAGCACCGCCACGCTTTTCTGCTGGACGGCTGTAAGGATCTAAGTAGAAATAAGCAACAGGAGTCCCTGTTTCGTCAGCTATTTGGAAGTAACGCACATCTTCATGCCAGACTGGAGCTTGACCATCAGCCGGAGTCACAGTGACACCAAAAAGACGCTTCACAAGTCCAAATAAACCATCCAAAACTTGAGGAAGAGGGAAGTATGGACGCAATTCTTCTGCTGTGAAAGCGAATTTTGCTTCTCGTTGGCGTTCAGACCAAAAACTAATATCCCAGTGCTGCAAATTGTTCGCTTCTGGGGCATTTTTGGCAGCCGCAAAGGACTTAAGGTCTTCGATCTCTTTAACAGCAGCACTGTAACTAGCGCTACGCAGTTCTTCTAATAGTGACTCTACGGCTGGAACATCCTTAGCCATTTTACTTGCTAGGCTCAACTCTGCATAAGTTTGAAAATTTAGCAAATGAGCTAGCTCTTGGCGCAACTTCAAAATGCGTTCGATGATTGGGTTGTTATCTAACTCACCTGATGAAGCACGCGTAATGTAAGCTTTATAAAGTCTTTCGCGCAAGTCGCGACGAGTGCTGTGCTGCATGAAAGGACTATAACTGGGAAAGTCTAAAGTGATGCGCCAAGGTCCATTTTCGGGTGTCGCATTTTCTTCTCCTGCTGCTCGTGCTGTTTGTGCTGCTAGACTTAGTAAGCTAGGAGGTAAGCCATCGATTTCTTCTCGAGTTGTTAAGGTTAAGCCAAAGGCGTTGGTGGCGTCTAGCACATTGTTAGAGAACTTCGTAGAAAGTTCAGCTAACTCCATCTGAATGGCATTAAAGTGCTCCCGTGCTTTACCTTGTAAGCCAACGCCTGAAAGTTCAGCATCACGGATAGCTGCTTCTACAATCCGCTGTTGGGCATTGTTTAAAGTTGCCCACTGATCACTTGCTTGCAACGCTTTAAAAGCATTGTAAATTGGTTGGCTTTGCCCCAACTTATTGAGAAACTGCACCACTTGTGGCTGTACTGCTTCATAAGCTTCGCGCAGTGCAGGGCTATTTTTCACACCCATTAAGTGATTAACTATGCCCCAACTCCAATTTAGCCGTTCGACTAACCTTTCTACAGGCTCTACTAAACTGCTCCAAGTCGGTTTGACATTCGCTTCAATTGTGGCAAGCTCTTGATCCAGTTCTGCCAACAATTGATGAAATGCCGGGACGATTTGCTCTGGTGTAATGTCTGCAAAAGGAGGTAAGCCGGAGCCCTTGAGTAAAGGATTATCTAAAATGGCAGAGTTGATACTCATGATTGTGTATGAATAGCGGTTCAATTATTTTTCCACTGTAGCGAATCGCCTTGCTGTTTTGACTTTCAGGAATACCGAACCAAGACTTGGCTTTATCCATTACAAAAATTCCCCGAATCTAATTCAGGGAATTGTCAACCCTCTTAGGGTATAGTTAAGAATTTAATAGTAAATTTATGACCGCACACCTTTTCTAATATTGGAGTGCAGTGATTGTTGGTTTCGTGGGTATTTGGCAAGGTTGTTATTTGTTAAAACATTAACCGCTCGAGCATACTGGGGATCAGAGTGAGTGCCGATGAGTGCTGGGTGTGTTCCTAGCTCCTGCTGTTGAGCTTGTGTTAAGCTTACCTTAACATCTGGCTGAATTCCTTTGTGGTGAATATCTGTGCCATTTGGTGTGAAGTAATGCTCTACTGTCACTGCCAACCCAGAGCCATCAGAAAGTTGATGCAACTCTTGGACTAAGCCTTTGCCAAAAGTTGTTGTCCCTACAACAACTGCACGTTTGTTATCTTTGAGAGCACCTGTGAGAATTTCACTGGCACTGGCTGAATTGCCATCTACTAAAACAACCAACGGCTTTTTAGTCAGTGCTGTTTTATTTGCTTTCAGTTCCTCACTACCTCCAGCACGGTTTACTGTCCGCACTATCCCACCGTTATCCAGCCACATGCGCGCAATTTCAACACTAGAGACCAACAATCCACCAGGATTGCCACGCAAATCTAACACAAACC